>NZ_KV821239.1:39962-92601 GCF_001815615.1 Neisseria sp. HMSC075C10
GGCCGTCTGAAAATACTTTCAGACGGCCTTTTTAGTTCGATAAATTATTTATCTTGAGCGTTTTTTTGTTCGCGGACAACCCATTGGGCAATGTCAGAACCCAATACTTTGGAAGTACGGTTCAAGACGGCACAAGAGCTTTTATAAGCGCCAAACATACCGCCGGAAGAATTGCGGGTAAAGGTTTTTTTGCCAACTTGTTTGCCGTCAACATACAAAGTGGCTGAAACAGCCATACCTTTGGCGTGGCCGATAAAGGCATTGCCTGCACTCATGGCCGAAGTAATGGCGATATCTGCGTATGTGCCTTGTTTTTTACCGTCACGGACAACCGTTACATCGCTTTTGGCTGCAGTTTCTTGCAAAGATTTGGACATGATGCCGCCCACTTCTAAACACTCGGAAACAATACGGGTATCGATTTCTTCTTCATCGCGGTAAGGAATGTTTTCATCAATATGGACATCTGCGCTGGCAAATGCAGATGCAAACAAGAATGCGGTTGCAAGGATACGGTTAGGAGACATAGTAGGGTACCTGAAATGGAATGTTAAAAAGAGTTGTTATTGTATAACGGCATTTACACTCAATCAACATAAGTTAAATAGGAAAAGATTTTGTTGAAATAACTGTTATAGCAAGATAATCAAAAGGCCGTCTGAAATACTGCTATTTCAGACGGCCTTTTGATTAAGGTATTAATTTGTTCTGGTCAAATAAGGCAGGGGATCGACTGCTTTGCCGTTTAGACGAACTTCAAAATGAAGCTTGACGCTGTCTGTATCGCTGCTGCCCATGGTGGCGATAACTTGACCTGCTTGGACTTTTTGATCTTTTTGTACCAAAATCGTATCGTTGTGGGCATAGGCGGTAATGGTGTAGTCGTTGTGGCTGATTAAAATCAGCTTGCCGTAGCCGCGGACTTCTTCGCCAACGTAGATGACGGTACCGGCTGCGGCAGAACGGATTTGTTGGCCTTGCGTGCCTGCAATATCTATGCCTTTGCTGGTTGTGCCGTTGTAGCGTTGGATAATGGAGGATGAGGCGTTATCGGTCGGCCATTGCAGGTTCAATCGGTTGATCGGAGTAACGGCAGTAGTTTGGCGTTGCTGTGTTGCGGTGCTGCGTGGGGCGACATGACGGCGGACGCGCAATACTTGACCGACTTCGATTTGTGAGGCGTTGGGAAGGTTATTCCATGCAACCAGTGTGTTGACATTTTGTCCGTAGCGTTTGGCGATTTGGGTCAGGGTATCGCCAGGGCGGACTTTGTAGTAGCCGTCAGGTACGGCGCGGTTGGAAGAGGTATTGTTGCCGGCGCAGGCTGCTAAGACGGCAATGGTGCTGATAAGTGCCAGACGTTTCAAGGCCGTCTGAAAGGTGGAAATAAAGTTTGTATTCATGGGTTATTTCAAAATGTATCGTTATGCTGTGTATGATAGATGGGAAGAGTGAAAAAAGGTTCACTCAAAAGGCATGGGGTAAAATACAGAAAGGCAGTATATTAACATTGAAAATTTGTAGATATATCGGCATATTTTTTTATCATTTTGATGATAAAGGATTTTTTTAGCAAGGTAAAAGAAAGTGAAAGTTTTTTCAGATGGCATTGAGTAAGGCAATAAAAATCCCCTGCCGGGATAAACGGGCAGGGGATTTTTGTCTTATCGAACTTATTTGTTCAATTCGTTAGCCAGATACAGCCAGGTTTCAATGACGGTATCAGGGTTAAGCGATACGCTCTCGATACCTTCTTCAACCAGCCATTTGGCAAAGTCCGGATGGTCTGATGGGCCTTGACCGCAAATACCGACGTATTTGTTTTGTTTGCGGCAGGCAGAGATTGCCAAGTGCAACATCACTTTAACGGCAGGGTTGCGCTCGTCGAAGGAGTCAGATACCAAGCCGCTGTCACGGTCGAGGCCGAGGGTCAGCTGGGTCATGTCGTTAGAGCCGATGGAGAAGCCGTCGAAGTATTGCAGGAATTGTTCTGCCAATACAGCGTTGCTTGGCAACTCGCACATCATGATCAGGCGCAGGCCGTTTTTGCCGCGTTCCAGACCGTTTTCTTTCAGGGCTTTAACAACAGCTTCCGCTTCACCCAAAGTACGAACGAATGGAATCATGATTTCGACGTTGGTCAAGCCCATTTCATCGCGAACGCGTTTCAAGGCTTTACACTCGAGTGCGAAGCAGTCTTTGAAGTTATCGGCTACATAACGCGCTGCACCACGGAAGCCCAACATTGGGTTTTCTTCGTGTGGTTCGTAGATGCTGCCACCCACCAAGTTAGCGTACTCGTTGGATTTGAAGTCAGACATACGAACGATGGTTTTGCGTGGATAAACCGAAGCAGCCAAAGTTGCTACACCTTCTGCGATTTTATCGACATAGAAGTCGACAGGAGAAGCGTAACCGGCCATGCGGCGGGTAATTTCAGCTTTCAACTCGTCGTCTTGTTTGTCAAATTCCAACAAGGCTTTAGGGTGGATACCGATTTGACGGTTGATGATGAATTCCATACGCGCCAAGCCGATGCCTTCGCTAGGCAGGTTGGCGAAGCTGAATGCCAATTCAGGGTTACCAACGTTCATCATGACTTTTACAGGTGCTTTAGGCATATTGTCCAAAGCAACATCGGTAATTTGTACGTCCAGCAGACCGGAGTAGATGAAGCCGGTATCGCCTTCGGCACAAGATACGGTAACTTCTTGGCCTTCGGACAGCAGATCGGTAGCGTCGCCACAACCTACAACAGCCGGAATACCCAATTCACGCGCGATAATCGCTGCGTGGCAGGTACGGCCGCCGCGGTTGGTCACGATGGCGGAAGCACGTTTCATCACCGGTTCCCAATCCGGGTCGGTCATGTCGGTAACGAGTACATCGCCTGCTTCAACGGAATCCATCTCGGAAGCATCTTTCACCAGGCGTACTTTGCCTTGGCCGACTTTTTGACCGATGGCACGGCCTTCGCACAAGACAACTTTTTCGCCGTTGATAGAGAAGCGGCGCAGGTTGCGGCTGCCGTCTTCTTGAGATTTTACAGTTTCAGGGCGTGCTTGCAGGATGTAGAGTTTGCCGTCCAAGCCGTCGCGGCCCCATTCGATGTCCATTGGGCGACCGTAGTGTTTTTCGATGGTCAGCGCGTAATGAGCCAACTCTGTAACTTCAGCGTCGGTAATGGAGAAGCGTTGACGGTCTTCTGCAGGTACATCAACGTTGGTCACAGATTTACCGGCTTCGGCTTTGTCGGTAAAGATCATTTTGATTTGTTTCGAACCCATGGTTTTGCGCAGGATAGCCGGTTTGCCTGCTTTCAAAGTAGGTTTGAATACATAGAATTCGTCAGGGTTTACTGCGCCTTGTACGACGTTTTCGCCCAGACCGTAAGAAGAGGTAACGAAAACGACTTGGTCGTAACCGGATTCGGTATCGATGGTGAACATCACACCGGACGCGCCGCTGTCAGAGCGCACCATGCGTTGTACGCCGGCAGAAAGGGCAACGATGTCGTGTTCGAAGCCTTTGTGGACACGGTAAGAAATGGCACGGTCGTTGTACAGGGAAGCGAATACATGGCGCATTGCTTCTTTAACGTTATCCAAGCCGTTGATATTCAGGAAGGTTTCTTGTTGGCCGGCAAAAGAAGCGTCCGGCAAGTCTTCTGCTGTTGCGGAAGAACGTACGGCAACGGAGATGTCCGCACCGCCGGCATCGGCAACCATTTTGTTCCAAGCTGTTTCGATTTCAGCATCCAGCTGCTCAGGGAACGGAGTATCCAAAATCCATTGACGGATTTCTTTACCCACACGCGCCAACTCGGCAACGTCTTCAACATCCAGTTGTTTCAGGGCTTCGGAAATACGCTCGCTCAGACCATTGTGAGCCAGGAAAGCACGATAAGCTTCGGCTGTGGTTGCAAAACCGCCGGGAACGCGCACGCCTTTTTCAGTCAGTTGGCTGATCATTTCGCCCAAAGAGGCATTTTTACCGCCCACTCGCTCAACGTCAGTCATACGCAGGTTTTCAAACCAAATAACGTAGTTTTCGGCCATTTGTGTGTCCAATCCAATCCAAAAAATGTTAAAAAAGAAACAAATCCGCCTGCTTATTGTAGCCATTCGTTTGATGGCTGTCATGTGTTTTATCTTTTTAAAAATCACAAATTCGTCTGTGATATTGTGCTTTTCAGGCGTGTAGCCTTCTGAAATGTGAATATAAGATTCATGTTTTTACGTGTTATCTTCTTGTTAAATATGGAAAACAAAATAAGTTAATAAATTTAATAAACAAGATTTATTTTGCAATTTTAGAATAAAATTCTACAAAATGGAAAAAAATAAAATTTTATGCCAATTTAAAAATTGTTCAAATTTGTTGTAATCCTGTGTAATCTGTCGGGAATCGCTTTATTGCAAAGGCTGTAACTGCTATGATTGCCGTCTGAAACGTTACCCTCAAGAGGATTCATTATGACTGATCCACGCCAAGTCTTCTATATTTCCGACCGAACCGGCCTGACCGCTGAAAATATCGGTGAAGCCTTGCTGAACCAATTTGGCAATGTTGAGTTCAAACGCCATACCTATCCGTTTATCGATACGCCTGAAAAAGCGCGTGCTGTTGTAGACAAAGTCAACCAGTCAGCTGAAAAATTCGGTGTGCGCCCGATTGCTTTTGTCAGTGTGGTCAATGACGAAATCCGTGAAATCATCAAGAAAGCCAATGCGTTCCATATTAATTTCTTTGAAACCTTTCTCGGTCTTTTGGAAAAGGAACTCAATACGGAGGCAGTTGCTGCCCGGCAGGGGCACCACAGTATCGGCAATACTCAACGCTATGATGCGCGTATGGAGGCGGTCAATTTTTCACTGAATCATGATGACGGCGTCAGCGATAAAAACCTGCAGGAAGCGGATGTGATTTTGATGGGCGTGTCCCGTTCGGGTAAAACGCCGACCTGTCTCTATCTGGCCCTGCAATACGGTATCCGCGCCGCAAACTATCCATTGATTCCCGATGATTTGGAATCGACCGATTTGCCGCGTATGGTCAAACCTTATAAAGACAAGCTGTTCGGTTTGACCATTCAGCCTGAGCGTCTGCAGGCTATCCGTCAGGAACGCCGTCCTAATTCGACCTATGCCAAAATCGATACTTGCCGCAGCGAGATTGCTGATGCGCAAAATATGTTCAAACGCCACGGTGTACCGTTTACCAATACAACCGATAAATCAGTGGAAGAACTTGCCGTTCATATCTTGCAGGCTTGCAAGTTGAAACGCCGTTTCTAAATGAAATGATAAAAGGCCGTCTGAAATTTCAGACGGCCTTTGTTTATTTTGTGTATTAAGTCTTAGGCAGGGTAACACCGGTTTGTCCCATGTATTTGCCGTTGCGGTCTTTGTATGAAGTTTCGCAGACTTCATCGCTTTCAAAGAATAAGACTTGAGCCACGCCTTCGCCTGCATAGATTTTGGCAGGCAGGGGGGTGGTGTTGGAAAACTCAAGCGTAACGTAGCCTTCCCACTCAGGTTCGAACGGAGTAACGTTGACGATGATGCCGCAGCGTGCGTAAGTGGATTTACCTAAGCAGACGGTCAGGACGTTGCGCGGGATGCGGAAATATTCGACTGTGCGCGCCAAAGCAAAGGAGTTGGGCGGAATGATACAGCAGTCATCTTCGACTGTAACGAAGTTTTTCGGGTCGAAGTTTTTCGGGTCGACGATGGTGCTGTTGATATTGGTGAAGATTTTAAATTCATTAGCACAACGGATGTCGTAGCCGTAGCTGGATGTGCCGTAGGAAATGATGCGTTGGCCGTTGGCCTCTTTGATTTGGTTGGGCTCGAACGGCTCAATCATGCCGTGTTCTTCGGCCATGCGGCGTATCCATTTGTCGGATTTAATGCTCATGGTGGTTGTCCTGGGGTAAGGGTTGTTTGGAAATTCTTTAAAATCAACATAACAGCCTTTAGGCAGGCTTGTTAATTGATGTTTCAGACCGCCTAAAAGCCGGATAAGGTCGTCTGAAAGGCTGTTTATTTGGTTTTGGACGCAGATTTCTTAGGTAGTTTGACTTCTTTAATCATACCGTCTTCGCATTTCATGATGAAGACTGGTGTGCCGTTTTGGGAGGCGGTAAAGTTTCCGTGCGCCCTGCCTTTTTTGAACATCCCTTCCAGCGTCATATTGCGTAATTTGGCGCTATTGGAGGAGAAGGGTTCGATAAAGGTTTCGCCGTTGCCGGAAACGGTATATACGCCTTTGCCGTCAAATTTGCCGTTTTTAAATGAGCCGACATAGCTGCGGCCGTCTTGGCATTTCCATGTACCTTTACCGGATGGTTTGCCGTCTTTGCCGACATCGCCATCATAAGCGCAACCTTTTTCCTGATAAGGATTGATGGTTTCGGCAATGGCAGGCATACCCAGCATGAAGGCGATAGGGAGTAGGGCGAGGTATTTCATCATTTATTCCTTTTTGTAGGCAGTTTCAGACGGCCTGATATTGGGATTCAAAAGTCAGTAGGGTTTCAGCAATACGGCGTGGCAATATGGCTAAAGCGTGTTCGCGCATGGCCGTAGGGATACCGTAGTATGCTTCAGCAATACTGCCAGTAATGGCTGCCAAGGTATCGCTGTCTCCACCCAGGGAAACTGCCAGTCGGATGGCGTGTTCAAAATCATCGCTTTCAAGAAAGGCAGTAATCGCTTGAGGCACGGTTTCCTGACAGCTTTCGTTGAAATGATAATGCGGGCGGATTTGGTCGCAACTTTGGCTCAAGTCGTAGCCGAATTGCCTTGTAATGTTTTCTTTGATTTGCGCTTTGCCCATACCGGTACGCGCCCAAAAGATGGCGGCGGCTACGGCTTGCGCACCTTTAATGCCTTCTGGGTGGTTGTGCGTTACGATAGCGGATTGTTCGGCAAAATGCAGGGTTTCTTCCAATGTGGCAAATGCCCAACCAACGGCAGAAACACGCATGGCTGAGCCGTTGCCCCAGCTATTATAAGGTTCTGGATCTTTCCATTCTATCCATTGTGAGAAGCGGCCGCCATATGCGCCTTTCGGACAGGGATATGCCCTACACCAGCCTTGCAAAATAGAGGCCAAATTATCGTTGCAGCCTTGTAAAACCCAATCGGCAATGGCAACAGTGCAAATCGTGTCATCGGTAAAGTCGCTGTCGGGGCTGAAAATATCAAAATCGGTGTGACGGTAGTTGTCAAACTCGAATCTTGATCCGGCAATATCGCCAATGACTGCGCCCAACATCATGACATCCTTTCTGATACTTCTATCGTCGTTACCGTACCGTCTGCCAAACAGCTGTTGGCAGGTACAAATACCACCATCAGCGTAGGATTTCCACGCGCCATCATCGGCATCAGACTAAGCGGCATATTTGGATCGGTTTTCTGAAAGCGAACCCGCTCGTCACCTACGCCAAACAGTCTGTTGGGATGGTCAGGCGCTGCTTCATCCATTCCTGATTACAGAATTTTTTGCTTTTCGGCCGGAGTTTTACCGTTTAGCAGGTTTGGATTGGTTTGCTCAAGGAATACAGATTTCGCCAATGTCCAATAAGTATGGCCGGGCTGTCCGCTGGGGTTTTGGGTTTTCATCTTATGGGCAAAATAATCAACAGCCTGTTGCTGGTTCATTGCCTTGATTGCTTCTGTATTTGAGCCGTATTTGGTTTCTTTTGGGTTGTTCCGCAAATCAAACTGAAAACGGTTGTATTCGGCTTTTCCTTCTTCATAAACAAATCTTCGTGCATATTCATTCGCTGTTATATTGCGATTTCCATCAATATCAAGATCAAGCTTGGAAATTGTTTTCAACAAACCATGTCCTAACTCATGAGCCCAATCAGAAGCAGTCAGATATCTTTTGTCTGCCGTACCGAATACAATACTTCTATTTTCTTTACTGCCAATTAGTTTGCTTTGGAAAAATATGCCGGAATATCTAGTGTATTGCTTGAATACTCCCTAACCCCCATTGATTGATAAAGTTATGGGTTTGCCCCAGTAAAATTGAATCCCGAATAATCTGATTAACTTCCGAAACAGGCATCCCTAATTTTAAAAAATGCTGCCGGATTTGTGCTGTTGTAGCCATACCATATACCTTTAAAATTAAATACTATCGACTATCTGATAAGAAAGATGCTGGAAATATCATTAATGCATTTGTCTGTTGGATGCTGAAATAATATTCCTGCACCTTTCTCCTCCCTTATAACCAAATGTCTATCACTCCCAATCAAATGGTTGTTTTCATCTACTGCTACTTGTTTTACTACCGTATACCTAGGAAAAACTTGTTCTGTTCCATTGTTAAAGCATACGCTGACCGGGCTTAGGATATGAGATGAAACATAGGGTTTCGGCAAATCATCAGGATAACGGTCGTCAGGAAACAATGAACGGTATCGTTTTATATAATCAGGCGTTGCTTCGATTTCTAAAAAAGTACTGCCGTTGTAGTTGGTCTGATGCACTACCGTAAAGCCGTCGGTCGGCCGTTTTAGCTTACGCCGCCTGTGTTTGAGCCATTTCTGCCGCTCTGCCTTGTCTTTCCATCTGAGTACCGCCTGTTTTTCTCCGTCAGGCCGCAAACGGCCGGAAAGCCGCAGATAGCGCCGGTACACGGGAATCTGCCACTTTTTCGCTAAATCTTCAGGTGGCATATCAAGCAAACAGGCACTATGCAGCGTGCCGGCCATCTGTCTGAACAAACTCTCGAAGCTATTTACAGGATAAAGCTGCTCGCAGCCCGTTGCGTCATCCGCATATGCTTGAGAAACAGAGACCGTCTGAATGCCGCTATCAGCATGAGACAAAATGGGCAGCAACATGGCCGGCCACAGCAAAGCAGCTAAAAATTTCACACTCATCTCCTTCTTGATAAAAATTATTACTTGCATTGATATTATTTCTAATATTTTTTCACTGCAAGCACATTTACACGCTAATTGTTTGTTTTATTTTGATGTTTATATGTTATTGCAAGTTGGGTAGCCCAGGCCGTCTGAAACATGCTTTGTCGCAAAATACGGGCAAGCTGCTACAATACAGCCGCTATGTCGAAACAAAACAAACGGAGAAACGGCACGCCATGAGCAACACACGACAAACACCGGAAATCCCCGCCGCACCGATGCAAGAATCCCGCGCGCGGTTTGACGCGCATACCGCCGGTTTGCCCGAACCTGCGCAAAAGCTGCTTCAGACGGCCTTGTCGCTGGCCGAGACGCATTATCCTGCCGATGCGGCCACGCCTGCGGGCGAGCCGCTTTTGGCGCACCTTTTGGGTGCGGCGCGTATGGTGAACGAATTGGATTTGCTGCCCGATGCGGTGGCCGCCACGCTTTTGGCTGACATCGTGCGTTTTGTGCCCGACTGGCGCGAGCTGCTCACGGAACGCTGCAACAGTACTGTCGCCGAGCTGGTCAAAGGTGTGGACGAAGTGCAGAAGCTTACACACTTTGCCCATGTGGACAGCCTTGCCACGCCTGAAGAGCGCGCCCAACAGGCGGAAACCATGCGTATTATATTTCAGACGGCCTTTGATATTTCCCAATCAAAAGGCCGTCTGAAAAATTATTCTTGCCAGCCGCCTAAATAAGAAACCAGTTCTTCCAACATGGTGCTGATGGCTTCGGTCATCAGGATTTGCGAGGCAAAGGCGAGGCTGGCGGCATCGTCGCCGTTGCTTTCGGCTTCTTCTTGCAAAACGTCCAGATACTGGATGCGTTTGAGTGTAAAGTCTTGGGTAAGGATAAACGCGATTTGTTCGCGCCATACCAAGCCCAGCTGGGTAACGGTTTTGCCGTTTTTGACGTGTTGTACCACTTCATCGGCGGTCAGGTCTTGTTTGGAAACTTTGACGACCGGGACAACATCGCCTACGCCTTTGAGTTCGCAATCGCTGTCCAATTCAAAACCGCCGTCACAGTGGCCTTGCAGTAGCCAGCTGGTCATCAGTGAGGAGGGCGATTGTTTGGTATTGGGCAGGGCTGCTTCAAGACCGCCCAAGGCTTCGCGCAGTTTGGTCAGGATATTTTCCGCTTTGGCAGAGGCGGCATTGTTGACTAAAAGATACCCGTGGCGCGTGTCGAAAATCGCCTGTGTGCGGCTGCTGCGCGTAAAGGCACGGGGCAGCAGGTCGTCAGTAATCTGTTCTTTCAGCTCTTGTTTTTCTTTGCGGCCGACATTGCGCGCTTCGTTGTTTTGGATTTCCAAAACCTTTTCATCCAAAATATCGCGGATCACGCCGGCAGGCAGGACTTTTTCTTCTTTTTTCAGAGCAACGCGCCAAGTGTAATCGGCAGGGAAAACCAGCTCGGGCGAAAAGGAAACCGGCGTGGCAAAGCCTTCGCTAAACCAGTCCAAACCCTGACAATGGGCAAATTCGGATTGCACCAATTTGTCGGCAATGACTTCCAATTCGGGCAACTTGTCTTTGTTGAGCGGATAAAAACTGATTTGCTTAAACCACATGGCGAGTTTTCCTTTTTATTAAAACCGGCATTATACAGGGAAAATAACATACGGAAATCGGCAGCATCTTTAAAAATGCAGTAAAGACGTTGACAGAAGAAAAGGCTTTCTGTATAGTTCGCGCTTCGGTTACGCGCCCATCGTCTAGAGGCCTAGGACACTGCCCTTTCACGGCGGCAACCGGGGTTCGAATCCCCGTGGGCGTGCCAAAATTCTTAAAAAACGCTCCTGCTTTTTGCAGGGGCGTTTTTTGTTTTCAGACGGCCTGTCGCTGTGAAAATATCTTTAAATTGGTTTACAATAATGCCATTCTGAATCTTAACGAGAGAAAACAATGTTAGACATCCAATTGCTCCGCAGCAATACCGCCGCAGTTGCCGAACGTTTGGCCGCACGCGGTTATGAGTTTGATACCGCGCGTTTCAACGCTTTGGAAGAGCAACGCAAAGCCGTTCAAGTGAAAACAGAAGAGTTGCAGGCTTCGCGCAACAGTATTTCCAAACAAATCGGCGCGTTGAAAGGTCAAGGCAAACACGAAGAGGCTCAAGCTGCGATGGATCAGGTTGCCCAAATCAAAGCGGATTTGGAGCAGGCTGCCGCTGATTTGGATGCCGTTCAGAAAGAATTGGATGCTTGGCTGCTGAGTATTCCGAACCTGCCGCACGAAAGTGTTCCTGTCGGTAAAGACGAAACTGAAAACGTTGAAGTTCGCAAAGTTGGCACGCCGCGCGAATTTGACTTTGAAATCAAAGACCATGTTGATTTGGGTGAGCCTTTGGGCTTGGATTTTGAAGGCGGTGCGAAACTGTCTGGCGCGCGCTTTACGGTGATGAAAGGCCAAATCGCCCGTCTGCATCGCGCTTTGGCTCAGTTCATGCTGGACACGCACACGCTGAAACACGGCTATACTGAACATTACACGCCTTACATCGTGGACGATCTGACCCTGCAAGGTACGGGTCAACTGCCTAAATTTGCAGAAGATTTATTCCACGTTACCCGCGGCGGTGATGAGAGTAAGAAAACGCAATATCTGATTCCGACCGCAGAAGTGACGCTGACCAATACTGTTGCCGACAGCATTGTGGCTGGCAGCGATTTGCCGTTGAAATTGACTGCGCATTCCCCATGTTTCCGCTCCGAAGCGGGCGCATACGGCAAAGACGTGCGCGGTTTGATTCGCCAACACCAATTCGACAAAGTGGAAATGGTGCAAATCGTTCATCCAGAAAAATCATACGAAGCGCTGGAAGAAATGGTCGGCCATGCTGAAAATATTTTGAAAGCGTTGGAACTGCCATACCGCGTGATTACTTTGTGTACCGGCGACATGGGTTTCGGCGCAACCAAAACCTACGACTTGGAAGTTTGGGTTCCTGCGCAAAATACTTATCGTGAGATTTCCAGCTGTTCCAACTGCGAAGATTTCCAAGCTCGCCGCATGAAAGCGCGTTTCAAAGATGAAAACGGTAAAAACCGTTTGGTACATACTTTGAACGGCTCAGGCTTGGCAGTCGGTCGTACTTTGGTGGCAGTATTGGAAAACCATCAAAATGCCGACGGCAGCATTAATATTCCTGCTGCGTTGCAACCGTATATGGGCGGCGTGACCAAATTGGAAGTAAAATAATCGTTGTTTAAATAAAAAGGCCGTCTGAAACTTGGGTTCAGACGGCCTTTTATATGGTTTAGCAATTATTTGTTGTGTTGACGGAAATATTCCCATTCTTCGACAACGGTACCGTCAGGCAAGTGGCACACGCCGTATTCGTTGCCGTCTTTGTCTCTTTTGATTTCGGATTTGCCGCCTTGTTTGACGCAGAATTCGGAAGCCGGATTGGCCACGCCGACGTTAGGAGATTCTTGTTTTTCAGAAGCGGAGCAGGCGGCCAAAGCGGTTGCGGCAGTGAGGCTAAGGATGATGGGTTTGATCATGGCGCCTCTTTCATTTGAAAGATAAAAACAAGCGGATTATAGGGGACGCTTGCGTTTAATGGCGTTAACCAGATTAAAGGCCGTCTGAAAACTTTTCAGACGGCCTTTAGTTTAGGAAGTCAAACCAGATTATTTGGCTGCTTCGGCTTTTTCTGCTTTTTCGCCTTCTTTAGCAAAGTATTTGGCGTAAATTTTGTCGTATTCGCCACTTTCGCGTACTTTTTTCAGCGCATCGTTCAACATTTTGATGGTGGCTTCGTCGCCTTTGCGTGCAGCGATACCGTAGTTTTCGATGGTGAAGTCAGGCAGGGAGATGAAATCCAGGCCTTTGGTCGGGTTGTTTTTCACATAGTTGGCAATGACTGCGCTGTCGCTGACTACAGAATCCAAACCGCCGTTTTCCAATTCTTTGATAATCAGGGGAACGCTTTCAAAGCGGGCGATTTTCGGATTGTCGTTGCCCAAGAGTTTGGAAACGGAGAAGTCGCCGGTGTAGCCGGTTACCACGCCGACTTTGGCCATGTTTTTCAGGTCTTCGGAGGAAGCTACTTTTTTGCCTTTGGGAACGAGGACAACTTGGGTGATTTCAAAGTATGGATCGCTGAAGAGCATGCTTTGTTTGCGGTCGTCAGTGATGGTTACGCCGGACATAACGATGTCCACGTCGCCGTTGTTCAGAGAAGGGAAGAGGCTTTCCCATGGCTGGTGTTTGAATTCGACTTTGAAGTTGCCGGCTTTGGCCATGGCATTCATCAAATCTACGTCAAAACCTTCTACTTTGCCGGCAGAATCCAAAGATTCAAATGGGGCAAACTCGGCGTTAGAGCCGACACGGTACACTTTATCGGCAGGAGCAGAGGCATTGTTGCTTTGACCGCCGCAGGCAGTCAGGGCAAGGGCGGAGCAAGCGAGAGCAGTGGCCAGCCATTTTTTCATGTTCATGATATGTGCTTTCTTAATAAAATGTTAACGGATAAAATCTTAGTTTAGCATAATTTTGTGAACAAACTAGCCGAAATCAGTGGTCTTTTTCTCGGAAAAATGCGTAGGTCACGTCATGGAAGAGGTCGGTGTGCGGACTGTCTTCATAGCTCAATTCCGCCAACGCGTCTTCAAAGGCAAGCTGGATGGATTCTACGGCATCGTTGGCCATGTCGGAGGGCAGGGAGCGGATAAGGCCTTTGAGTGCGGTGGCGAGGACGTGGTTTTGCATACGCAAAGCGTCGTTGGCCTCTTCCAGATATTCGAGGCGTTGTTCGATGCTGCTCATGATGTATCCTTGAGTATTAAATAAAATAGTGATTATATAGCGAATTAATATTAAAATGTGACGCTTGCGCCGGCTTGCCGGATATGTCCAACCATCGGCCGTATTTCAAGTGATTTTAGGTTTGAATGCGGTTCACAATAAAAATGAAAAAACGAGATTATTATGGAAAACAACCGTCTTGACCCCGCAGCCCTCGAGGAAGAAGACCTGAATTGGGAAAAACGCCTGGAAAGATTGCGTCAGGCACGACAATTCAATACCGTGCCGACTCATGCGCCATTGGTCAAAAAATCGGACGACGCTGTCGAAGCTGCGCCCAAAACCGCGTCTAAAAAAGAATATAAATTAGATGCTGATAATCGTGAAAAAGTATTGGAAGAGTATTTGTACCGCTGGCAGTTGGAACACAATACTGCCCTTGCAGACGATGGCGAAGCAGTGGAAACCGATGCGATGGTGGTTTTGCAGGACAACTGGTTGAGCGCGCAATCGGCATTGCAGGCCGCGGCTTCAGAGCGTCATATCGAATCAACGCGTACCGTCAGACTGAATCCGAAATCAGGTGCGGTAGATTTTGATGCGCCTGAAGTGGAAGAAACTGAAAAACCGGAAAATGATGATGCGGAAGCGGCTGAAGAGGCGGTTTCAGACGGCCTTGAAAAAGAACCGGCCATCAATGTCCATATCAATGTATTGAACCCGCAAGCGATTGGCCGTCGGGAGGTATTCTGCGTTTCTGAAAAAGATTTGACCGAGCGTCTGATTAAGCGTTTGCGCCCCCATGTAGCCGATGCAGTCAACGGCATGATTCGGATTGCCGTGCAAAAACAAATGGCCTTGTTCACTTACCAGTTGCAGCAAATGCTCAACGAGCAGGCGCCGGGCTTGGTGGAGGATGTATTGGAACACAACGTCAAACGTATTTTGGACGATATGAAGACTGAAATGAAATACCGCCGTTGAGTATCCGGGCCGTCTGAAAAGTTTCAGACGGCCTTCGGCGTAAATTTCCCTTAAAATTTTACGAAGCGTGTATAATGGCGGCTCACGTTTTCGTGATAAATATCCTTTCTAAATAGTTGATATGCCCGATGCAGAATCGGGCATTTTTTTTGAGATTGTTATGAATAAAAATAAAATCATTGTATTGCTGATTGCTTTGGTTGCCGTATTTGCCTATAACAAAATGCAAAACAAGCAGTCGGTACAATCGCAGAATCAGCAGAAAATAGAAGCCGTTCAAAAACAAAATAATGCGGGAGGAAAAAACGCCGATACGGCTCAACAGCAAATCGGTTCGGGCAAAGAATCAGCCGAAGCGGTTTTGAAACAGGCGTTTGAAAACGAGCAAAGCGATATTCAGGTTGAGGGCGAGGGCACGGTATGGAAAACCCTGCCGGATGACAACAAAGGCACGCGCCACCAACGCTTTATCTTGAAGCTCTCCAGCGGCCAAACGCTTTTAGTGGCACACAATATCGACCTTGCCGACAAAATCAAAGGCTTGAAAAAAGGTGATAAAGTAGCGTTTTACGGCGAATATGAATGGTCGGAGCAGGGCGGTGTTATCCATTGGACGCATCATGATCCGGCAGGCCGTCATGAAGACGGTTGGCTGAAGCACGGCGGACAGGTTTATCAATAACCGTTCAGACGGCCTCCTGCTTGAAAGATGACAGGAATAAGCGCAAAATGTTAACAAATTAAACGGGCGTATTGTTTACTGCGCCCATCGCAACATACAGTAGATTGAAAAACAAATGAGCAAAAAACTTCATCCCCAAACGCTTGCCATCCGTAGTGGCAAAGAGCAAACCGAATATTATGAACACAATCAGGCTCTGTTTTTGACCAGCAGCTTCATGTGGGAAAACGCCCAACATGCTGCTGATTTGTTTTCTAAAAAAATCAAAGGTTTTACCTATACCCGTACGGCCAACCCTACCATTGCCGCCTTTGAGAAACGCATTGCTGCATTGGAAGGCGCAGAGCGCGCGGTAGCCACTTCGACCGGTATGTCCGCGAT
Organism: Neisseria sp. HMSC075C10; assembly: GCF_001815615.1. Lineage (NCBI taxonomy): Bacteria > Pseudomonadati > Pseudomonadota > Betaproteobacteria > Neisseriales > Neisseriaceae > Neisseria > Neisseria sp. HMSC075C10. The sequence goes on from NZ_KV821239.1 coordinate 55,708, forward strand.
TCAGGCAGCGTTTTTCACCTTCTTGCAAGCCGGTGATCATGTGATTTCCAGCCGCAGCCTGTTTGGTACGACTGTCGGTTTTATCAATAACATCGTAACCAAGTTCGGCATCGAAGTCAGCCATGTGTCGCCGGTTGATGTAGATGAATGGAAAGCGGCCATCAAGCCCAATACTAAACTGTTTTTCTTGGAAACCCCATCCAACCCTTTGGGCGAAGTTGCCGATTTGGAAGCTTTAGCCGAACTGGCACACAGCATTGGCGCGCTTTTGGTGGTGGACAACAGCCTCTTGTCGCCAGCCGGTTCGCAGCCTTTGAAACACGGTGCGGATATTTCCGTGTCTTCCGCAACCAAAGCGATTGACGGTCACGGCCGCGTGATGGGCGGCGTGTTGGCCGGCTCGGAAGAATTGATGACGCAAGTAGCCATGTATTGCAACTCTTGCGGTTTGGCGATGTCTCCGTTTAACGCATGGCAGTTGTTGAGCGGCGTGGAAACCTTGTCGCTGCGTATGGAAAAACAATACGACAATGCGCTGAAAATCGCCCAATGGTTGAAAGAGCAGCCGCAAGTCCAAGCTGTGTACTACACCGGTTTGCCCGACCATCCGCAAGCCGAACTGATCCGCAAACAGCAAAATGGCGGCGGTATCGTCGTGGGTTTTGAAGTTGCAGACCAAGAAGAAGCATGGAAAATTGTGGACGGCGTAGAACTCTTTTCCCGTACTGCCAACCTCGGCGATGTGCGCTCGACCATCACCCATCCGTGGACAACCACGCACGGCCGGATGCAGCCTGAAGAAAAACTCGCCGCCAATATCCGCCCGGGCTTGATCCGCCTCTCTGTCGGTTTGGAATACATCGACGATTTGATTGATGATTTGCAACAAGTATTGAACAAATAATCTAAAAACAAATTTCAGACGGCCTTAAATTTTAATAGGCCGTCTGAAAGCAATTAAACACACATCTTAAGAATAAAAGGAAAAAAATAATGTCTGAAGCAGAATTCGCCTCATGGGCAATGAAAATCCTACTGAGCGGCCTGATTATCTTTTTGGGCTTTATTGTTTGGAACTTGGGTAAAGAATCCAAAGCCGGCAAATTCGGCATTGCCATGCTCTTCTTGGTTTTGGGCTTGGGTGTGTTTGGATTCGTATTTAAAGAATTGCTGATTAGCTTTTTGGTATTGCCGAAGTAGGCAGGAAGTTTATTGATAGAACAAGGCCGTCTGAAAAAATGTTCAGACGGCCTTTTGATTTAATGTTTTAAATTACGCCCAATTCTTGCAAGCCGCGCAATACGCCGTCTTCATCGACACTTGGGCAGACGAATTGTGCAGCAGCTTTAGCAGCTTCTTCGCCATTGCCCATGGCAACGCCAAAGCCGACGGTTGACAGCATTTCTAAGTCGTTGAAGCTGTCGCCGAATGCCATTACTTTGCTCATATCAATCCCCAGTTTTTCCACTGCGTGAGCAATGCCGCGTGCTTTTGAACCTTCTTTGCGTAGCAGGTCCACAGCATATTCATGCCAGCGGACGGATTTGAAGCCGTGTTGCTGGGTTAGCGGTTGCAGGATTTTTTCTTCTTCCTTATCCACAAAGACCAACATTTGATAAACAGGTTGTTTGCGGAAATATTCTTTGTCCGTCAGGAAGTTGGGCAGGATATGCGATAAGCCTTCGATAACGCGCGGCGAATGGGAGGAAACGGCAATTTCTTGGTTGTTGACGAATGCGTAGTCTATTTTGTGTTGTTCAAGCAGGTTGATGGCGGTTTCTATGTCGGCAATGTCCAACGGGTAGCTTTGCAGGGGTTTGCCGCGAAAGGAAATATATTGGCCGTTGATGGTAACGAGCATGTCGATACCGCATTCTTGAATCAAGGCTTTGACTTTGGCGGGAATGGCGGCTTCCGGACGGCCGGTGGCAATGGCAGTCAAAATGCCTTTGGCTTTCAATGCGCGCATGGCTTGAGCAACCGAAGGACGCAGGGTATCCGTGTATTTTCGATAGAGGGTGTCGTCGATGTCAAAGAAGATGATTTCAGGATTATTCATGGTTTACTCGTTGGGCTGGGTATACACAGCTTTCATTGAAAATTGTGTGAACAGCTTGTGTATAAATTGGTTTAGTATTTGATTGCTATTATAAAAATAAGTTCTGATTAAAATTTAGGCAGATTTTTATTTTGAGAATAAAGCGGAAAATTATTCACAATAGGCCGTCTGAAAATTTGGTTTTCAGACGGCCTTGTTTTAAGCAATCAAACGGATATTTTCTTTGTCTTGCCTGAATTTGTTTTTAATCACGAGAGGCAGGCTGCTGTCGAAATACCAGCTTCCATCAGGCAATGCCAACGCGCCGCCGGCGCAGAGCAGGGTAATGCTGTTTCCGGTCAGGGGGTCGGTTTCGGTAATTTCAATTTCGTGCGCTTTGCCCCAATCGGTTACGGGGAGTAGGGCGGCAAGCTCGGTAATGCGTTGGTTTTGATGTTTGATGCCGTTTGGCTGGCGACAGTTGCCATTGCATTTTCCGACGGCCTCGACTGGGCAGGGTTCGCCCTTTGCGTAGCTGGTCGGCAAAATGTTGAGCGAATCTGGGCAGAGTCTGTGTTCTTGCGACCATTGCGTCAAAGCGCGTTTGGCTGCTTTTTTGTGGGCAAACAAACCGTAAGGGCGCCAGTTTCTTGTACCGCTGTTTAACAAGACAATGCGTGCTTGAAGGCTGCCGTGTTCGTCCGCGATAAAGCGGACGGTAGAAAACGATGTGGACTTTTCAGACGGCATCAGTTGGTATTCCTGCATGGTCTGGGCTTTGAGCCATAATGTATGGAGCTGCCCGACTGCCGGAATAAAACGGATGGAGGCTGCGGCTTTGATATGCGGCGGCAGTTTTTTGCTGTGCAGCAGAGTGGCGGTTTCGCTGTATGCGCGTTCATGTGCTTCAATGGCTTGGGCTTTGCCGAAATGGTCAAACCAAACCAATACGCCGTAACTGTCGGGCAGGGCATAGAGCTGTTGGGCGAGTGAATCAGGCAGCCAAGTGGGTAACATTTTCGGATTCATCAATACACGGACGTGTTCGTCCCATTGTTGATGATTTTTTTCTGCCAAACTTAATTCGAGATAATCACATAATGCGGCAACATCAGTCATGGCGCGGTGGCGGTTGGCCGTCTGAATGCCGGTGCGTTCGATAATGCTGTCGAGGCTATGTTTGTAAAACTCAGGATAGAGGCGGCGTGACAGTTGAACCGTACAGAGCGAGGGTGCGGCAAAGTCAGTATGGATACGCGCAAACTCGTGGCGCAGGAAGGTGTAGTCAAAGCGGCTGTTGTGGGCAACAACCACTGCACCTTGCAATAGCGGCAACAAATCGGCTGCAATATCGGCAAAGACAGGCGCGTTTTTCACTGTTTCATCATGAATCCCGGTCAGTCTGGCAACAAATTCGGGAATGCTGCGGCAAGGATTGACCAATTGCTCGTAATGTGTGGCGCGTCCTTGCTCAAAACGAACAAGGGCGACTTCCGTTATCCTGTCTTGATAGAAATTTCCACCGGTCGTCTCCAAATCCACCACGACCACAGGCCGTCCCAAACGGGAAAATGCTTCGGATAAGAGCGGCCAGTGTGCGAAATCTGACATTTTATTCTCTGTAAATTCAATAGCAAATGCGCATTTTACACGCTGTCTGCAAGTTTTCCAAATAAAACGCTTGACAGTAAATAGCCCTCTCTTTATAATTCAAATCTTTCTTGATGCACCCGTAGCTCAGTTGGATAGAGTATCTGGCTACGAACCAGAGGGTCGGGCGTTCGAATCGCTCCGGGTGCGCCACAAGATTTATCCGCGCCCATCGTCTAGCGGTTAGGACATCGCCCTTTCACGGCGGTAACCGGGGTTCGATTCCCCGTGGGCGTGCCAGTTTATAAAAAAGCGCAATCTGTTTCAGATTGCGCTTTTTTGCGTTTATCGGTTTTGAAATGATTTGAACCTCTTTTTTTATCTGCTAATGCTGGTTGGCATTTGTCATAATCTACTAAAAGCATTTATTATTATATATCTAATAATCATAATTTAAGGGAAAACGGTCATGGCGTGGCGGTTTGTGTTGCCTGCTTGGGTGGTGGGTGTAGTGCTTTCATTTGCGTTGCCGTTTTTGCCGCCATGGTGGGTTTGGTTGGCTGTAATTATTGGCGCGCTTGCGTTGTGTCGAAGATTTGCTGTGGCTTGGTTGGTGCTGGCCGTCTGTGTGGGCATGGCGTTTGGGGTGTGGCGGACCGGGCTGGTCTTGGCTGGTCAATGGCCTGTAGGGGAGGCATCGGCTAAAGTTTTGACGGTTGAAGTGGCGGATATGCCGCGTGATGATGGCCGGCGCGTGCAGTTTGCAGCAAGGGCGTGGGATGAACGTGGGCAGGCTTTTGATTTGATGTTGTCGGATTATCAGCGGCGCGATTGGGCGGTGGGCAGCAGGTGGTCTGTGTCGGCGCGGGTAAGGCCGGTAATCGGTGAAGTGAATGTGCGCGGTTTGAACCGTGAAACATGGGCTTTGGCCAATGGTATCGATGGCATGGGTACTTTGGGGCGCGACAGGAAACTCGTGCGGCAAGGTGGTGGTTTTGGTTTGGCTGATATGCGTGATGCGGTAAGCCGGAGTTGGCAGAGAACGGCGGACAAATATCCTGAGTTTTCAGACGGCATAGGGCTGATGCGTGCTTTGAGTATTGGCGAGCAATCGGCGTTGCGGCCGCCTTTGTGGCAGGCATTCCGGCCTTTGGGACTGACGCACTTGGTCAGTATTTCGGGCTTGCATGTGACGATGGTGGCGGTATTGTTTGCCTGGCTGATTAAGCGAATTTTCCGTTATTTGCCGTGGATTCCGGCAAAACCGCGTGTGTGGATATTGGCAGGCGGTGTTGCCGGGGCTTTGTTTTATGCGCTTTTGGCCGGTTTTTCCGTACCGACGCAACGCAGTGTGTTGATGTTGGCTGCGTTTGCGTGGGCATGGTGGCGCGGCAGTGGCGGATCGGGGTGGACGGCGTGGTGGCAGGCCTTGGCCGTTGTTTTGCTGTTGGACCCGTTGGCTGTATTGGGCGTGGGAACTTGGTTGTCATTCGGCTTGGTTGCTGCTTTGATTTGGGCTTCATCAGGCCGTCTGAAAGAGTCGGGCTGGCGGTTGGCTGTACGGGGACAATGGGCAGCGACTGTATTGTCGGTGGTATTGCTGGGCTATTTGTTTGCTTCGTTACCTTTGCTCAGTCCGTTGGTTAATGCGCTGGCTATTCCTTGGTTTTCTTGGGTGTTGACGCCGTTGGCTTTGCTGGGTTCTGTTTTCCCGTTCGAACTTGTCCAGTTGGTAGCGGCATTTTTGGCGGAATATACTTTACGCGGTTTGGTATGGCTGGCTACGGTATCGCCTGAATTTGCCGTCGCAGCGGCGCCAGTGCCTTTGCTGGTGTTAGCGATGATGGCGGCTTTGCTGTTATTGTTGCCACGAGGACTAGGCTTGAAACCTTGGGTATGTCTGGTTTTATTGGGTTTTGTGTTTTACCGTCCTGCCAAGCTGGAGGAGGGGGTGGCAAGAGTTACGGTGATGGATGCGGGACAAGGTTTGTCGGTGTTGATACAAACGCGTAATCGTAATCTTTTGTTTGATACGGGAACGGAGCAAGTGGCGCAAACAGGTATTGTGCCGAGTTTGAACGCGATGGGCGTGCGCCGTTTGGACAGCCTGATTTTGTCACACCATGATATTGACCATGACGGCGGTTTTCAAAGTGTGGCGGCTGTCGGTACCGATAAATTGCTTGCCGGACAACCTGAATTTTATCCGAATGCAGAGTTTTGCCAAGAAGACAAATGGCAATGGGACGGCGTAGATTTCGAGTTGCTCAGGCCGTCTGAAAATGCAGGCAAGGAAGATAACGACCAAAGCTGCGTATTGCGTGTCGTGGCAAACGGAAAAGCCTTGTTAATAACCGGCGATTTGGGCGTGAAAGGCGAGGCCGGTTTGATTGAGAAATACGGCAATGCGCTGTATAGCCAAGTGTTGGTGTTGGGACATCACGGCAGCAGCACGGCTTCGTCAGGCAGCTTTTTGCATACGGTTTCGCCACAATATGCCGTGGCATCTAGCGGCTATGCCAATGCCTACAAACATCCGACCGTTGCCGTACAAAATCGTGTCCGCGCGCATGGTATTACTTTATTGAGAACGGATTTGTCTGGCGCGTTGGTGTTTGCTTTGGGACAGGACGATATATTTCAAGGCCGTCTGAAAAAGGATAAGTTTTATTGGCAGAAGAAACCGTTTGAGTAAAAAGGCTAAAAGGCCGTCTGAAAGACTTTTCAGACAGCCTTAATATTTTTTATTGACGGGCATTATCCAAATTTTGTGTGAATCCAATTGTGGATAGTTTATTTTACTCATTGATAATAAAGGATAAAATAAATTTGATTAAATAATAGGCAAATAGAAAAGAGGAAAATAATTACAAAGTTATTAGTAATAATCGGTATGATGTTCTGTATATCAAGCAGAGCCTAAAGCAGCACAGAGTTTGTGCGTTTCTATAATGAAGACGCTGCGCAGCTGACAGCCGCCAATATTATCGGCTGATGGTTGTTTTAAAGTTTAAGGCCGTTTGCACCTGATATTTCATGTTCAGACGGCCTTAAACTTATATAATATCCAACCCATCTGTTTAAAAAGGCAATCCCCATGAACACCATACGCACCAAAATTTGCGGTATTACCCGACCTGAAGACGCGCTGGCCGCTGCCGAATTGGGCGCGGATGCCATCGGGCTGGTGTTTTACGCCAAGAGTAAACGGGCAGTGAGTATTGAGCAGGCGCAGGCGGTTGTGAAAAATCTGCCGCCGTTTGTATCGGTGGTGGCCTTGTTTGTGAATGAAAACGAGCAAACCATCCGCGAGATTTTGCGTCAGGTGCCGATAGATGTGATTCAGTTTCACGGCGATGAAGACGATGATTTTTGCCGTCGGTTTGACCGCCCGTATTTGAAGGCTGTGCGTGTACAGTCCGCTGCCGATATTCAGACGGCCTGTGCCAAATTCCCGAATGCCCGAGCCTTGCTGTTTGATGCCTATCATCCGACTGAATACGGCGGTACGGGACAAAGTTTCGATTGGACCATGTTGCACGGCACTATCGGCAAACCATGGATACTTGCCGGCGGATTGACTGCGGAAAACGTTGCCGAAGCGGTAAAAATCAGCGGCGCGGCGGCGGTGGATGTGTCCGGCGGCGTGGAAATCTCCGGCGGGGTTAAGAGCAGGGAGAAAATGGCGGCGTTTATTCAAGCAGTAAAGGCCGTCTGAAATTTTGTTTGAATTCAAAGCAACCGGAATACAGATATGCAAGAGCCAATCGTTGAATCCCACCCCTTCGCAGCCTTGTTGCCGCCGCAGGCAACAGTCATGATGATGGGGACGTTTCCGCCTAAAGAAGAAAAACACGCGATGCAGTTTCATTATCCGAATTTTCAAAACGATATGTGGCGTGTGTATGGGTTGGTGTTTTTTGGTGATGCGACGCATTTTCAAAAGCAGGGCGAAAAGGCGTTTGATGCCGATAAAATCAAAGCGTTTTTAAGTGAGAAGGGGATTGCATCCTGTCCGACCGTGTTGAAAGCGATACGCGAACATGGCAATGCTTCGGATAAGTTTTTAAAAGTGATAGAAACCGTCGATTTGGCGGCAGTATTGGCACAAATGCCCGAGTGCCGCCATCTTTGCACCACCGGTGGCAAGGCAACCGAAGTTTTGTTGGAGATTCAGGGCAGCGGCATGAAAATGCCGAAAACCGGAGAAACAGTGCCGTTCCCCTATGCAGGGCGTGAGTTGACCCTGACGCGCCTGCCTTCGACTTCGCGTGCCTATCCTTTGAGTTTGGCGAAAAAAGCGGCGGCATATCGGGCTTTTTTTGAAATGGCTGGATTGACTGTTTTTCAGGAGTAGGGTGATGGACCGTTATGAAATTTCTTTAATGATGTTTATGGCTTTGTGGTGGCTTTTTAATGTCGTCTCAGTGTGGCTGAAGGCCAAACAATGGCATATCAAGGTATTGTTGGGCGGAACGCTTTTGTATGTGATACAAATATCTGCAGTCATTATGTCTGTTAACGGCCTTAATTGGATATTTTTGAACATAAGCACTATAAATACCAATGAGTTGATTATTGCTTTGCTTGTGCTTAACTTTTTGGGTTGGTGGTTGCTGGCACTGTGGTTGGGGATGTTGGTATTAAAACTATGCCTGAGAAGTAAAAACGAAGAACAATATATCGCGCCTCCGTTGGGTACGGCATTAGTTGCAATATCGAGCTGTACGCTGTTATTCCTATTTTGTCTGCTGATATTATTATTCAATTAGTTGCCGACAAGATGAATGGAAAACGGCTATAATTGCTGACAATTTTACTTTCAGACGGCCTTGTACTGAATCAGGCCGTCTGAAACCATAAAACGAACAAGGAAAAATCCCATGAAAAATTATTACGCTCCCGACGAGAACGGCTTTTTCGGCGAACACGGCGGCCTGTACGTTTCCGAAACCCTGATTCCGGCTTTGCAAGAATTGGCAGAAGCCTATAAAGCAGCGAAAGAAGATCCTTCATTTTGGGAAGAGTTCCGCCATGATTTGAAACATTATGTCGGCCGTCCCAGCCCTGTTTACCATGCCGCGCGATTATCCGAGCATTTGGGCGGCGCACAAATCTGGCTGAAGCGTGAAGATTTGAACCACACCGGCGCACACAAAGTCAACAACACCATCGGTCAGGCATTGCTTGCCCGCCGCATGGGCAAAAAACGCGTGATTGCCGAAACCGGCGCGGGTCAGCACGGCGTGGCTTCTGCTACCGTCGCTGCACGCTTCGGCATGACTTGTGACGTGTACATGGGCGCGGACGATATCCAACGTCAAATGCCCAATGTTTTCCGCATGAAATTATTGGGTGCGAACGTGGTCAGCGTTGACAGCGGCAGCCGTACTTTGAAAGACGCAATGAACGAAGCCATGCGCGAATGGGTGGCGCGCGTGGACGACACGTTCTACATCATCGGCACTGCCGCAGGCCCTGCGCCGTATCCTGAAATGGTACGCGATTTCCAATGCGTGATCGGAAATGAAGCCAAAGAGCAAATGTTGGAAGCCATCGGCCGCCAACCTGATGTTGCCGTTGCCTGCGTAGGCGGCGGCTCGAACGCCATCGGTTTGTTCCATCCCTATATCGAAGAAGAAAACGTACGTCTGGTCGGCGTAGAAGCCGGCGGTTTGGGTGTAGATACGCCTGACCACGCCGCGCCGATTACCAGCAAAGCCCCCATCGGCGTATTGCACGGTTTCCGCAGCTATTTGATGCAGGACGAAAACGGTCAAGTCTTGGGTACACACTCCGTTTCAGCAGGCTTGGACTACCCAGGCATCGGCCCGGAACACAGCCATTTGAACGACATCAACCGCGTGGAATACACCGTTGCCAAAGATGACGAAGCACTCGAAGCCTTTGACTTGCTCTGCCGTTTCGAGGGTATTATTCCTGCGCTGGAATCCAGCCATGCCGTTGCTTGGGCGGTGAAAAATGCGCCGAAAATGGGCAAAGACCAAGTGATTTTGGTTAACCTCTCCGGCCGCGGCGATAAAGACATTAATACCGTGGCGAAACTCAAAGGCATTGAGTTGTAAGTCTTATTGATTGAGCAGTAAAGGCCGTCTGAAAAAGCTGGATTTCAGTCTTTCAGACGGCCTTTGTTTCCATAATGATTCAGCGTAGTATTTTATCCGCGCAAACTCTATCAAGTATCGGCGGCTAAGGAAATTTATCCTTCCAAACCGAGCTTGTACGCTTTCTAAACCAATTATTCAATTTATCCATCACCATGAAACATTTAGCAATCCATCTAAAACTATTGGGCATGGCGGCGTTTTGGGGCGCATCTTGGCCGATGGGGCGGATGCTGGGACAGGCGCTGCCGCCTTTAACGGGCGGTATGCTGCGCTTTTTGACGGCGGCAATCTTACTTTTGGGCTGGTTGTTTGCACGGTATCGGTTGCGTACTTTGGCGGTTTTGTCGCGAAAACAATGGCTTGGATTGGCACTGGCGGCGGCATTCGGCGTATTTGGTTTTACCGTATTGTCTATGCTGGGTTTGCAGCGGATTCCTGCTTCGAGGGCGACGGTGTTGGTTACGTTTAATCCTGTGTTGACGATGTTTTTTGCAGCTTTGCTGTTTGGTGAAAAACTCAATGGCAAGATTGTGTCGGGCATATTGTTGGCAGTGGCAGGCTCGATATGGGCGGTCACGCATGGCGAGATTGCGGCATTTTTGTCGGGCGGCGGCATAGGGTGGGGCGAAGTGCTGGTGTTTTGCAGCCTTTGCTGCTTGGTTACTTATACGATGATAGGCAGGGCGGTGTTGCAGGGGATTGATGCGCTGACGGTCACCGTGGCCACCGCTTGGCTGGGTGCAATGATGTTGCTGCCGCCTGCGCTGATTTCAGACGGCCTGCCGTTTGGTATGCTTGCCGAAATGGACGGCAGGGGTTGGTTTGCTTTGATTGGCCTGTCTGTCGGGGCAACGGTCTTGAGCTATGCGTGGTATTTTGAAGGCGTGAAGACTTTGGGCGCGGGCAGCGCTGCGGCGTACATCACTTTGGTGCCGGTATTCGGTATTCTGTGTTCCGCTTGGTTTTTGGGCGAGGCGTTGCATATTTCCTTGGTTGCCGGCTGTTTGGCGGCGGTGGGCGGATTGGCGTTGATGCAGTACGGAAGACGTGCCGTCTGAAAAGGTAAATATGTTATATAATAATGAAACTGATTAAACCATTGTTTTCAACATGTCTGAACATTCCTCCCTGCTCGATTTCGACCGCGACCATCTACTCCATCCCTATACTTCCATGACCGACCCGTTGCCTGTTTATCCGGTGCGCCGTGCGGAGGGCGTGCATATCGAATTGGCGGACGGCACGCGGCTGATTGACGGGATGTCGTCTTGGTGGTGTGCGATACACGGCTACAATCATCCCGTTTTGAATCAGGCGGTTGAGGCGCAGATTAAGCAAATGTCGCATGTGATGTTCGGCGGTTTGACGCACGAGCCGGCGGTGGAGCTGGGCAAGTTGTTGGTCGGGATTTTGCCGCAGGGACTAGACCGTATTTTTTATGCGGACTCGGGGTCGGTTTCGGTGGAAGTCGCGCTGAAAATGGCGGTGCAATACCAGCAGGCACGGGGTTTGACGGCGAAACAGAATATTGCGACGGTGCGGCGCGGGTATCACGGCGATACTTGGAACGCGATGTCCGTCTGCGATCCGGAAACGGGAATGCACCATATTTTCGGCAGCGCTCTGCCGCAGCGTTATTTTGTCGATAATCCGAAAAGCCGTTTCGACGATGAATGGGACGAGGCGGATTTGCAGCCTGTCCGCACTTTGTTTGAAGCGCATCATGCGGATATCGCCGCCTTTATTTTGGAACCGGTCGTGCAGGGCGCGGGCGGCATGTATTTCTATCATCCTCAATATCTTCGAGGATTGCGCGATTTGTGCGACGAATTTGATATCGTGTTGATTTTTGATGAAATCGCCACCGGATTTGGGCGTACAGGCAAGATGTTTGCCTGCGAACATGCGGAGGTCGTGCCGGACATTATGTGTATCGGCAAAGGTTTGAGCGGCGGCTATATGACGCTGGCGGCTGCAATCACTTCGCAAAAAGTTACCGAAATAATTTCTCGCAGCGAAGCGGGCGTGTTCATGCATGGGCCGACGTTTATGGCAAACCCGCTGGCGTGTGCCGTAGCCTGCGCTTCGGTCAAACTGCTTTTGTCCCAAGATTGGCAGGCAAATATCCGCCGCATCGAAAGCATCTTAAAAGGCCGTCTGAAAGCTGCGTGGGACATTCGCGGTGTGAAAGATGTTCGCGTTTTGGGTGCTATCGGGGTGATTGAGCTGGAAAAAGGCGTGGATATGGCGCGTTTTCAAGCGGATTGCGTGGCGCAGAGCATTTGGGTGCGCCCATTCGGCAGGCTGGTGTACCTCATGCCGCCTTACATCATTTCAGACGACCTCTTGACCGAACTTGCCGACAAAACCGTACAAATCTTGAAGGAATACAGCAAATGAAAGGCGTTTACTTCGTCAGCGGCATAGACACGGACATCGGCAAAACCGTCGCCACCGGCGTATTGGCAAAACAATTATTGCAGCAGGGCAAAAGCGTGATCACGCAAAAGCCCGTGCAAACCGGTTGCCAAAACATCGCCGAGGACATCGCCGTCCACCGCAAAATCATGGGCATACCCATGCAGGAAGCCGACAAACAAGGGCTGACCATGCCCGAAATCTTCAGCTATCCAGCCTCGCCCCATCTCGCCGCCCGTCTTGACGGCAGGGCTTTGGATTTGGACAAAATCCGTACCTCCACTCAAGAGTTGGCGACGCAATACGAAATCGTCTTGGTCGAAGGCGCGGGCGGATTGATGGTTCCGCTGACGGAAAATCTGTTGACCATTGATTATATCCGTCAGCAAGGCTATCCCGTCATCCTCGTTACCAGTGGACGGCTCGGTAGCATCAACCACACCCTGCTCAGCTTTTCCGCGCTCAAACAATACGGTATCAGCTTGTATAGCCTGATTTTCAACCATATTCACGACAGCAAAGATGAAACCATTGCAGGCGATACCTTGGAATATCTTAAAGGCCGTCTGAAAGATGAGTTTCCTGAAGCCAAATGGCAGGAGTTGGCCAAAACAGAGGTGGTAAATGGCGTTTGATATACCGCGTGGCACACTTTGTTCATATGCCGAAGCTTCAAGTCTTCTACCGTCTAAGGCCGAACCTTTGCTGACCGTTTCTTCGCTAACCGCTGCGTTGCGCGCTTCAGGTAAGGATTTTTCAGTCGAGCCAGTGTATTTGGGTTTGACGAAGGGAGCAGAAAACGGAGACGAAATCTTTGTGCGCGATGTTTTGCTCAAACTGGACGGCGAAACAGTGATACAAGCCAGAAGCGCGTGCCGGCCGGATAGCCGTCTATGGACAGAATTATTGGATTGCGGAACGCAGCCTTTGGGCGAGCGCCTGTTTGACGGTACATTGCCGTTGAAGCGTTCGGATTTTGAGTTTCTTCGTTTTGACGATTTAGACCATCCGTCTTTCAGACGGCCTATTACTGCGCGCCGTTCGTATTTCGATTGGAATGGCGAAACATTGGAATTAACAGAATATTTCTTATTGAAATTAATAGATTTATACCGCTAAGGCTGTCTGAAAATAAAACCAATTACCGATGTTTGTCATAATTCTGATATAATACAATAAATTAAATTGTTAAGATCTGTTTAATTTCAGACGGCAATACATTATAATAAGAGCTAAGGCTCTAAAAAACCGTTCCTTCCGAATCGACACATAAACAACGACACATTACATCAATGAACATAAGGCGATTTTTCCTACAATTTTTACCGCGTTACGCTGTCGGACGGATGGTGATATACGCCAAACTGATGCGTATCGACAAACCTATTGGCACACTGCTTTTGCTGTGGCCGACTTATTGGGCATTGTGGATTGCGTCTAAAGGTGTTCCCGACGCGGATATTTTTATTGCCTTTAGCGCAGGCACATTTTTGATGCGCAGCGCAGGTTGCGTGGTGAATGACTTTGCCGACCGCAATTTTGACGGTGCAGTAGAGCGCACCAAAAACCGCCCGTTTGCCAAAGGTTTGGTTTCTAAAATCGAAGCGCTGCTTTTGACCGTCATGCTGTGTCTGATGGCGGCTTTATGCTTGGTGCAGCTCAACCGCTTTACTTGGCTGATGAGCCTTCCGGCCTTGTTCCTTGCCATCACATATCCCTTTACCAAACGCTTTTTCCCGTTGCCGCAGTTTTATTTAGGACTGGCATTTTCGTTCGGCATTCCTATGGCCTTTGCCGCCGTGCAAGGCCGAGTGCCTCCCGAAGCATGGCTAATGTTTACCGCCAATGCCTTATGGACGCTGGCTTACGACACGATTTATGCCATGGCGGACAAAGAAGACGATTTGAAAATCGGCATTAAAACTTCGGCAATCACATTTGGCCATCACGACATTACCGCCTCTATGCTTTGTCATTTTTGGTTTACCGTATTGATGGCGGTATTGGGTATCAAAATCGGTGCAACTTGGCCGTATTGGTTGATATTGCCGATAACTGTTTATTGGCAGTATCAGCAATATGTTGTCATCCGTACGCGCAATCGCCAGTTGTGCTTCCAAACGTTTTTGGCCAACAACCGCATCGGTTTGGCGTGGTTTTGCGGATTGGTCTGCCATTATTTCTGGGTATTTTTGGTTTCCAAACTGTTTTAAAAAAACTAGGTTGAGGCCGTCTGAAAAGAAAGGGAAAAGGGGTATGCCAGGCATACCCCTTTTCATTTGAATCATAGTTTGGCTAATGATAGAATTTTTACTTTAAATTCAATATAAGCAAACAGTTGGATTATTTTTAGCTCGTTAAAAAATATCAAAAATAACATGGAAAATGTTAGCAGGGCGAGTGTAAATTACGCCTTCAGGATTGAGATTTGCATCGACAATCGGTACAATCCCATTGTTTTGCGACATTTAAAAGAGATACACATGAGCCTGATCGGCGAAATTTTACCTTTGTCCCATATCGTTTTGGATTTGGAAGTCAGCAGCAAAAAGCGTCTGTTTGAAGAGGCTGCACAGCTGCTGGAGAATGAAGCAGAATTACCGAATACCAACGTGTTCGACTGCCTGTTTGCCCGTGAAAAGCTTGGCTCGACCGGTTTGGGGCAGGGGGTGGCGATTCCTCACGGCCGTCACGCATGCGTGAAAAAAGCCACCGGTGCGTTTATCCGCACCAAAGAGCCGGTTGCCTTTGATGCGCCTGACGGTAAACCTGTTTCCCTGATTTTCATCCTGCTTGTGCCTGAAAACGCTACCGGCGAACATTTGGAAGTCTTGTCCAAACTGGCCGGCAGATTCTCTCAAAAAGCCATCCGTGAAGCATTAATGGCCGCAACTTCTGCCGAAGAAGTACGCACACTTCTGACCGAAGAGTAATTCATGCCCAGCATATCCGTCCGCCGCCTGTTTTCCGACAATCAGCACAAACTCGAACTTGCTTGGGCTGCCGGCAATTCTGGCGCGGACAACCGTATCGGTGTCGAAGCCGATAAACCCGTCTTGGCCTTGGTCGGCCACTTAAACTTTATCCATCCCAACCAAATTCAAGTTGTCGGCGTAGCTGAAGCCGAATATTTGCGCCGCTTGGAGTCGGGCGAGCTCAACTACGATTTCGGAGAGCTTTTCGACATCCCCATGTCTTTGGTCATTGTCGCCAACGGCTTGCCGGTATCGCCCAAATTGCGCGATTATTGCCATACCAACAGTATCCCCTTGCTGACTTCCAAACAGGAAAGCCCGCACCTGATGGACGTTTTGCGGATTTATCTGCAACGGACATTGGCAACTTCCACCATCAAGCACGGCGTATTTTTGGATGTATTTGAAGTGGGCGTACTCATTACCGGACAATCCGGCTTGGGTAAGAGCGAATTGGCATTGGAGCTGATTTCGCGCGGCCACAGCCTGATTGCCGATGATGCGGTCGAACTTTTCCGTACCGGCCCGGAAATGCTGGAAGGCCGTTGCCCGCCTATGCTGCGTGATTTCCTCGAAGTACGCGGTTTGGGCATACTTAATATCCGCCATATTTTTGGCGAAACCTCTATCCGTCCGAAAAAAATCCTCCAGCTGATTATCAATTTGGTTCCGGCCGACGACGGATATATGAAACAACTTGATCGATTGAGCATCCGTACCGAAACAGAATCTATCCTCAACGTCAGCGTCCGTTCCGTTACCCTGCCTGTTGCAATCGGTCGAAACTTAGCAGTATTGGTTGAAGCTGCAGTACGCAATTACATCCTTCAATTGCGTGGTAAAGACAGCACCAAAGAATTTCTCGAACGTCACCAAACACAACTCAAAGAAAACGAACAAAATCATGAAAATCGTCCTGATTAGCGGCTTATCCGGCTCGGGAAAGTCCGTAGCTCTTAAGCAGCTCGAAGATTTGGGCTATTACTGTGTCGATAATCTTCCCTTGGAAATGCTTCCATCATTGGTTTCACTCCATATCGAACGGGCCGATGAAACCAAACTCGGTGTCAGCGTTGATATCCGTTCCCGTATTAATATCCAAGAAGCGCAAGAGCAAATCCAATATTTGCGTGACGAAGGACATCAGGTTGAAGTCCTGTTTGTTGAAGCAGAAGAGGGTGTTTTGGTTCGCCGCTTCTCAGAAACCCGACGTGGACACCCTTTGTCTGGTCAAAACCTGACTTTGTTGGAAAGCCTGCAAAAAGAACGCGAGTGGCTCTTTCCGCTTAGAGACATCGCATATTGCATCGATACGTCCAAAATGAATGCTCAGCAGCTGCGTTATGCTGTGCAACAATGGCTCAATATTGAACGTGTCGGTTTGCTGGTCATTCTTGAATCCTTTGGTTTCAAATATGGCGCTCCCAATAATGCCGACTTTATGTTTGATATGCGCAGCCTGCCCAATCCGTATTACGATCCGGAATTACGCCCCTTTACTGGCATGGACAAACCTATTCAAGATTATTTGGGCCAGCAGCCGTTGGTTCAAGAAATGGTTGATGACATCGACCATTTTATTAGCCGCTGGTTGCCGCGCCTGCAACAAGAGAGCCGCAGTTATGTGACGATTGCCATCGGTTGTACCGGCGGTCAGCACCGCTCCGTTTATGTTGTGGAAAAACTGGCCGAGCGCCTCAAAGGCCGTTATGAACTCCTTGTCCGCCACCGTCAGGCTCAAAGCTTGGCAGGACGCTAACTTGCCGTTTCAGACGGCCTCAAAGGAAGAAACCATGAAAAAAATCAGTCTGACCGCATTATCCTTGCTTATCTTGACCGCCTGCGCGACAGAGCCTGTCACTGCTTACCGTTGGCATCGTACCGGCGCGAGCGAAGCTGAAGTTTCCCGCCAAATCAATACTTGCAAATCGCAAGTCCAAAATAGAAATACATACAAGATGTTCGAGCAATGTATGGATGAAGCAGGTTATTACAGCTATGAACATGGCAATCTCTAAATCCGGATTGACCGATTATCCAAATACCGAGGCCGTCTGAAAAAAAATGATTGTTCAGACGGCCTCAGATACGAATAGAAAGAACAAAAAGACATGGCTATCCAATGGTTTCCCGGCCACATGAACAAGGCAAAAAAAGCCATTGCCGAACGCATTAAAAGCGTTGATATGGTGATTGAGATGTTAGACGCGCGTATGCCTGCTTCCAGCGAAAACCCTTTGCTTGCCCAGTTGTCCAAAGGCAAGCCAAAACTCAAAATCTTAAACAAGCAAGATCTTGCCGATCCCGAGCGTACCAAAGTTTGGCTCGAACACTACAACAGCCGCCAAGATACCCGCGCCATTGCGCTTGATTCTTCCGAAACCGGCGCTCATGGCAAAATTACCCAAGCCTGCCGCGCCATGATTCCGCATCGCCAAGGTATCGAGAAGCCGCTACGTGTCCTGATTTGCGGCATTCCCAACGTCGGCAAATCCACCTTGATTAACGGCATGATCGGCAAAAAATCTGCCAAAACCGGTAACGAACCCGGTATTACCAAAGCCGAACAACGCCTTTTCCTTGCAGACGATTTCTGGCTTTACGATACCCCCGGTATGTTGTGGCCGAAAATTATCGTCGAAGAAGGCGGCTACAACCTTGCGGCCGGCGGTGCAGTCGGACGCAACGCACTGGACGAAGAAGAAGTAGCGCTTGAGCTTTTGGATTACCTCCGCCGCCATTATCTGGCCCTGTTGCAAGAGCGCTATCAAGCCGACAAAGATCCAAGCAGCCATTGGGACGATACTTCTTGGCTGGAGTGGATTGCCAAAAAACGCGGTGCGGTTTTGAGCGGCGGACGGGTCAACTACCAAAAGGCTGCTGAAAATATCCTGACCGATTTCCGCGAAGGAAAAATCGGCAGAATCACGCTGGAAACGCCAAACCAATGGGAGGCTTGGCTGAAAAAAGCCAGACAGAAAGAGGCCGAACTTAAAGCCATTCGCGAAGCCAGAAAGGCGGAACGAAAAGGGCAACAGCCTTCTGCCGATTAATATAAAAGGCCGTCTGAAATCTATTTTCAGACGGCCTTTTGTTGGAATAGGCAATTTAGAGGGCGGTACGGCTGAAGCTGTCCAGGGCTTTATCAGTTTGGATTTGGTTGAACTGCATGATGGTTTTGTCGCCTTGCTTTTCGTCTAATTCGATTTTACGTACCAGCGTATCGCCGTTGATTTCGATACGGTTGAAGATTTGACGGGTAATGGCGGTTTTCGGAGTTAAGGTCAACGTCCATTTTTTCTCGTTGCCGTTTAATTTCAAATCAAATTGTTTTTCCAGGCCTTGGGTATTGCCGCCCAAAAGGTCGAGGAAGAGTTTGATTTGGCGGCTTTGGCCGTTGAGCTTGCTGGCATTTGGGTTGACCCATTGGCTGCCGTTCCATTGCATGATGCCGTCTGAACGCACGCGCAGGGTGGTTTCAAATGGTTTTTGCATTTTCCAGAGCAGGCCTTTTTGTGGGACAAGGGTAAAGCTGCCGCTGGTGGTCATGGGTTTGCTGAGGGATTTAAGCTGGCGTTGTTGGACAAAATTGCCTTGCACGTTTTGCGGTTTTTGCAGGGTTTGTGCCAATTCGGCAGGGGAAAATGCCCACAAAGCCGGAGCGCTGATGAGGAGAGTAAGAGAAAGAATGTTTTTTTTCATTGTGCTTCCATAAGGTTTGAGGCCGTCTGAAAATTCAGACGGCCTTTTATTGCTTTAATTATAAGGCTGACAAGGCCTGATTAAAGGTTGCGCTTGGACGCATCGCTTGTGCCGCTTTTTCAGGATTGGCTGCGTAGTAGCCGCCGATGTCGACCGCTTTGCCTTGTACGGCAGAGAGTTCTTCAACGATTTTGGCTTCGTCGGCAGTCAAAGCGGCTGCCAATGGAGCAAATGCGGCTTTCAGTTCGGCATCTTTGTCTTGCGCCGCCAATTCTTGCGCCCAGTAGAGGGTGAGGTAGAAATGGCTGCCGCGGTTGTCGAGTTCGCCTGCTTTGCGTTTAGGCGATTTGTCGTTCAACAGCAGTTTTTCGGTGGCTGCATCCAAAGTGTCGGCGAGGACTTGGGCTTTGGCGTTGCCGGTTTTTTGCGCCAGATGTTCAAACGATACGGCGAGTGCGAGGAATTCGCCCAAAGAGTCCCAACGTAAGTGGTTTTCTTCGAGGAATTGTTGAACATGTTTCGGTGCAGAACCGCCCGCGCCGGTTTCAAACATACCGCCGCCATTCATCAATGGAACGATAGACAGCATTTTCGCGCTGGTACCCAGTTCCAAAATTGGGAACAAGTCGGTCAGGTAGTCGCGCAGGACGTTGCCGGTTACCGAGATGGTGTCTTCGCCGTTTTTCAGACGGCCCAAGCTGAATTTAGCGGCTTCTTCAGGAGCGAGGACGCGGATGTCGAGGCCGTCGGTATCCAGTTCGGCAAGGTAGGCTTTGACCTTGGCGAGCAGGCTCTTGTCGTGCGGACGGTTTTCATCGAGCCAGAACACGGCTGGTGTATTGCTCAGACGGGCGCGGTTGACGGCAAGTTGTACCCAGTCTTTAACCGGAGCGTCTTTGGTTTGGCACATACGCCAGATGTCGCCGGCTTCAACGTCGTGTTGCATCAGGACATTACCTGCTGCATCAATGACTTGAACTTGGCCGTCGGCTTCGATTTCAAAAGTTTTGTTGTGCGAACCGTATTCTTCGGCTGCTTGCGCCATCAGGCCGACGTTAGGAACGGTACCCATTGTTGTCGGATCGAATGCGCCGTGTTCGCGGCAGAAATCGATGGTTGCTTGGTAAACGCCGGCATAGCTGCTATCCGGAATCACGGCTTTGGTGTCTTGCGCTTTGCCGTCTTTATCCCACATACGGCCGGAATTACGAATCATCGCAGGCATAGAAGCATCGACGATGACATCGCTGGGAACGTGCAGGTTGGTGATGCCTTTGTCGGAATCAACCATGGCCAAATCAGGGTTGGCGGCGTAAACGGCAGCGATTTCAGCTTCAACGGCTGCGCGGGTGTCCGCATCCAGTTTGTCCAGATTGGCAAGCAGGTTGCCGAAACCGTTGTTGACGTTGACACCAGCGGCAGCCAGTTTGTCGCCGAATTTTTCAAAGACGGGCGCGAAGAACACTTTGACGGCGTGTCCGAAGATAATCGGGTCGGACACTTTCATCATGGTAGCTTTCATGTGCAGCGAGAACAATACGCCTTTTGCCTTCGCGTCTTTTACTTGTTCGGCAAGGAAGGCGAGCAGGGCTTTTTTGCTCATCACGGTCGCGTCGATGATTTCGCCGGCTTTCAGGGCGACGGGCTCGCGCAGCTCTTTTTTGTTGCCTTGTTTGTCGGTGAACACGATGGATACGGAAGTCGCTTCAGGTACGGTAACGGATTGTTCGTTATGGAAAAAGTCGCCGCTTTGCATGGTGGCAACGTGGGTTTTGGAATCTTTGGTCCATGCGCCCATGCTGTGCGGATGTTTTTTCGCAAAGTTTTTCACTGCTTTAGGCGCACGACGGTCGGAGTTGCCTTCACGCAGGACAGGGTTTACCGCGCTGCCTTTGATGCGGTCGTAGCGTTCGCGTACGGCTTTTTCTTCATCGGTTTGAGGGTCAGCAGGATAGTCGGGAACGGCAAAGCCTTTAGACTGCAATTCTTTAATCGCGGCCGTCAGTTGAGGTACGGATGCGCTGATGTTCGGCAGTTTGATTACGTTTGCATCGGGTTGTTTAACCAGTTCGCCCAATTCGGCAAGCGCATCAGGTACGCGCTGCGCTTCGGTCAGGTATTCTGGAAACGCCGCCAAAATACGGCCGGAGAGAGAAATGTCGCTGGTTTTGACATCAATATCGGCGTGGCGGGGAAACGCCTGCACGATTGGCAACAGGGATTGAGTGGCCAATGCAGGAGCTTCGTCGGTGTAGGTATAGATAATGGTGGATTTAGTCATGGGATTATTCTCTATGTAGGTTAAGTTTTTCTTTTCGGGCACATCGCGAGAAGAAACGTGCTAAGCCTATTATGGCATATTTCGGCGGATTTGGTTGTTGTTTTGATGTTATTGTTTTTTAAGTTGCGGAAAAGAAAAAGGCCGTCTGAAAAGACAGCCTAAATATAAGGACTTATCCGATAATCAAAACGGCATTGCTGCCGCCGAAGGCAAATGACGAGCTGGCGGCAATGCGTTTTTCAAACGGCCAGCGGCTGTTTTCGTCGGTCAAAGCGATGTTGGGCAGCTCGGAATCGGGTACGTTGTCCCATTGTTGGGGCGGCAGTTTACCTTCCGGATTGTATTGGCGGTTGGCCATCAACCAGGCAAACGCGGCTTCGATCGCACCGGCTGCACCCAAAGTATGACCGGTGGACGGCTTGGTTGACGTGCAAAGGGTGTGGCTGCCAAACACTTCGGCAACGGCTCGGCTTTCCATGCTGTCGTTGTGTTGCGTGCCGGTGCCGTGCAGATTGATCCAGCCGATGTCTTCCGCTTTCAAACCGACTTTATCTAAAGCGGCTTGAAAGGATTGGGCTGCACCCAAACCATCGGGGCGGGGAGAAGACATATGGTAGGCATCACTGCTTGCGCCGTAGCCGAGCAACTGCATTTCGCCGTCAAAATCTGCATCGCGCGTCATCACGAAAAATGCGGCCGCTTCGCCGATATTGATGCCGTTGCGGTTGGCAGAAAAAGGCTTGGCGATGCCGTCTGAAAGCACTTCCAAAGAGGCAAAACCATTAATCGTCAGCGGAGAAAGCGTATCCGCGCCGCCGCAAATCACGGCATCACACAATCCGGCACGAAGCAATCGGGCTGCGCTGATGAGGGCGCGTGCGCCGGAAGTGCAGGCGGTGGAGACGGTATAGCGCAAGCCGTCCAAACCGTAAACTTGGGCGATAAATTCGGAGGGCGAAGCCATGGTGTGTTGCAGCTGTTTGAATGGAACATCCGCCCATGCACCGCCTTCGACAACGTGTTGGAACAAAGGGATATTTTCGTCTGCGCCACTGGTGGATGTACCGGTCACGACAGCGACCCTTTCTTTGCCGTAACGGGCAATGGCCGTCTGAATCAGTCCGTCTATTTGCGAAAGCGCGTGCAGGATAAGCTGGTTGTTGCGGCTGCGATGCGCTTCGGGAATGCTGTCGGGCAGAGGCATCAGGGTTTCTTTGACTGCACCAAAAGCATGCGTTTTGCCTTTTACCCATTGGTCTGAAAAAGTCAGGGGTGTGTTTTCAGACGGCGTGAGTAAGGAATCGGCATGAACTTGCAAGCCGCTGCCCAATGCGCTGGTCAGTGCCGGACGGCTGAGATAAACAGGAGTATTCATGAATTAGTCTTCTGCAATCGGGCTGACCGTCCAGAAAGTTTGGTCGGGGAAGCCGATGAGGAATTGTTCGGAATGGTGGGCGACACACCACAAATCACGCTCGCGGTAGCTAAACACCGCGCCTTTGCCGTCAGGGCAGAAGCCTTGATGGGTGGCATTTTGTTGGCGGGCTTCAGGGTAAAGCGTGGCGGCGTGTTCGGCGGCCAAAAGCGGCAACAAGGCGGCAAACAGTCGGCGCGAACTGGCATTTGGCATCACAAAGCCGTCATTTTTCCAGCCTTTGGTGCTGACCGATTGACGCGATACCGGCGCACCCAGTGCATCGGTTTGGACAAAGCGGATGCCGTCTGAATGAGGCTCGACTGCCAAGAGATTGGTTTGAACGGTTTGCCCCGCCGCATTGGTCTGCTCAAGTTTGAACCATTGACCTTCTTTGGAAAGCGGCGGCAGCGTTTGCGGATGGGGGAGCGAGGTCGCGCATGCAGAAAGCAGCAGTGCGGCAAGCAAAGGGATAAATCGCATAAGATTTTATCTATCGGTCAAAATATTTAATGGTATGGATGAAGTTTCAGACGGCCAGTTCTGTTCTCAGGCTTGGCCGTCTGAAAGGCATTCGTCCTTATTCTACCTTCAAATCGCCCACCAATGCGGCAAGTGTGGACAAGCGTTGCTCGGATTTTTCCACGAATGGATTGTTCGTGTCCCAAGCGTAGCCTGCCAGAATAGATGAAATCATACGGCTGATTTCAGGGCTGCGGTTAGGCGCGTAGATGGCATTTTGGAAGCGGAAATCGTACCAACCGTTTACATAAGTGCGGAATGCGTTCACGCCGATCATCAGTTGGTCGGCAAATTCGGTTTGCCAATCGACGGCTTCGCCTTTGAGCTGTTTGCCCAACAAATCGGCAGCCAGTTTGGCAGAGTGCAGGGCAATGGTTACACCGGAGGAGAAGACTGGATCGAGGAATTCGGCGGCGTTGCCCAAAAGGGCGAAATGTTTGCCGTATAAGGTTTTCACGTTGGCGGAATAGCCTTGGATAGAGCGGAACGGGAAGTCGTTTTCCCAAACGGCTTTATCCAAAATTTCCGCCAGCATCGGGCATTCGTACACAAATTTTTTCAACACGGCTTCTGATTCGCCGGCCAGTTTGTCGGGCGTGCCGACAACGCCGATGGAGCAGCGGTTGTCGCCGAAAGGAATCAGCCAAATCCAGACATCGCGATGTTCAGGATGCGTGTTGATCAGGATTTTGTTGCGGTCGAATTTCGGGCTGGTGATGTTATCGTCGATATGCGTGAAGTGGGCTTGGCGCGGAGGCAGATCGGACGGGCTTTCCAAGTCCAAAAGGCGGGGCAGGACACGACCGTAACCGCTGGCATCCAAAACGAATTTGGCAGTCAGTTCATAGTTTTCGCCTGTATCGGTTGCAACGCTCAAACGTGCCACATCGCCGCTGTTGTCAAATGCGGTTACGCCATGTCCGAAGCGGACATCGACGCCTTGTTTTGCCGCTTCATCAATCAGGATTTTGTCGAAGATGCCGCGGCGCACTTGATAAATAGTACCGGGGCCGTCTGAAAATTTTTCAGTAAAGTTGAAATCTGTGTAACGGCTGCCCCATGAAAACGCAGCGCCATCTTTAAATTGAAAGCTGGGCTCGGCATGCACTGCATCGGCAAAACCGGCTTCTTCCAACATTTCCATGCAATGCGGTAGCAGGCTTTCGCCGATGACAAAGCGCGGGAAATGTTGTTTTTCCAATACGCAAACTTTAAAGCCTTGTTTGTTCAGCAAAGCGGAAGCAACCGAACCTGAAGGGCCTGCGCCGATAACGGCAACGTCAAATTCTACAGACATTTAAAAATACCTTTGATTTTAATGATAAAAAAATGTTTAAACTATCGTCTGAAGTTTTTCAGACGGCCTCTTACAACGTGACGATAGAAGTTGAAACAAAATATCGCCTTAATTTCAATCGTCTTTATCTTTTGTCTAATTTTTCAACAATGTGCCTGCCAGCCAAATATTGAATGCCACACCGATGGTAACTGTCATGCCGAACGCGGCAACGGCGGGCGTGCTGCTGATGGCGAGCAGGGCAAAGGAAATGGCTGTCGTCGCGGCGGCAAGCAGCATACCGCCTAATTTTGCCGGCGCGCTGTGATGTGCAGTGGCGGCATAGACGGCATAGTCCACGCCGATGGCGGACACTAAAAGCAGGCCGAACATGGCAAACAGGCTGACGGGAATCCCGGCCAAACCGAGTACGGCAACGGTGCAGATGGCGGCGGCCAGCGGCACGGCAAGGATTTTGCTGCCGCGTTTGAAACCAAACATTTTCCACAAGAGCAGCCATGCCAACGCATAGGAAGCCAGTTTCAACCATGCGGCCTGATTGCGCGTGTGGTGGAAAAGCTCGTTTAAGTGGGCGCGTTTGTCTGCACAATGTATGCCGGAGACGTGTTGCGCCACGGCGCGTACGGCGGCTTCATCGGTCATGCCGTTCAAACGCACGATGGCAGCAAAACGGCCTGGTTCCACTTCGCCCAAATACAAGGAACGCCAAGCTTCTGCCAAATCGGTATTCAGGCCGTCTGAAAGCGACAATGGTTGCGTATCGGCAGCTTGCAGCAGGGCATCGCGCACGGTTTTGCGCGGAATACCGATTTCTGTGAGCGGTTTCCAGCTATCAGGCAACTTGGTCAATTCGCGCAGGCGGTTTTGCAGTTTTTGCTGTTCCGTTGTCGGCAGGATGAATTGGTCGGGCGATTGGATGCCGGACAGTTTGCCTTGCGCGATTAAGGGCTGCAGGGCGCGGCCGAGTTCGGCAGTTTTCTTCAACAGGGCATCTTCGCTTTGTGCTTCGGCCACCAAATATTTGCCGCCAAAATCTGTGCCGCTCAACTGGCCGATTTGTTGTACCTCGGCCAACATCGCGGTCGGCATATTGACCCATTGACGGATGTCGTCACGCCAGTCGCTGCTCCACAGTCCGACTGCCAGCAAAATTCCGCCCACGATTAACCAGCCGCGTTTGTGCAGGCGGTTTTTCAGACGGCCTGACAAGGAATAGAGCTTTTCGGTTAATGCGGCAAAAGGCACGGTTTTGGCACGGTAGCGGCGAAACAGCGGCGGCAGCCATAAAACGGTGGCACCAAACGCGCCAAATAAAGCG
The DNA here is from genome assembly GCF_001815615.1 of Neisseria sp. HMSC075C10. Lineage (NCBI taxonomy): Bacteria > Pseudomonadati > Pseudomonadota > Betaproteobacteria > Neisseriales > Neisseriaceae > Neisseria > Neisseria sp. HMSC075C10. The sequence goes on from NZ_KV821239.1 coordinate 81,391, forward strand.
AAGCCTGAAAATACGGCGGTTTGGCGCAATACAGGCAAAGGGGTAAACCACAGCAGCGCATAGCCCAAGACGGTAATTGTCAGGCTGACGGCAAAACTTGGCAAGACATGTTTCATTGCCGATTCAGCCTGCCAAACGGTCTTTTCAGACGGCCCAAATACCGACGGCGCAAGCCAGTGCAACGGGAAATCCACCAACATACCCACCAAGCTGGTGCCGATGACGATGGTCAGGATATGCACTTCGCCGAAGGTTAATAACGCAACTGCCAATCCGGTCAACATACCGGCTGCCAGCGGCAAGGACAGCAAAAATACGCGGCCGCTGCGGAAGACCCACAAAAGCAGCGCAAAGGTCAGTCCAAGTCCGACCATACTCATCAGCCGACTTTCTTTTTCTGCGGCTGCTTTGGATACGGCGGCGAACAATGCGCCACCTGCACTTAAGGTTTCTGCGCCGTTTTCCGAAGCGATTTGACGGCTTTGCGCCATCAGCGGCAAGAGGGCATCGTTGCCGGAAAATTGATCGCTGCCGGCGAGCCGTCCGCGCAAAAATACCCAAGTTTTGCCTTTGTCTTCGGCAAACAGCATGCCGTTGTCCATGTCCCACTGTAAACGGCTTTGCGGATTGGCCTTGTCGGCAACAAAGCGTCCGAAGCCCAGCCAGTCTTGTTCTAAAGACAAAGGCGAGGGGGCAGCAAACGGATTGGCCGCGGCTTCTGCCCGAGCCTGAAAATAGGCTTGCGGCTGCTCAAACAGCAGGCGTATTTCGTCTTGCGGCAAAACTGCCAAACTCAGCTTCTGCATATCCACCCGCACTTTATCCAAATTCGGCGTCATGCTGCTGTCGACTTGTTCAAATACGCCGCTTTTGCGCCATGTGTCGGCAATTTGTGCGGTCGTCTGAAAAGCGGTTTCGGCATCGGTACTGCCTGCAAGCAAAATAACTTGTGAATTGAGCTGCGCTTCTGCGGCTTTATCTGCTGCCGTCAGTAAGGCATCGGGTTGCTGCTCGCTTGGCAACAATGCGGTCAAATCGGTTTGGATGCGCGCTTGTGAGGCAAAGGCATAAACCAAAAACAGGGTAAGAAACAGGATAAGGGCAGTATAGAGGCGGTTTAGGAGGCGAAGATTCATCGTTCAGACGGCCTTTTGCAAATGCTGCTGTTGGTGTGTGGAATAAGTAAAAGTGCAGTAAATTAAATCAGATTATTATTATTTTGTCAGTTGTTAGATAGTTTGCCGGTCGGTTAAATCATTGGGCTTGAGCGAGCCGAAAAACTGCCATTGCAGAGTGACGGCTTTTTCCTTCCAAACGCAGGCAAGTGCCATCGTATCCGCCAAAATTGCGCATGTGCCGTACCAATCGGTTTGCTTTCCAGTGCGTAAACTGACGGGTTGCTCTGAATCGAAAACATAGCCGACCGATTTCATATCCGACGGAAAATCCAAATTTGCCGCTTTAATCAATGCTTCCTTGAAACACCACAATCGGTAAAACGTTTCAGACGGCCAGTTTGCCGTTTCCAAAAAGTCTTGTTCTTCCTGCGTGCAGACCAAAGCCGACAGCGCTTTGAAATCACGCGGGCGGATAAATTCGATATCGACACCGGCTGTCAAGGGCTGAGGCGCACACAATAAAGCGGCAAAGCCTTGGCTGTGGCTCAGCGATACAGTCGGTAAAACGGTTTGCTGTTTTAATGCGCGGCTGACTTGCCAGTCTTGACGCTGCGCCAGTTGCGGCGTAGCAACTAAACGTTGGGAATCGGCTGCGTTTAGAGAAGCATGGTCGTAGCAGGCGGCAAAAGACGGATCGGCCAGCAGGCAGTGAAGGGGTGTCGTATCCATAAAATAGAAAAATGCCAAACTTCATGTTGAAGTCCGGCATTTTTGACATTGCTTAGTGGAAGCTGCCTTTCAAAACCACACGGCTGTTGAATGTAGCGATGTGGCATTCGTACTCGTTACCGCCTTTGGTTACTTTGTCAAAGTAGCTAACCAGGTGAACGGATTTGGCTTTTTTACGATGTGCAGTGCTTTGGAAGCGTTTAACCGCGCTCAGGAATGCGCGTTGGCAGGTTTCATCAGGGGTTTTGCCGACTGAGTTGGAGATTTGACGGGAGGTCAAAGTCGCGCCGGATGTACTACCGTAGTGAACGCGGATGCTAGGATCCAAAGCGGATTTAGCTTCGGCAGAGTTCAAAGCCACATCGACTTTACACATATAAATATCGTTTTGACCTTTGCCATTGACTTTATGGCCTTCACCCATGCTGCGGCAGGCAGAATCGGCGGCAGTTGTTTTTTGAGTAGAAGTTTGAGAGGAGGAAGTAGATGGTTGGGAATTGCCGGATTGTGAGCAAGCGGCAAGCATCAGGGCAGATACGGCAACTAAAGCAGAAAAACGTAACATACGAACTCCTTTGTAATAAGGGGTGTGAAAAAAGGTTTACAGAAAACAGAATCATTTTAACATATATGAAAGAAGTATAAAAATAGGATGATGCAAAAAATATTATATTTTTATTTAAATGATTTCATAGCGTTAAGAAAGTTTGGGGCTGTAATGCTTGACGAGGGAGGGGAGAAAGCGTATATTGCGGTCTTCCTTAGGAGTAATGGCTGAGAGGCTGAAGGCACTTCCCTGCTAAGGAAGCATGTGGGGTCAACCTGCATCGAGGGTTCGAATCCCTCTTACTCCGCCAAATATGAAAGACACCGTTTATACGGTGTCTTTTTTATTATCCGGAATTTCTTGAAATCTAAGGCCGTCTGAAAGTGTGAAATGAACGATTTGATTATTCTAAACAAGCCTTATGGCGTGATTTGCCAGTTTTCTGCACATGAAAAACACCAGTGCCTTAAGGATTTTGTCGAGAAACCGGGATTTTATCCGGCCGGACGTTTGGATACGGACAGCGAGGGTTTGCTGCTGCTGACCAATAATGGCCGTTTGCAGGCGCAGATTGCCGATCCGAAATTTAAGCAGGTCAAAACTTATTGGGCGCAGGTGGAGGGTTCTCCAGATGAAGCTAAATTGGATTTATTGCGCCGTGGCGTAGATTTGGGCGATTTTGTCACCCGTCCGGCCGAGGTCAGGGTATTGGAAGAGGGCGAAGCGGATGTTTTATGGCCGCGTGTGCCACCGATTCGCGTGCGCAAGTCCGTGCCTGATTTTTGGGTGGAAATCAAAATTTCGGAAGGGAAAAACCGCCAAGTGCGAAGGATGACGGCGAAAGCAGGCTTTCCGTGTTTGCGTTTGGTCCGCGTGGCAATAGGCCGTCTGAACCTATTTGATTTGAATTTGGAATTGGGACAATGGCAGTTTGCGCCGCATCGTCCTTAAATAGGATGAATAAAGGCCGTCTGAATATTTCAGACGGCCTTTTGTTATGGAAAAATTAATGATGTGAATGACCGATTTGGAAAGTCAGTGTGGTGTAGTTCGCCTGTTTTTGGCATACGCTTTGATCAGGGAAATCGGCTTTGTGTTCTACGCTGGCTTTCCAGAAACCTTGGCGTAATGGAATGATGCTGACTTCGCCTTTGTCATCAGTGGTATCGGAGAAGGCTTGGGCTTCGGTTTTATGGGTTTTGCTGCGGTCGCTGGTGTCGAAGCCGTCAAATGTAGCGGTAACGGTAGCATTGGGCAGCGGCTCGCCATTGAAGAGGACGCGGACTTTGAAGCGTTCGCCGACGTGGACGTTGGCAGGGTTGTCCAAAGGTACGATTTCTAAATGTTGGCCGACTTGCTTGGTGATGATGGCGGTATCTGCGCTTTCATGGCCGACATTGACGATGTTTTTACCGAACATACGGGTTTGCTCGCAATAGTTTGCATCAGGCATTTCTTTGATGCTTGCCTGTTTCCAGCCTGCGCTGTTTTTTGACCAGAAAGTCGGTTGGTATTCGGCGGTTACCAAGTAGCTGCCGTCTTTGACCGGCAATTTGCTGCGGTATTGGTAATTGTATGTGCCTTTTTGAATCATGTTTTCTTTGCCTTTTTCAGTTACCAGTTGCATGGGTTTGCTGAAAATGTGCAGGCGGTCTTTGGCGATCGGCTCAAGCTCAGGGAATTCGCCATAGCCTAATTCGGCTTCAAGGTATTCGCCGCCATGTGTGTGGGCGGTTTCAACCCAAACGCGATGGGCGTGTGCGGCAGTGCTGAACAGGAAGGCGGATGCGATAAGCAAAGCAGTTTTTTTCAAGATTTCTCTCCGATTTTCGATGTGTAGAAAAGATAGAATAAAATGGTTCGTTATAATATAACAAAATTATTTAAATTTAAAGAGAGGCCGTCTGAAAGTTTTCAGACGGTCTTTTAGATGATTGTTTTTTTGAATCAGATTATCGAAACGGTTTAATCCCCGTCACGACAAACGTCAATCGCTTCCTGCAAACTGCTGACGCCGTAGATTTTCAGGTTTGGAAATTCTTTGGCATTGCGTGGCATATTGGCTTTAGGAACGATGGCGCGTTTGAAGCCGAGTTTTTCCGCTTCTTTGAGCCGCTCTTGTCCGCGTGCGACAGGGCGGACTTCGCCGCTTAAGCCGATTTCGCCGAATACGACGGTTTTTTCGGGCATAGGGCGGTTGCGGAAGCTGGAGAGCATGGCGAGGATAACGGCGAGGTCGGCAGCAGGTTCGCCGATTTTGACGCCACCGACGGCGTTGAGGAAGACGTCTTGGTCGAAGCAGGCAATGCCACCGTGGCGGTTGAGGACGGCGAGCAACATGGAGAGGCGGTTTTGTTCGAGGCCGACGGTGAGGCGTTTAGGGGTGAAGCCGTGTGCATCATCGACCAATGCCTGAATTTCGACCAAAAGCGGGCGGCTGCCTTCCTGTGTGACCAAAACGCACGAGCCGGGCGTGTCGTCGCGGTAGCTGGCGAGGAAGATGGCGGACGGGTTGGACACGCCTTTCAAACCGTTTTCGGTCATGGCGAATACGCCCAATTCGTTTGCCGCGCCGAAACGGTTTTTGATGGCGCGTATCATACGGTAGTTGGAATGCTGGTCGCCCTCGAAATACAGCACGGTATCGACCATATGTTCCAGCACGCGTGGGCCGGCAATCGCACCGTCTTTGGTCACGTGTCCGACCAGTATCATGGCGATGCCCATTTGTTTCGCCATACGCGTCAGTTGGGCGGCACATTCGCGTACCTGCGACACGGAGCCGGGGGCGGAAGTGATTTGGTCGGAATACATGGTTTGGATGGAGTCGATGACGACGACTTCGGGCTGGTGTTGTTTCAAGGCTGTCTGAATCGCTTCCATGCGGATTTCGGCAAGCAGGTTCACGCCTTCGGTGGGCAGTTCCAAACGCTGCGCGCGCAGGGCGACTTGTTGGGCGGATTCTTCACCGGAAACGTACAGCACTTTGCGGCTTTGCGCCATTTTGGCGATGGTTTGCAACAGTAATGTGGATTTGCCGATGCCGGGGTCGCCGCCGAGTAGGATGACTGCGCCATCTACCAAACCGCCGCCCAATACGCGGTCGAGTTCGCCCATGCCGGTCGGATTGCGCGGCACTTCGGTGGCGGTGACGGCGGAGAGGGATTGGACGGTCGAGGTATCCGCCGCCCAAGATTGGAAGCGGGCGTTTTTCGGTTCGGGCGCGGCAAGGCTTTCCTGAAGCGTGTTCCACTCGCCGCAATTCGGGCATTTGCCCTGCCATTTTGGGGAAGTGCCGCCACATTCGGAACATTGGTAGATGGTTTTTGGGGCTTTTGCCATGGTGTTTTCCCTGTGGAATATTTGATGTGTGAAAAGGTCGTCTGAAAACAATCATATCGTTTTCAGACGACCTTTTTTATTGAGAAATAACAGGTTTATTTTTTACTGTCTTTATCTGCATCTTTTTTCGGCGCAGGTTTTTTCGCTGCCAAGCCCAAAGATTTTTGCCATTCGGCTGGATTTTTCACCAAGTCCAAGGCTTTGCGAAGCTGATCATCTTTGGCCGGATTTGGAATGCGGCGGCTGGAGATGTCTTCGTCTTTGTCTTTTTTGGACTTGTCTTTATCGGCTTTGGTTTCTGTGTTGGCAGGTGTTTCAGTGCTGCTGTTGACGTCTTGGCCGCCCAACGGATTGCCGATATGGCCGACCAAATCGGCTTCGCGGCTTTCAAAGGTGCGGTCTTTGTCTTTGACTTCAACGTCAGGAACAATGCCTTGCGCCTGAATCGAGCGGTCGTTTGGCGTGTAGTAAAGGGCAGTGGTCAGTTTGACTGCGCTGCCGCCGGAAAGCGGAATCAGGGTTTGCACTGAGCCTTTGCCGAAACTTTGTGTGCCGACGACGACGGCGCGCTTGTGGTCTTGCAATGCGCCGGCAACGATTTCGGAAGCGGAGGCCGAGCCTGCGTTAATCAGGACGGTCATAGGAATGGTTTTCAGCTCGGCAGGCAATCCGGCCAATGGGTCTTTGCCGCTGGTGGTGATGTAGTCTTCGGCAGTTGCTTTGAGTACCATGCCTTCTTTTTTGTTGCGGCCTTTGGTGCTGACAACGGTGACGTCAGGCTGCAGGAAGGCTGCGGATACGCCGACTGCACCGTTGAGCAGGCCGCCCGGGTCGTCGCGCAAGTCGAGGATGATGCCTTTGAGCGGGCCTTTGTTTTCTTTGACGAGGGCTTGTGCGGCTTCGTTGAGTGCGGCAACGGTGCGCTCTTGGAATTGGGAGACGCGGATGTAGCCGTAGTCTTTTTCAAGCAGGTGATGGCGCACGCTTTTGACTTTGATGATGGCGCGGGTCAGGTTGACGACGATGGGTTTGTCGGCATTTTTGCGCGAAAGGGTTAGGGTGATTTTGGTACCCGGTTTGCCGCGCATTTTTTTGACGGCTTCGCTGACGGTCAGGCCGCGCGTAGAGGTATTGTCGATTTTGACGATGAAGTCGCCGCTTTTCACGCCGGCGCGTTCTGCCGGAGTGTCTTCAATCGGGGCAACGACTTTGACGAACCCGTCTTCTTGTCCGATTTCCATGCCCAAGCCGCCGAATTCGCCGCTGGTGGACTCTTTCATTTCGGCATAGCCTTTTTTGTCCATATACTCGGAATGCGGATCGAGATCGGACACCATGCCTTTCATTGCGCCTTCAAAGAGCTCGGCATCGGGTTTGTCTTGGTAATAGTTGGCTTTGATTTGGCCGTACACTTCTGCCATGGTGCGGATGGTTTGCACGGGAAGGGCCTCGTTGTCTTTTTTGTCTTTTTCGGCGGCAAAACTTTGTACACTCAGACTGAGGGCGATGCCGCTAAATGCGCCGAGAGTGTAGATTGCAACTTTTTTCAAAGTGGATTTTGTTGACATTCGTTTGACTTTCTTTTTGTGTACGGTAAGCAAAGTGGTTTTTGTTTTCTCTGAACCCGTTGACTTTATGTGATTTAAACGCTTGGAACAATAAGTTTAAGGTAAAAGTTTGTTGTTTAATGTGCTGAACAGGCGTGAAAATCGTGTTTTATTGTAGTTTATGATGAAAATTCAGACGGCCTGAAGGGGAAAATTCACTCAGGCCGTCTGAAACATCAGTTAATCCATGAAAGCGGATTCATGACTTGTCCGTTGTAGCGGACTTCAAGGTAAAGGCCGGTTTCGCCCGACGGCAAAGTGCCGCTGGTGCCAATCTTGCTGCCGGCATTGACGGCGTAGTTTTGGGCGATGTCGATTTCGTTCAGGCCGGAGTAAATGCTGACATAGCCGTCGCCGTGGTCGAGGACGACTACTTTGCCGTAGCCTTCAAGTTCGCCGGCAAAAGTAACCGTGCCTGAGGCAATGCTGCTGACCGGAGCAGGAACGGTATTGTAGAACACGCCTTTCCAAACTTCGCCATCGCCGCGGTCTTGACCAAACAGGCCTGCCAATGTGCCGTTGACCGGTTTTTTCAGACGGCCTTGCATACGGCTGAAGCTGTTGGCATTGCTGACGGTAAAGCCTTGGGTGTTGGGGGCTTGCAGTTTCATGTCTTCGTCAGTCAGCGTGGACATGGCGGCGCGTTCGGCTTCGGCTTTTTGTTGGGCGGCAGCCTGCTCTTTGCGTGCTTTTTCAGCGGCGGCCAAACGGGCTTCGGCGGCTTTTTTACGCGCTTCGGCTTCGGCTTTGCGTTGATCGGCTTTGCGTTTTTCCAAATCTTTCAAGAGATTGTTGAGGCGTTGCTCGTTTTCTTTGTGGTTGATTTTCTTTTGCGCTTCTTTGGCCATTTGCGCGTTTTGACGGCGGCTTTCGGCTTGTTCGGCGGTATTGGTTACGCCTTGTTGACGCAATGAAGCTTGAATATTGGCTTGCAGTTTTTTCAGGTAAGCCAATTCATTGTTGATTTTTTGCTCTTGCGCCGCCAGCTCTTTTTGTTGTTTTTCCAAGTCTCTCATAACTTGGTCGTTGGCGTTGTTGATATAACGTGTGTAACGCAGGAAGCGGGTTTTTTGACCGGCATCGGCGTTTTTCAGAAAGAGGGCGACCGCGTTGGGCTGACTGTTTTTATAGTTGCCGGACACAAAGCGCGAAATTTGGGCGCGCGTGTTGGAAACTTCGGCTTTTAACTGGTTGGCATCGGCATTGAGTTTTTGGAATTTTTCCCAAGCGTCGCGTTGTTTGCGGTTGATGCCGGAGAGGTTGTTGCGTGTTTGTTGCAGCTGTTTGAGCGTGGCATTAACATGGATAATGAAACCCTCGTTGCGTTTGGCAAAGGATTTCTTGCTTTCCATTTCGTTGGCAGCGGCAGCCACGGCTGCTTTGAAATCGTTGTCGGCTGAAGAGACGGCTTTAGGCTCAGCTTTAGTGTCGTCTTTTTTGTTTTGCTCTTTGGCTTTGGTGTCTTTTTTAGCGTCAACAGCTTTTTTGGCAGGCTCTTTGGCTTCTTTAGCGTCGGCCTTTTTGTCTTCGGCTGCTTTTTTTACTGGCTCTTTGGTTTTTTTGTCGTCTTTTTTATCCTCGGCTACTTTTTTAGCAGGCTCTTTGGCTTTGGTTTCCTTAGGGTCTGCTTTTTTTACGGGTTCTTTGGCTTTGCTGTCTTTTTTATCTTCAACAGGTTTCTTGTCTTGTTCTTTGGCCTTGCCGGATTTTGCGGCTGCGGCTTTTTTGTCTTTTGCCGTTTCTTTAGGCTCTTCGGCTTTGCGGCTGGACTTTTTATTGTCGGCAGCGGCTTCGGCGACTTTAGCCGTTTTGTTTTTGGCTGAAGCGCGTTCGTTTTTGTCGGCGGTTTCCTTCTCTTTGGCAGCTTTGGCTTTAACCGCTTTTTTGTCTTCCTCTTTTTCTTTTACCGCTTGTTTTTTTGAGGTTTCTTTTTTTACATCTGCCTTGGCGGCTTCTTTCTCTTTTTTCACGGGCGCAGCTTTTTTGACGGCGGCCGCTTTTTCTTTCGGCGCGTCTTTGGCAGCATAGGTTGGCAGGGAGAAACTGAGCAACAGGGCGAGAATGAGGGGTTTGTAACGCATGGTTCGATCTTGCTATCAAAGTAGGAACAATAGGACGGATTATACTGTCTGTCAGGCCGTCTGAAAATAATATCGGGTTGCAATATGGACGAACAGTCTTATATAGTAACGATAGAGTAGGCGGACGGGGTTTAGTCTGCCTGGAAACTGACAGTCTGCATCGACAGGATATTATGAAAAAATATTTATTAGTAGTGTTGGGTGCCATGGTTTTGGCGGCTTGCGGTGACAATACCGATAAAATCGGACGCGCCAGTACGGTGTTTCATATGCTGGGTAAAAACGACCGTATTGAAGTGGAAGGTTTTGACGATCCTGATGTGCAAGGGGTTGCCTGTTATATTTCGTACGCGAAAAAAGGCGGTTTGAAAGAAACGGTCAATCTGGAAGAAGATGCCAGCGACGCATCGGTTTCCTGCGTGCAAAGTGCGGAAGTCATCCGTTATAACGAGGCTGCGGTTTTGAAACCGCGACAAGTGTTCAAACGCAGTGCCAGCATAGCATTTAAGAGCCAGCAGATTATCCGCTACTACGATCCGAAACGTAAGTCTTTTGCTTATTTGGTATACAGCGATAAAATCGTTCAAGGTTCGCCGAAGAACTCTTTGAGCGCGGTATCGTGTTTTGCCCATGCGAAAACCGATACGCCGGTACCGGCAGGCGGCGCGGTTTACGGTGCGTGCGTGGTGGACGCGCCGGTTGCCGATGGACAAAAATAATAAAATCAGCTTAATAGATTAAAAGAATATGAATTTAGCCAACCATTTCCTGATTGCCATGCCTCATATGGATGATCCGTTTTTTACGGATACGGTCATTTATGTGTGCGAACACGATGAAGAAGGTGCGCTGGGCATCATCATCAACAAACCTTCGCCGATTACCATGGACATGATTTTCGCCGCCGCCGACCGCAATATCCCGTTGCGTCTGCAACATGAAAACGTGATGATGGGCGGGCCGGTTCAGATTGAGCGCGGCTATGTCGTGCATACGCCGATCGGCCGCTGGCAAAACAGCATGGTGGTAACCGATAACGTCGCGCTAACTTCTTCGCGCGATGTGATTGAAAACCTGTCTAAAGAAGGTGCGGTGGACAAGGCTTTGATCAGTATTGGTTATTCGAAATGGGGCAAAGGGCAGTTGGAGCGCGAGCTGGCAGAAAATGTTTGGCTGACCGTGCCTGCGGACGAGCATATTCTTTTTGATGTGCCTTACGAACTCCGTTATGCCGCCGCTTTTGAAAAATTGGGTATCAATCCGAACGCCTTGGTTTCAGGAGTCGGCCATGCCTGATGCACCAAAAGGTACGGTTTTGGCCTTTGACTTCGGCGAGGCGCGTATTGGCGTGGCGCAGGGCGATGCCGAGTTGGGCATGACTCATCCGCTGGCGACGGTAACCGGCAACAGCAATGATGAGAAATTTGAGGCCATTGCCAAGATGGTCAAAGAATGGCAACCCAAGTATTTTGTGGTCGGCCTGCCGACGCATACCGACGGTACGGAACATGAGCTGACCCGATTGAGCCGCAAGTTTGGCCGCCGTTTGTATGGACGTTTTAAGTTGCCGGTTTATTGGGTGGACGAAAGGATGTCTTCCCTATACGCGGAAAGCCTGCTTGCTGAAGCGCAAGTATTTGGCCAAAAACAAAAATCCGTGCTTGACCAAGTAGCGGCACAGGCGATTTTGCAAGGCTTTTTTGAAGGTGGAGCGGCCGAGTATTTCAATGGCCGCGAAGAATAGCACTATTCATTATAAAGGCCGTCTGAAACTTGGTTTCAGACGG
>NZ_KV821239.1:92701-116881 GCF_001815615.1 Neisseria sp. HMSC075C10
CCGTCTGAAACTTGGTTTCAGACGGCCTTTGTTTTGTTACGGCTTTGGGATAAAAGAAGTTTAGTTTGGTTAAGCCTGATTTTTTTCAGTGCAAATTTTGCTACACTCCGTTCTCTTTTTTAGACACAAATACAAGGAAAAAGTCATGGCACTCATGGACAATCTTTTGAATGCGGCTACCCAAATGTTGGGTGGCAACAGCGAAAACGGCGCACAAGGTTCTTTGACCGATATGGCGGTGGATTTGGTTAAACAGCAAGGCGGCGTGGGCAACCTGATCAATCAACTGCAACAAGGCGGTTTGGGCGATGCCCTGAGCAGCTGGGTTTCCAACCAATCCAGCAACCTGCCTGTGTCCGGCAGCGACCTACAAAATGCTTTGGGCAGCGATACGGTAAACCAAATCGCGCAAAAATTCGGCGTGGATGCCGGTCAAGCAGGCGATTTGTTGGCCAAAGTATTGCCTGACTTGGTAGATAAAGCCACACCTAACGGCACGGCTCAAGATGCGGATGGCTTCGGCTTGGACGACATTGCTTCTATGCTGCTGAAAAACTTTATGAAATAATGAGTTGAATCATTTGATAAGGCCGTCTGAATCCGTTCAGACGGCCTTATAACTTTTGGTTCGCGGTAAATAACCAATAAGTCTTTTTCTGATGGAGGCGGATGGCTTATGATGGTCGCTTCATTTCACCAGATAAGAAGGTTATATACATGTCCCGCTTGACCATACACACAGTTGAAACCGCTCCCGAAGCTGCTAAACCACGCATTGAAGCCGTATTGAAAAACAACGGCTTTATTCCTAACCTGATCGGCGTTTTGGCCAATGCGCCTGAAGCTTTGGCGTTTTATCAAGAAGTTGGCAAGCTGAATGCGGCCAACAGCCTGACTGACGGCGAAGTTGAAGTTGTCCAAATCATCGCCGCCCGTACCAACGAATGCGGTTTCTGCGTTGCCGGCCACACCAAACTGGCTACCCTGAAAAAACTGCTGTCCGAACAATCCATCAAAGCCGCACGCGCATTGGCTGCAGGTGAGTTTGACGATGCCAAACTGAGTGCTTTGGCGACATTCACCCAAGCCGTTATGGCGAAAAAAGGCGCGGTATCCGACGACGAGCTGAAAGCTTTCTTTGATGCAGGCTACAACCAACAGCAAGCCGTTGAAGTCGTCATGGGCGTTGCTTTGGCAACCTTGTGCAACTACGTCAACAACCTTGCCAGAACTGAAATCAACCCTGAATTGCAGGCATTTGCCTAATCCCATCAAAGGCCGTCTGAAAATTCAGACGGCCTTTCTTAAAAGAACTCAATATCGCCAAAATATCCAGAGGAAAAAAATGACACGCGAAGCTTTACTGAACAATGTTGCCGAACTCGTTAAAAGCAAATTAAAACCATTGGTGGACGACATCGACCGCAAAGGCCTGTACCCAAAAGAATTTATGCTGGAATTGGGCAAAATCGGCGGTTTTGCCGCGACCGGTACGGTTGAAGAAGGCGGTAACGGTTTGGGTTTGTCAACGCAAATTGCCGTATTGCGCGAAATCGGTAAAGAGTGCGGCGCGACTTCGTTCAGCGCATGGTGTCAGGCGGCTTGCGCGTGGTATCTGCATCAATCCCCCAACCAAGCGGTTAAAGCCAAATATTTGGCCGATATTCTGCAGGGCAAAGTCTTGGCCGGTACGGGCATGTCCAATACTGTCAAACACCTTGCCGGTATCGAAAAACACAATCTGCAAGCCGAGCGCGTCGAAGGCGGCTACAAAATCAACGGCGCTTTGCCTTGGGTATCCAATATCGGCGAAGACCATATTTGGGCGAATACCGCCCAAGTTGGCGACAGCTATGTGATGTTTATCACCGGCGGTCAATGGGAAGGCGTTACCCTGCAAGATTGCCCTGAGTTTTGCGGTTTGGAAGGCACGCGCACTTACAGCCTGAATTTTAAAGACGTGTTTATTCCCGATGAAGATGTGATTGCTACGCCTGAGCAATTCCAGTCTTATATCCCGACCATTAAAGCCGGTTTCATTCTGCTGCAAATGGGTATCGGCGCCGGTGTGATTGACGGTGCGCTCGGCATTATCCGCATGGCTAATGTGGTGAACGCGGAAGTAAACGGCTACCTCGATCACAGCTACGATGAATTGAAAGCTGCGTTGGACGGCGCATGGGCGGAAACCGAACGCCTTGCTGATGATGCGTGGAACAACAAACCTGACACGCTGGTAACTTTGAAACTGCGTGAAGCGGCTGCCGTATTGGCATTGAACGCCACTCAATCTGCCGCATTGCATGCAGGCGCGAAAGGTTATCTGATGCGCAGCCCGGCACAACGCCGCGTCCGCGAGGCCATGTTTGTCGCCATCGTAACACCGGCCATCAAACACCTGCGTAAAGAAATCGCCGCTTTGGAAGCAGCTCAATAAATTCAAAATATCAACAATAAGACACACGAAAGGCCGTCTGAAAATACGGTTTCAGACGGCCTTTTAAAATAGAAGGAACACAAAATGGCTCAATATATGTGCGGCCCTTGCGGCTGGATTTACGACGAAGACCTCGGCGATCTCGAGCACGGCCTGCCTGCCGGAACTAAGTTTGAGGATATTCCCGACGACTGGAAATGCCCTGAGTGCGGCGTAGGCAAAGAAGATTTTTATCTGTTGGATTTCGTGATATAACTTGGTTGATTTAAAAAGGCCGTCTGAAATTTCAGACGGCCTTTGTTTTATCGGCGGTATAAAGCAACCATGGTTTCAGCCGCTTTGACGCAGCTTTCCACATCGGCAACCAAAGCGATGCGGACGTAGCCTTCGCCCGGATTGCCTTGTTCGGTATCGCGGGCGAGGAAGCGGCCGGGCAACACTTGGATAGCGGCTTTCTGCCACAGGTTGCGCGTAAATGCCAAGTCGTCGCCATCGGGAACTTTCAGCCAAATGTAGAACGACGCGTCAGGCAGTTTGACATCGAATGCCTGTTGCAAAATAGGGATGACGCGGTCGAATTTTTCTTGGTAGAGGCGGCGGTTGTCAATGACGTGTTCTTCATCGTTCCAAGCGGCAATGCTGGCGCGTTGGACGGGAATGCTCATCGCGCTGCCGTGGTAGGTGCGGTAGAGCAGGAAGTTTTTGAGCAACTCGGCATCGCCTGCGACAAAGCCAGAACGCAAACCGGGGACGTTGGAGCGTTTGGACAGGCTGGTGAACATAATAATGTTGCGTGTACCGCGTCCTAATTGCGCCGCAGCCTGCAGGCCGCCGATTGGTTTGTTGTCGTCAAAATAGATTTCGGAATAGCATTCGTCAGAGGCGATAACGAAGCCGTATTTGTCTTGCAAATCAAAAATTTCTTTCCAGTCTTCTAATTGCAGGACGCTGCCGCTTGGGTTGTTGGGCGAGCAGACAATCAGGACTTTGGTGCGTTGCCATACGTCTTCGGGCAGGCTGCTCCAATCGGGATTGAAGCTGGGCGCAGGACAGTTGGCAAAATGGATTTCGCCACCGCCCAAAATAGTCGCGCCTTCGTAAATTTGATAGAACGGATTGGGGCTGATAACGACCGGTTTGGGGCCGTCTGAAGCCGGATTTAAAACGGTTTGGATAAAAGAGAACAAAGCTTCCCGGCTGCCCAATACGGGCAGGATTTCATTGTCGGGATTGAGGCTCAAACCATCATAACGGCGGGCAACCCATTCGGCGCAGGCTTGGCGCAGTTCGGGCAGACCTATGGTCAGCGGATATTTTTCCAGTTCGTGCAGGGAGGCGGTCAGCGCATCGGTGATGACTTTGGGCGTCGGGTGTTTCGGCTCGCCGATTTGCAGATGAATGGGCGTTACGCCTGTGGGTGCGTCAATGCCTTGCATGGCTTCACGCAGGCGGGCGAAAGGATAGGGTTTGAGATGGTTTAATAATGGGTTCATGATGTTTCTGCCGATAAATTAAGGCAATAATCTTAGCATTTTTTAGATGGATTGGGACAAAAAGGCCGTCTGAAAACAGGGTTTAAATGTTTTTCAGACGGCCTTTTGAATATTGATGCGTTTATTTGGCAGGGACGACGGGCAGGGAACCGTTCAAGAGATATTGAATGGTTTCTTGAACCGTACGGATGGCGTTGCCAAACGGCAGCGGGTCTTTACCGCGGAAGAACAGGCCTTTATCGACTTCGCCGCGGAATGCCGCGGAAAGTTGGATGTCGATACAGAATTGGCCGGCTTTGGCCAAACCGTCGCGCAAGCCGCAGCTGGTCAGGCAGTTCAGCCCTTGGGTGCAACGGCGTGGATCATTTTTGGCATTGGCTTGCAATTTGGCTTCGCGTTTGATGTAGCTGTCGAGGAATTTGGTGCGCACGCCGCGAGCAGGCAAACCGGCAACAGACATGAATTCCACCACTTTTTCGGTTTCCGCACCGGCCAGCGTTTTTTTGAAGTTGATGTGGGCATCGCCTTCTTCGGTTACGGCAAATGCGGTACCGATTTGGACGGCGGACGCGCCCCAGTTTTTCAAGGCTGTTTTGACTTTTTCAAAGTTTGCCATGCCGCCGGCGAGTACCAACGGGATTTTTTCGCTTTCCAAGCCCAAGTTTTTGAATACTTCAAACGTTTCTTCAATAACGCGTTTGAACTCGAATTTGGCATCGTTCACGCCGTCAACGGTTGCCGCACCCAAGTGGCCGGCTGCGTGGGCTGGGTGTTCGATAACGATGGCATCAGGCAAGATGCCTTTTTTCATCCAACGTTTCAAAACGATATTGATACCGCGTGACTCTGACAAAATAGGGAAAAGGGCGACATCTTTGTGGTAGCCCTCGGCCATTTCAGGCAGATCCAAAGGCAAACCTGCACCCATCACAATCGCGTCTGCGCCGGATTCACAGGCCTGACGGACGTAGGCGGCATGGTCTTTTACGGCTTTCATGACGTTGACGGCAATCATGCCTTTGCCTTCTGAATCGGCTTTGGCTTTTTTGATTTCACGGTCAAGCGCGATGCAGTTCAGGCGGGTGTATTTTTCTTCGCTGGAATCGATTTTTGATTCGGCCAGCAAATCTTCGTGCAAGTGGCGCAAATCGACGCTGGCGATGGTACCCACACCGTTTTCGCGCGCAACTGCACTGGAGAGTTTTGATGCGGAAACGCCTACACCCATACCGCCTTGTACAACGGGAATCAGTGATTTGCCACGGATAATCAATGGGTCAAAGTTGTTTTGCATGGATGCTCCTTCATAGATTCTGGATGGTGCCGTCTGAAATCCTATGAAATGGATTGGATAACGGACTGATGTGTATATAAATAAGTGTGTTTTTCGCCGCCGTTTTTCAGACGGCATGGGGCGTGTTTTTAAAATTTTAGGAATTATACTCTAAGTTAGTGTAAAAATTAGAGTATTAATACAGTTTTTTTGAAGGAAAAATTGAAAAGTCTTGTTAATAAAGGAATAAATTTTATGATGGATTGGATTGAGGAGGCGAAATTGCAAACAAAATCTACAAAGAAAAAGGCCGTCTGAAATTTCAGACGGCCTTAAGTATGGGAATCAGACAGATGTCGGATTACATTTGTTTTTTAGCGGCATCAATGGCGCGTTGGTCTGGGTTGATCAAGATTTCAACGCGGCGGTTTTGTGCGCGGCCTTCAACAGTAGCGTTGGAGGCGATGGGTTGACGGGAGCCGTAACCGAAAGTGCTCAA
Organism: Neisseria sp. HMSC075C10; assembly: GCF_001815615.1. Classification (NCBI taxonomy): domain Bacteria; kingdom Pseudomonadati; phylum Pseudomonadota; class Betaproteobacteria; order Neisseriales; family Neisseriaceae; genus Neisseria; species Neisseria sp. HMSC075C10. The sequence continues at coordinate 98,404 of NZ_KV821239.1, forward strand.
ACGGGTGCTGCTTACGCCACGGGATTGCAGGAAGGTGGCAACAGATTCGGCACGGTTGCGAGACAATGGTTCGTTGATGGCGTCGTTACCGGTGTTGTCGGTGTGGCCGTTGATGGTCAAAGTCGTGTCAGGATATTGAACCAAAGTTTGCGCAGCGGCAGACAAGGCGCTTTGAGCATGGCCGCTCAGGGCAGCGCTGCCGGTAGCGAAGGTTACGTTTTCAGGCATAACCAGTTTGATTTGGTTGCCTTGACGTTCAACTTCGATGTTGGTGTTGGCCAGGCTTTGACGCAGTTTTTTCTCTTGGTAGTCCATGTAACCGCCGATACCGGCACCTACTGCACCACAAGCCAATGCGGAGTTACGCGCGCCTTTGCCGCCGTGGGTCAGTGCACCAACGATGCCGCAAACAGCCGCACCGCCCAAGCCGTACATAGCGGTTTTGCTGGCGGATTGTTGGCCGGTAGCAGGATCAGTTACACAGCCGGTGAGCGCCAAAGGAATTGCAGTGGCAATAACGGTCAGGGGTTTCAAGAATTTCATGTCGTATCCTCTTTTTAGATGACGGCTCGAGCCGTCTGAAAAAAATGAATAAAAACCGCGTGGGTCATTACGAATTTATGATACCGAATATCCGAAACGTAAAAGAATGGGTTTAACCCGATATTACGAAAATATTTGCCAGTTAACATAATTCTGAAGCATTTCTGCATTTCTCCGACAGTTTGGTCATTTTGCCGCGAAATAACAAGCAAAGTTTTTTACAGTTTCTTCCGTTTTTTCTGCTTGCGGCGATACCAGTTGACGAATGCCCATTTCAATCTGACCTTGACATCGTATCCCACTGAACCTGCACCCAGTATGAGCAAAACGGCGGAAACGGGCAGGGCGAAATGATGGCCGACCAGATGATAACCCCATGCGCCAACCACGCCACCCAGCAAAAACGACAGCATCAAGCCGCTTAAAAGCCACATTTTCGGTTTGTTGACGCGGATGTGCGGCAGGCGCGGATGATGCTGTTTGGAGTAATAAAGCGCGCGTGAAATTTCAATGCCCAAGTCGGTCGCCGTACCGGTCATGTGGGTGGAACGGATGGCGGAACCGGACAAAAGCGTAATAACAGTATTGTGCATGCCCATGATAAAGCACAATAAAAACAATGCTAAAGACGGCATGATAAAATCCGAGCCGCCAAAATCCCATTCCATCGCGGCAATACCGAACCAACCGAATATCAACAGATAAACTGCTTCCAGCCACATGGAAAATCCAAAGCTGCCACGGAAACGCATCTGCTGCGTCCACAAAATCACCCAGCCCGAATGCGCGGCACCGGCAACAAAACACAACACGCTGATTGTGGCAATAATGGCCACACTCCACTCTTGAAGATACAAAACATCTGCCAACAGCGACATTGAGCCGGTAACGTGGGAGGTATAACGTGAGAATGCGAAGTAACCGCCGGCATTAATTGCTCCGGCAAGAAAGGCCATGATGTAGCCCAGCCGTCTGAAACGGGCATCGGAAATATTGTGTTCGTGCAGGTACGGACGGTCTGCCTGCCAAAACGGCGGCGTGTGTTGCCTGTGGTGGCGCAATCGGTAGGAGTGGGGCGGTTTGTCGTCGTTCATTGATTGAGGGTAGGAGCAAGCATTTATATTGGGTGTATTTTATATGCAACTGCCTGCTGCCAAGAACAAATAATATGAAAGTGTCCCCAAGTTGCCACACTTGCCCATTACAAGATGAGGGCGTACATTAATAGCTATACATGACTATAAGGAAACATCCGATGAATCCTATCCGCCTGACTTTATTGATTGGTGCTGCCGCATTACTTGCCGCCTGCGCCACCACGCCTGAGCAAAAAGCCGCACGCGCCCAAGCGCAGAAACGCTATGAGCAGGATCTTCAAGTATATCTTGCCGGCCAATGCGATCAGGAAACTGCCGCGCTGATCCGTCGCAAATTTGACGAAGAAGGTAAACCCGGTGCCGCAACTGCGGAACAAAAAGCTTTCCGCCTCAAATATATCGACAAAGTTTCCGATCCGATGTTCCAAGCCTGCTACAAAATGGCATGGCAAAACTATATTTCTCAAGAACAGCTGCGCGAAGCCCGTTACTATCGCTATTACGACGATTGGGGCTATCCGTTTGGCCGTTATCCTTGGTGGTGGTAAGGGATTAACAAACTTTAGGGCCGTCTGAAAGCATATATTTATTGGTTTCAGACGGCCTAAGGTTTATTGAAACGGCAATAACGTTTACAATAGCCGCCTATTCAAACACAATACCACCACCCATGAACATCTGGCTTGGACAGCGACACGCGCCCAAATTTCCGCAAGGAGCCGCCGTAACCATCGGCAACTTTGACGGTGTACACCTCGGTCACAAACATATTCTACAAAAACTCAAACGAGAGGCAGACCAGCGCGGTCTGCCTGTTGTCGTTGTTGTTTTTGAGCCTCAGCCCAAAGAATTTTTTGCGCGCAAAGCCGGGAAAAAGCTGCCTTACCGCATCAGCCCGCTGCGTACCAAATTGCGCCTTTTGCGTGAAACCGGCTGTGTAGATGCCGTTTGGGTCTTGCGCTTTAACCAAACTTTCTCCGATATGAGCGCACAAGCGTTTATCGACCAACTTTTGCGCCAAACGCTCAACACGCGTTATTTGTTGATTGGCGACGATTTCCGTTTCGGTGCCGGCCGTGAAGGTTGTTTCGAGCTTTTGGCACAACAGCCCGATATGCAAACCGAGCGCACGCCGTCCGTTATCGTTGAAGACATCCGCACCAGCAGTACCGCCGTCCGCCAAGCCCTTTCAGATGGCAAGTTGGAATACGCCAAAAGATTGTTGGGCCATGATTACGTTTTAAGCGGCAAGGTCAAACACGGGCAAAAACTCGGTCGCACCATCAACGCACCTACCGCCAATGTTCAGCTTCCCCCGTATCATTATGCTTTAAGCGGCGTATTTGTCGTTGAAGCAGACGGCACATTCGGCACGCGCCGAGGCGTTGCCAGCTTTGGTTTTAACCCTACTGTTAGTAACAACCGCTCGCAGAAGCTGGAAGTCCATCTGTTCGATTTCAACGGCGACTTGTACGGCCAGCGAATCTTCGTCCGTTTCCTGCACAAACTGCGTGACGAGAAAAAATTTGAGAGTATCGAAGCATTGAAAACCCAAATTTTGCAAGATATGGAAGATGCGAGGGTTTGGGCAGTATAGAAACGCGTCTAGAAGCTTATAAAATCAAGACAATTGGGCTACAATAAGTCCTTTGAATTTTTTCAGACGGCCTGTCCTTTTTAAAATGAGCAATCAGACCGTCTGAAACCGAAATACCGCAACAATAGAGATTAAAAAATGACCGATTACAGTAAAACCGTAAACCTGCTCGAAAGCCCGTTTCCAATGCGCGGCAATCTTGCCAAACGCGAGCCTGCATGGCTGAAAAGCTGGTACGAGCAAAAACGCTACCAAAAACTGCGCGAAATCGCCAAAGGCCGCCCGAAATTTATTCTGCACGACGGTCCTCCGTATGCCAACGGCGACATTCACATCGGTCATGCCGTCAATAAAATTCTCAAAGACATCATTATCCGCAGCAAAACCCAAGCCGGTTTTGATGCGCCTTATGTACCGGGTTGGGACTGCCACGGTTTGCCTATCGAAGTGATGGTAGAAAAGCTGCACGGCAAAGACATGCCTAAAGCCCGTTTCCGCGAATTGTGCCGCGAATACGCTGCCGAACAGATTGCCCGTCAGAAAAAAGATTTTATCCGCTTGGGTGTGTTGGGCGACTGGGACAATCCTTACCTGACCATGGATTTCAAAACCGAAGCCGATACCGTGCGTATGCTCGGCGAAATCTACAAATCCGGCTATCTCTACCGCGGCGCGAAACCGGTTCAATTCTGCTTGGACTGCGGCTCTTCCTTGGCTGAAGCCGAAGTGGAATATAAAGACAAAGTATCGCCTGCGATTGACGTTGGCTATCCGTTTAAAGACACCGCCGCGCTTGCCGCCGCATTCGGTTTGGCAAGTATCGAAGGCAAAGCGTTTGCCGTTATCTGGACAACCACGCCTTGGACTTTGCCTGCGAGCCAAGCTGTTTCAGCTGGTGCAGACGTGGTGTATCAACTGATTGATACGCCTAAAGGCAAATTGGTATTGGCGAAAGATTTGGCAGAAGACGCGCTCAAACGTTACGGCTTTGCTTCAGACGATCTGAAAGTATTGGCAGAAACCACAGGCGACAAGCTGGAAAACCTGCACATGAATCATCCGTTCCTCGAACGCGATATTCCCATGCTCAACGGCGACCATGTGACCACCGATGCCGGTACTGGTTTGGTGCATACTGCGCCTGCGCATGGTTTGGAAGACTACGCTGTCTGCAACAAATACGGCATCGAGCTTTACAACCCTGTCAACGCCGAAGGCAAATACATCAGCGAAACGCCGCGCGTTGCCGGCATGAGCGTTTGGGAAGCCAATCCCGTTATCCTGCAATGGCTGGAAGAAACCGGCAACCTCTTGGCAAGCAGCAAAATCGAACACAGCTACGCACACTGCTGGCGTCACAAAACGCCGTTGATTTACCGTGCGACAGGCCAATGGTTTGTCGGTATGGACAAAGCAGGTGCAGATGGTAAAACCCTGCGCGACAAAGCCATCAAAGCCGTTGATGACACCGAATTCTTCCCATCATGGGGTCGTGCGCGTTTAGAAGCCATGATTGAAGGCCGTCCTGACTGGGTGGTTTCACGCCAACGCTATTGGGGCACGCCGATGACTTTCTTTGTTCACAAAGAGACCGGTGAATTGCATCCAAACTCTGCCGAGTTGTTGGAAAAAGTTGCCCAAAAAATCGAAGGAAAAGGTATCGAAGCGTGGTTCTCTCTTGATAAGAGCGAACTCTTGAGCGCGGAAGATTGTGAAAATTACGACAAACTTTCCGATACCATGGACGTATGGTTCGACTCCGGCTCGACCCATTATTCCGTCTTGAAACAACGCGAAGAATTGGAATGGCCGGCTGACTTGTACCTCGAAGGCAGCGACCAACACCGCGGCTGGTTCCAATCCTCCATGTTGACCGGTTGCGCCTCATCAATGGGCCGTGCGCCATACAAACAGCTGTTGACCCACGGTTTTGTGGTTGACCAAAACGGCCGCAAAATGTCGAAATCCATCGGCAACGTTGTCGCGCCGCAAGAAGTCTACAACGAATTCGGTGCAGATATCCTGCGTCTGTGGGCGGCATCCACCGATTACAGCGGCGAATTGGCGATTTCCAAAGAAATCCTCAAACGCGTTACCGAAAGCTACCGCCGTATCCGCAATACCCTGAGCTTCCTGTTTGCCAACCTCAGCGACTTCAATCCTATTGAAGATGCCGTGCAACAGGCAGACATGGTGGAAATCGACCGCTACGCCTTGGTATTGGCGCGTCAGCTGCAAGAGCGTCTGGCGGGCGACTTCTATCCGCGCTACGCCTTCCACTTTGCCGTAAAAGACATTGTTTCTTTCTGCTCGGAAGACTTGGGCGCGTTCTACCTAGATATCCTGAAAGACCGCCTCTACACCACCAAAGCCGACAGCCATGCACGCCGCAGCGCGCAAACTGCCCTGTATCACATTACACGCAGTTTGGTTCTGCTGATTGCTCCGATTTTGTGCTTCACTGGCGAGGAAGCATGGGACATCATTGGTGGCGGCGAAGAAGACAGCGTCCTCTTCCACACCTGGCATGAGTTCCCATCCATCAATGAAAAAGCCGAAGCCGAATTGGTGAAAAAATGGACGGCAATCCGAGAAGCACGCGAAGCAGTAACTGCCGCCATCGAGCCTCTGCGTACGGATAAAACTGTCGGTTCTTCATTGCAAGCCGAAACCGAAATTACGGCTCCGGAAGAAATTGCCGACTATCTGAACACTTTGGGCGAAGAATTGCGTTTTGCTTTGCTGGTGTCTAAAGCTGAAGTGAAAGTCGGTGATGAACTTGCTGTGACCGCTAAAGCCAGCGATGGTGAAAAATGCGAACGCTGCTGGCACTACACCCACGATGTAGGCGCAGTTGCAGGCCATGAAACCATCTGTAAACGTTGTGCCGACAACGTTGACGGTAAAGGCGAAGACAGACATTACGCTTAATGGTTTGGTCTAAGATAAAGGCCGTCTGAAAACTTTGAAAATAGGTTTTCAGACGGCCTTTGTTTATTGAATCTGTTTCGTATAACGGATAGATTTTGAAGGGTAATTGGGATTTGTAGTTTTGATAAATAGAGATAGTCAGTATAGGTATAGTGGATTTAACGTATATTGAGAAATAAATTCTCGTAGAAAGCACTTTTCAAAGGGCCTTACTTATCCGTAGAGTATGGACGTATTTTGAACCTTCAAATAGCCTCATATTTACATTTTCTCATTGAACGGAAACTATATTTCTCTTTCGTTTTATCCAATATAAAAGGCCGTCTGAAACAAGTTTTCAGACGGCCTTTAGCTATTCTATTGCTTAGTAGAAATTAACGGGCAGAGCAAGAAGTTTCTACTTTGTTGCCGTATGGGTCAGTGAAGCCGAAGAATGCTTCGCTGCCTTTTTGATGCCATTCAGCGCCTTTGCCGAACAGGCCTTGGTTGGCAACATAGCGTTCGCCTGAACCTGCAACGGCAGAAGACAGGGTGGCAACTTTGTCGTCCAGACGCAGTTCAACTTGGTTGGTGCTCAGGTTGCGGACTTGTACAGACAGGCCGTTTTCGCAGCTGAATGATTGAACACGGCCATGGTTGTGCATGTCATGATGTTGGTGGCCATATTCGTGTGCATGATTGTGCTCATGACGTTGACCATGGTCATGGCGATGGGCTTCAGGTGCGGCGCAGGCAGCGAGGCTCATGGCGGCGGCAATTGCAAGCAGGGCTTTTACTTTCATTTTTGACTCCTATGGTCAGTGTTGAAGGAAGAATGTAGCGGCATGTTATAAATATCTTTATGGCTTCACAATAGGGATAACCATTATTTACTTTTTCTTCCTGTTTTCGGGAGTATGGCAGGATTCTTTGTAGTTTTGATATGAATGATTAATGCCGTTTGAAAAAAAGCCGCACTTGCGCTAGAGGTAAACGAAAGTGCGGAAAATTCAGAGAGTTACATTGAAAGAAGGATAGAACAGCTTAACGCTGGCGTGCTTTAAAACGGGGATTACTCTTGCAAATGACGTACACTTTGCCTTTTCGGCGGACAATTTGGCAGTCGCGGTGTCGTTTTTTTGCAGTTTTCAGGGATGAGAGGACTTGCATCATTTATCCTTTCTGAAAGAAGACATCATGGATTGGTAACGTTGGTTGAACTTGCTGGCGCGACCTTCGACATTAACGTTGCGTTGTTTGCCTGTGTATACGGGGTGGGACGCGGAAGAGGTATCAAGCGAAAAGAGGGGATACTCTACTCCGTCCTTCCAAACCATGGTTTTGCCGTGGGTATTGGCACATGAACGGATGAGCCATCCTTGATCTGCACCGCTGTCGTAAAACAGGACGGTACGATAGTTGTCTGGGTGGATATCGGGTTTCATTTCTTTCTCCAGTGAGTGTTATGGTATAACATTATACTCTTAGAAAAAGAGCAGGCAAGCGTTTTTTGTTTTTCTTTATCACTGGATTGCGGCATTTTGATAAAATATGCGGTTTCAGGCGGCCTTTTTTATGAGGCCGTCTGAAACATTTTGTTTTCTGATGATAGGAATATGATGTATCTGCATAAGGGTTTCAGATTGGGCGGTGCGGTAAGCAAGGTGATGCCGATTGTCCATGTATTGTCCAAGCTGGGGCTGTTGTTTTCATTGCTGTTGGCCGTGCCGACACTGATGTCGTATTTTTATCACGACAGCGCGTTTCTCGTGTTTGCCTATACGGCGTTGACCGTATTGCTGGTGTCGTGTGTAACTTGGGTGCTGACGCTGCGTTTCAACCGTGAATTGAGGCCGCGTGATGGATTCACCCTGGTACTGATGCTGTGGCTGGCTTTTGCTGTCGTGGCGGCGATGCCGATTTATTTCTATATGCCGTCCATGAGTTTTACCGATGCATTTTTTGAAGCGATGTCGGGGCTGACGACGACAGGTGCGACAGTGATTTCCGGCTTGGATACGCTGGCGCCGTCTGTAAACTTTTGGCGACACATGCTCAACTGGCTTGGCGGTATGGGTATTATCGTGCTGGCTGTGGCGATTTTGCCGATGTTGGGCGTGGGGGGCACGCAGCTCTTCAAAGCAGAAATTCCGGGTATGGATAAAGAAAGTAAGATGGCGCCCCGCATTTCGCAAGTGGCCAAACGGCTATGGTTTGCCTATGCGCTGACAACTGCTGCGGCTTTTGTATCCTTGCATATTGCCGGTATGGGTTGGTTTGATGCCTTGTGCCATGCGATGTCGGCAGTGGCCTTGGGCGGTTTTTCGACACATGATGACAGCGTTGCCTATTTTGATTCTGTGGCAGTCGAATGGACGTTGATGTTTTTTACTGTCTGGGGCGGTATCAATTTTGCCAGCCATTTTACTGCGCTGGGCAACCGCTCTTGGCGGGTGTATTGGAAGGATGAAGAATGCCGCACCATGCTGCTGGTTTTGTCGGGCAGTATTTTGATTTCGGCATTGTATCTGTGGCAGCAGGACGTGTACCAAAGCCTTGGCGAAGCTTTACGTTTTGTCAGCTTCAACTTTGTGTCCATAGGATTGGCCAGCGGTTTTTCCAATACTGACTTTGCTCAATGGCCGCTGATTGTGTCGTTGTGGATGTTTTTCCTGTCGAACGTCTTGGCAAGCTCAGGCTCTATGGGCGGCGGTATTAAAAATGTGCGTGCATTGGTGTTGTTCAAATTTAGCTTGCGTGAAATGTTGATTTTGCTGCATCCGCGTGCGGTTCGTACGGTAAAGGTCAACAACCGTTCCATTCCGGATCGCATGGCGTTGACCGTCATGTCGTTCATCTTTATTTACTTTATGACGGTCATCGTATTCAGCTTTTTACTGATGGCGGCAGGCTTGGACTTTTTATCCGCCTTTACGGCAGTCATTGCCTGTATTACCAATGCAGGGCCGGGTTTGGGGGCAGTCGGTCCGTCGCATAATTACGCCGCGCTGAGCGATGTACAGAAGTGGCTGTGTACGGCGGTGATGTTGTTGGGACGTTTGGAGATTTTTACTGTTTTAATTTTGTTTACTCCGGCGTATTGGAAGAAATAAGTGTGAGAAAAAGGCCGTCTGAAATTTCAGACGGCCTTTGTATAATGGCTGGGCTTAAGCGTATTGTTTGAGCAATTCTTTGAATTGTTCGCCAGTTTCAGGGTGTTTCAAACCATAAGCCACGGTTGCTTCAAGGTAACCCAATTTGCTGCCACAGTCGTAGCGTTTACCTTCAAACGCATGAGCTAAGACAAACTCATGGTCAAGCAGGCGGGCGATACCGTCTGTCAGTTGAATTTCGCCGCCGGCACCGCGAGGCAGGTTGGACAAGAAGTCAAAAATACGCGGAGTCAGGATATAGCGGCCGACAACAGCAAGGTTGGAAGGCGCTTCTTCCGGTTTGGGTTTTTCAACTATGTTGGTGATACGCTGATAGCTTTTCAGCTTTTCAACTTCAACGATACCGTAAGAGCCTGTTTGAGAAGGATCAACGGTTTCAACGCCTAAAATGCTGTTACCGCTTTGGTTGTACACATCAACCATCTGTTTCAACGCGCCTTTAGGCGTGTCAATCAAATCGTCTGCCAAAATAACGGCAAAAGGCTCGTTACCAACGGCAGCCTGCGCGCACAATACGGCATGACCCAAACCCAATGCTTCAGTTTGACGGATGTACATGCAGGTAATGTTGGGAGGCAGGATATCGCGAACGTGCTCCAACAGCTTGTCTTTTTGACGCAATTCCAATTCGGTTTCCAACTCGTATGCTTTGTCGAAGTGGTCTTCGATACTGCGTTTGTTACGGCCGGTGATGAACACCATTTCAGTACAGCCGGCTTCAACCGCTTCTTCAACTGCATATTGAATCAGAGGTTTGTCCACGATAGGCAGCATTTCTTTGGGGCTGGCTTTGGTTGCAGGCAAGAAACGGGTGCCCATACCGGCAACGGGGAAGACGCATTTTTTAATGGGTTTCATATTATTATCCTATTTTAACTGTGGGTTTATACCCCAAAAAGTGTAAAGATGTAGTCGTATGTAATTATAATACCACATGATAAAGTATCAGATGGTCTGAAAAGGAGGATTAGTCATAGATACTGTCTTATCCCAGCAACGTCAGTAATTCTTCTTCGCTCAATACGGCCACGCCCAAAGTTTGGGCTTTTTCCAATTTACTGCCTGCGGCTTCTCCAGCGACAACGTAGTCGGTTTTTTTGGATACGCTACCGGAAACTTTACCGCCTGCAGCCTCAATCATGGCTTGGGCTTGGTCGCGTTTGAGCGTGGGTAAAGTCCCTGTTAATACAAAGGTTTTTCCTGCTATGGTCTCATTGATGCCGTCTGAAATCGTTTCATCTTGAAGATTAGATAGCGTTTGAGCAAAGAAAGTTTTCATATTTTCAAGCAGGGCTGCGTTTTGCGGTTTACTGCGCCATGTTTGCCAATCGGCAGGCAACGCTTTGTCGGTTTGCAAACCTTCTATGTTTTGTCCGGCAAGCTCCCATAAGGTCTGCGCTTTGGTTTCGCTGATTTTAAAATCAGGCAGGCGGGCAATCCAGCGTTGCGGCTCGGCATAGCGCAACGGCGGGATAGTGACAGCCTGGCTTTGCGGGGCAACACCTGCAGCCAGCAGCTCGTCTATCATCGCCTGTTGCGCTTCTTGGGCAAAAAAGTGGGCGATGGAGCGAGCAACCACCGTACCGATATCGGGCAGGCAGGCGAGGATGGGTTCAGGTGCATGGCGGACTTGTTCGAGCGTACCGAATGCCTGCGCCAGCGTTTTGGCGGTGCGTTCGCCGACGTGACGGATGCCGAGGGCAAAAAGGAAGCGGGCAAGTTCAGGCGTTTTGCTGGCTTCTATGCCTGCGAGGATGTTTTCCGCCCATTTGGTCGGCTGTTTTTTACTGGTTTTGCTAAGCAGGGCATTGCCGGTCTCGCTTTCAAAGTCTTCAATATCACTGTTTAATGATTCTTCCTCATTAGTCGATGCTTTATCCGCTGTTTCCTTCATTTTTTGCAGGGTTGGAATATCGAGGCGATAGAGGTCGGCGAAATGACGAACCAAATCTTGCGCTACCAGTTGCTCGATTTGTTTTTGTCCAAGTCCGTCAATGTCCATGGCTTTGCGTGAGGCAAAGTGGATTAAACCTTGAGCGCGTTGTGCTTGGCAAAGCATACCGCCGCTGCATCGGGCAACTGCTTCGCCTTCTTCACGTTCGATTTCGCTGTGACAGATAGGGCAATGGGTGGGTAGGCGGTAGGGTTTGTAAAGTGGTTCGGATTGCGTTTTAGAAGGTGTTTCGGCAAACAAATCGTCTTGCAGGCTGTCTGAAACAGCAATATTGGTCTCCTGCATTGGGCGGCGTTCAAAAATCACGCGCACCACCTCGGGAATAACGTCTCCGGCGCGGCGCACGACGACGGTATCGCCAACGCGCACGTCTTTGCGCGATACTTCGTCCTGATTGTGCAGGGTGGCGTTGGTAACGGTAACGCCGCCGACGAATACAGGTTGCAGGCGGGCAACCGGGGTTACTGCACCGGTGCGCCCGATTTGTACATCAATGGCTTCGACAATGGTCAATGCTTCTTCGGCAGGAAATTTGTGGGCAATGGCCCAGCGCGGCGCGCGTGAGATGAACCCCAGTTTTTCTTGTTGTGCCAGACTGTTGACTTTGACCACCATGCCGTCGATTTCGTAGGGCAGAGTAGGGCGTTTTTGCTGCATTTGCTCGTAAAATGCTAATACTTCGTCGATATTTTGGAAACAGCCGAAATTACCATCGGGCAGGCTGAAACCAAGCTCTTTACAGTAGCTCAGCTCTTGCAGGTGTTCTTCTGCGATAAAACCGCCTTGTTGTCGGGCAATGGAATAGGGAAAGAAATGCAGTTTGCGTTGTGCCGTAATGCGCGAATCGAGTTGGCGCAAACTACCGGCGGCGGCATTGCGCGGATTGGCGAAAGGTTTTTGTCCGTTTTCAGCCTGTCGTGCGTTTAAAGCGGCAAAATCGGCTTTGAGCATCAGGACTTCGCCGCGTATTTCGATAAGCTCGGGGATATTTTCTCCATGCAGGCGAAGGGGGATGTTGGATACGGTTTTGACGTTTTGGGTAACGTCTTCACCTGTGGTGCCGTCGCCACGGGTTGCCGCTTGAGTCAATACGCCGTCGCGGTACAGCAGGCTGATGGCCAGACCGTCAAATTTAGGCTCGATAACGTATTCCGGTTTTTCTCCGTTTAATCCGCTACGAACGCGCTCATCAAAAGCATACATTTCGGCATGGTCGAACACGCCATTTTCATCTTGTGGCGAGAAGGCGTTGGTCAGCGACAGCATCGGTACTTCGTGGCGCACTTCGGCAAAGCCTGCCAAAGGCTCGCCACCGACACGCTGGGTCGGGCTGTCAGGCAGTTTGAACTCGGGGTAGTTCCGCTCCAATGCTTCAAGCTCGCGGAACAATTTGTCGTATTCGGCGTCGGGTATGCTGGGCGCGTCTAGGGTGTAGTATTCGTAGGCATAGCGGTTGAGGAGGTCGGTCAGGTATTTGATACGTTGTTCAGTCGGATTCATGAGCAATAGAAATAGAGTTTTCAGACGGCCTGATGATAGAGAGGCCGTCTGAAAATCGATGAATATTGAAGATGAAGGGATTTTACCTGAAAAAAAGCGGATATGCCGTCATTGCATATCCGCTTTTTGATTGGGGAAGTTTAAGAGAACAGGCGCAGGGCTTGTTTGCTGCCGGGTTTGATGCCGACTTTAAGCATTTCTTCCTGACGGGCCAAAACGTAGTTGCGTACGTCTTTGAGCCATTGGGTGGAAACTTCTTCCATTTGGTCGTTAACCAAATCCAAGCTGAGTTGGCCGGAGAGTTTGACTGCCAAGTCCATAAATTTGTCGAAAGTTTTTTCACCGGCAGGAACATGCGGAATATCCAACAGCATGCTGAAACCGCGGTAGGCTTGGTTGTCCAACAGAGGATTGGTAAACGGTTTGTTGTCCAAAGTATGGATGGAGAACAATTGAGGATTGTTGTTGTCGCCGAAGTGGAACGCGCCGTCTTCACCGAGTTTGAAGCCTGTATCTTCCACAGCGGCACGCAACTCTACGCCGCTGATGTTGGAATGGGAAACCAAGTGAATGGCGATGGTTTGGTCAACACGCGCACAGAATTGGTCGAGGGCTTGTGCGACTTCGGTGAACGCGTCCAAGTCGGTATGCAAAACTTTGCCGTCCATCAGTTGGGCAAAAGCATCAACCTGTTGGTCGAAGTGTTGCAACTCTTCACGCGCTGCCAAACCGTTGCGGCTGACAGCTTGCAGACCCATAACGAAGCCTTGGTAGTAAACGCCTGGAATCGGCTCGGCAACGCGGAAATGGTCGTCCATGGTGCAACCGATGATTTGGAAGCGGTGGGTAGAGGAAAGGCGCGGCAGGGCGTGCAATTCTTGGGCTTGTTTCAGGGAGATGTAGGCCATGTAGTCGAAGCGCGGGTCAAACCAAGGCAACTCGACTTGAGACAATTCATCCAAGCTGATCAATGGTACTTGTGCCACAGGCTCGGCTGCGGTTTCTACTGGAGCAGAAGCGGCTTCGGCAGGATTTATAGTAATTTCGTTGTTCAAACCGATAACGGTGTGTTGGACTTTTTCTTCTGCGGAAAAGTCGTCTTCCATGGTCAGCTCAATATCGGTTTTAAGCTGTGCAGGGTGGGCCAGTTTGGCTTTTGCCGCGTAGATTTCATCTTGCTCTTGCAGGTTGCGCAATGCCTCTTCGGTTTTTTTGCTTTTCTTGATAAACAAACCTTGGCCGCCGGTTTCTTTGCTGTCGCGGACGTGCTTGGTTTTGCTGGTCAAAAGTGCATCCTTATCGGAATGGCCGAATTGTTCGCGCACTTGTTTGCGGTATTGGTTTTCCTGGTACATGTTGTAACCGATGACCGCCAAAAGAGCGGCGAGGGCTAAGACGATGAAAATCATGGAGTAATCACTTTTTAAAAAGGCAGCATTCCGTCTTTTTCAGGGTGCGGAATCTTGCTGCGCGGGAAGTTCGCTGGAGCCGGACTTTATGCGTCCGAATGAATAGCTGAATTATAACGAAAATAAACGGTTGTGACAGCATTATGTCTGCCAATCATTGTTCAGGCCGTCTGAAAGTTATCCGTGCCGGATGGGGAAACCTGCTTTTTGAAGGCGTGGCCAATCGAAGAAATGCCCGGGATCGGTTTTCCTGTCTGGCGCGATGTCCTGATGACCGGTAACGGCCTGAATCGGGTAATGCTCGGAAATGGCGGTCAGCAAGGCTTGCAGGCTGGTGTATTGTGCTTCGGTAAAAGGCTCGAAATCGCAGCCTTCCAATTCAATACCGATGGAAAAGGCATTGCATTTTTCTCTGCCTTGAAACGACGATACGCCGGCATGATAGGCCATGTCGTCGCAGGAAACGAATTGGATGGTTTCACCTTTACGGCTGATGAAAAAATGGCTGGAGACGCGCAAGGTATGGATGATGCGGAAAAAAGGATGCTCGTCAGGGTTGATTTGGTTGGTAAACAATTTTTCCACCGCACCCGTGTTGTACTCAAAAGGAGGGAGGGAAATATTGTGGAGGACAACCAAAGAGATGTCTTCATCCGGTTCGCGCGGGCTGAAATTGGGCGAATGGGTTTGGCGTGCATTCAGCCAACGGCCGTTTTGCCAAATGTTTTTTGAAGGGGAATTCATGGTTTTAGACGGCCTTTCGGTGTAGGAAAACATACGTTGGGGAAGGTGGCAGGCTTAGTGCGCTTGTTTTCGGTTATACTGTCGCCCGACACGTTCACAAACCAAGAATCCTACCATGCTGAAAAAATTGTTGAAATGGCTGGCCGTATTTTTGACGGCATTTGCCGCCGTGGTTGCCGCATTGTTGTTTGTCCCGAAAAACAACGGCAAACCATACCGTATTACCATTACCAAAAACCAGGGTATCTCTTCCGTCAGCCGCAAACTGGCTCAAGACGGCATCGTATATAACCGTTATGTGCTGGTAGCCGCCGCATATGTGATGGGCGTACACAACCAACTTAATGCCGGTTCTTACCGCCTGTCTGCCAAAGTATCGGCTTGGGATATTTTAAAACGCATTAAAAAAGGCCGTCCTGACTCGGTCAGCGTGCAAATTTTGGAAGGTGCGCGTTTTGCCCAAATGCGTCGTATTATCGACAACACTGCCGACATTGCACATGACACGCGCGGTTGGAGCGATGAAAAACTGATGGCCGAAGTGGCACCCGATGCCTTGAGCAACAATCCTGAAGGACAGTTTTTCCCGGATAGTTACGAAATTGATGCCGGCGGCAGCGATCTTCAAATTTACAAAATCGCCTACCGTAAAATGCGGGAAAACCTGCAAGAAGCATGGGACGACCGTCAAAGCGGCCTGCCTTATAAAAATCCGTACGAAATGCTGATTATGGCGAGTTTGATTGAAAAAGAAACCGCGCACGAAGACGACCGCGCCCATGTGGCCGCAGTATTCGTCAATCGCCTGAATATCGGCATGCGCCTGCAAACCGATCCGACTGTCATCTATGGTATGGGTGATGCGTATAAGGGCAGAATCCGCAAAGCCGACCTGCAACGCGATACGCCTTACAATACCTATACGCGCAGCGGTTTGACGCCGACGCCGATTGCGCTTCCCGGCAAGGCCGCGCTTGAAGCGGCGGGTCATCCGTCTGATGAAAAATATCTGTATTTCGTCTCAAAAATGGATGGTACGGGCTTGAGCGAGTTCAGCCACAATCTTTCTGAACACAACGCTGCCGTACGCAAATATATTTTGAAGAAATAAACCGAATAGGCCGTCTGAAACATTTATAATCCCTGTTTCAGACGGCCTTTAAATTGACGATATCCATATGAAACCCAGATTTATTACCCTTGACGGCATAGACGGCGCAGGTAAATCCACCAACCTCGCCGTAATGAAAGCATGGTTTGAGAAACACAAACTGCCCGTATTGTTTACGCGCGAACCGGGAGGCACTCCGGCCGGAGAAGCATTGCGTGAAATCCTGCTCAATCCTGCCACCCAAGTCAGCCTGCGTACCGAAACCCTGCTGATGTTTGCAGCCAGACAGCAACACTTGGAAACAGTCATTTTACCTGCCCTGAAAAACGGCACGCATGTCGTTTCAGACCGCTTTACCGATGCAACGTTTGCCTATCAAGGAGGCGGACGAGGCGTTCCCTTGCAAGATATTGCCACGCTTGAGCATTGGGTACAGGGCGATTTCCGCCCAGATTTAACCTTGCTGTTGGATGTGCCTTTAGAAGTGTCAATGGCACGCATCAACCAAACGCGTGAGAAAGACCGCTTTGAACAAGAAGAAGCCGAGTTTTTCAATCGGGTGCGCGAAGTATATCTGCAACGTGCTAACGAACAGCCGGAACGCTATGCCGTCATCGACAGCAGCCAAAGTCTGGACGCGGTAAAAAATCAGATTGAAACCGCGCTAGACAGTTATTTTGGATTGAATGTTTAAGTCTAAATAAAATGCCGTCTGAAAGAAGAGTGATGTGGTGAAGAAATATTATTACAGAAGTTTTTAGACATAAAACCAAATAAAATGAAATATCAAAACAAATGTAATAAATATCGGTATGCGCCACCAAAAGAACATGATAAAATTACGGCCTATTACAAAGCCGGTCTGTTAACAACCCGACTTTAGGAATTTTAAACGTCTGAAGCAACATGTTTCAGACTTGTTCGCTGTAAAATCTCTCTCGCAAACAGGATTGATAAATGGAAAATTCATTAAAAGAAGCCGCCCTGCAGTTCCACGAATTCCCCGTGCCGGGCAAAATCTCCGTTACCCCAACCAAATCTCTGGCTACTTCTAAAGACTTGGCGTTGGCGTACTCTCCGGGCGTAGCTGCTCCTTGTATGGAAATCCATGCCGATCCGCAAAATGCCTACAAATACACTGCCAAAGGCAATTTGGTTGCCGTAATTTCCAACGGTACCGCAGTGTTGGGTTTAGGCAATATCGGCGCATTGGCCGGTAAACCTGTAATGGAAGGCAAAGGCGTATTGTTCAAAAAATTCGCCGGCGTTGACGTATTCGATATCGAAATCGATGAAAAAGACCCACAAAAATTGGTAGACATCATCGCTTCTTTGGAACCGACTTTCGGCGGTATCAACCTCGAAGACATCAAAGCGCCTGAGTGCTTCTACATCGAACGTGAATTGCGCAAACGTTGCAAAATCCCTGTATTCCACGACGACCAACACGGTACCGCCATCATTACCGCTGCCGCTGTATTGAATGCTTTGCGTTATACCGGCCGCAAAATTGAAGAAGCAACTTTGGTGTGCTCCGGTGCAGGTGCCGCAGCGATTGCTTGCTTGAACCAATTGCTGGATTTGGGTCTGAAACGTGAAAACGTAACCGTCTGCGACTCCAAAGGCGTGATTTATAAAACCCGCGAAGATAAAGACCGTATGGACGAGTCCAAACAGTTCTACGCCATCGAAGACAACGGTCAACGCGTATTGGCTGATGCCGTTAAAGGTAAAGACATCTTCTTGGGTCTGTCCGGTGCAAACCTGCTGACTCCAGAAATGCTGAACACCATGAAAGAAAAACCAATCGTGTTCGCTATGGCAAACCCAAATCCGGAGATTCTGCCTCCATTGGCAAAAGAAACCCGTCCGGATGTGGTAATCGGTACCGGCCGCTCAGACTTCCCGAACCAAGTAAACAACGTATTGTGCTTCCCGTTCATCTTCCGTGGCGCATTGGATGTCGGCGCGACCACCATCAATGAAGAAATGAAACGCGCTTGCGTATACGCTTTGGCTGACTTGGCAATGGAAGAAGTGCCTGAAGAAGTGATTGCTGCTTACGGTAAGAAATTTGAATTCGGTGCGGAATACCTGATTCCTACTCCATTCGACTCCCGCCTGTTGCCGCGCGTTGCTTCTGCTACCGCTAAAGCAGCTATGGAAAGCGGCGTGGCTACACGTCCAATCGCCGATTTGGATGCGTATGCTGCTAAACTGGCCGGTTTGAAATTGTAATCCGGTAAGTAGTGTTTAATTGAAAATGCCGTCTGAAAGTTGTATTTCAGACGGCATTTTTGTTTATTGGGTATTTTAGAAACGGTTTAATGCAGCAATCGGAATGAAGGACATAATAATCTGCTGATTCAACAGAGATGTGGGCATATGGATTGCTTTCTAAGATAGGCCAAGACCTTTGCAAAATCCCCTAAAATCCCCT
>NZ_KV821240.1:0-778 GCF_001815615.1 Neisseria sp. HMSC075C10
GGATTGCCAACGGAGATTTCTTAACCGAAGCCCCACCAAGACTGACACTACCCAACATTGTTCCGGCACCTAAAAAGAAATTGGCTTTCCCGTGCTCAAGGTTTCCCTGTGTGATTTGATAAGTTCCGTAACTGGCTTGTGCTCCACCAATAGCCATCATCAGATAACGTCCTCGAGTGGTAAATTCCAAACCTAAAGCAATGCCTTGTGCGGTGGAGGCTGCTGCTCTGCCTTCAAAACTATCGGCATAAGCTTTATCCCTTTCAAGGATATTCCAAGCTTTCTCGTATTTCCCTATCGGACGACCTTCCGATAAAAAGAAATGCTTAACAGTAGCCAAACCGGTTTTATACTTTCCTCGGGCATCCTGGATTTCTTTCCAAGAGTTATTCCAATGTTCTCTGACTTTTCTATCTCTTTTGGCTAGCCAAAACGGATAATAAGGTTCTCCATTTCTCAAGATTTCTTTACCTTGATAGAGATCATTCTTAATTTTTCTATCAAGAATTTTCTGATCATCATAGATGATGTCTAGATAGGATCGCAAACTAGCTGCTTCTTGGGTTGTCAGGTCTTTTTTTCCATCTTTTCGATGAAGGTCTGAATAATATTTTCTATATAACTCATTGCTTACTTGGTCTTTAGCAGCCAGCCGCTCAAATTCGGCCTTTTCCTCATTACTTGCTGTATGGTTGAGAATTTTCTCTGTTAAAAGATCGTATTTTTTTCTGTCTTCGTTGTTAAGCAGATTATTCTCCACCGCATTCTGTCCAAGCAC
>NZ_KV821241.1:0-267 GCF_001815615.1 Neisseria sp. HMSC075C10
CCATAACTAGCCCCTTGTTCATACTCAAAATCATCGTCCATATCACTACCTATCACTACCTATTTAAAAATCATCCAGCCCACCACGACCGGAACAAACACACCAAGATAAAAATAAAAATCCATCATAGTGCTACCTCAATTTCTGCCATATCAACCTGATACCCCAAACCGCTGCCATGATGGCAACAACTGACCAGCCTATATAGGATCCGTCCTTCATGCTGTCTATCGGGTTACATTCTGGCAATTCAGCTTTTAAAATCTG
>NZ_KV821242.1:0-5059 GCF_001815615.1 Neisseria sp. HMSC075C10
AGCCGGTGGCGCACAGCTGAAACTGGCCGATGTGTTGAATGTCGGTCAAGCGGCTCCGGTGAAAATCGATGGCGATAAAGGTGAAGTCAGCGGCTTGAGCAATACGACTTTGGGCGGCAACGACTTTGCCCAAGGTAAACGTGCGGCGACCGAAGAGCAGCTGAATGCGGCCCAAGATCAGTTGGTGAATGTATTGGGTGGTAATGCGGCCAATAATGGCGGCAACATCAGCATGACCGATATTGGCGGTACTGGTGAGAACAATATCCACGATGCAATCAAAGCCGTCAATGCAACTGCCAATCTGCCTTTGACTTTTGGCGGAGACAGCGGCAAAGATGTTGAACGCAAACCGGGTACGAAGCTGAATATTGTTGGCGGTCAAACTGATGCAACCAAACTTTCAGACGGCAATATCGGCGTTGTAGCGAATGGCTCTGATAAGTTGGAAGTCAAATTGGCTAAAGACTTGGCTGTTGATAGCGTGAAAGCCGGTGATACCACTGTAAATACCGATGGTGTGAAAGTTGGCGATGTCAACCTGACTAAAGCCGGCTTGAACAACGGCGGCAACAAGATTACCAACGTTGCAGCCGGTACCGATGATACTGATGCGGTGAATGTTGCTCAGTTGAACAAAGCTGCGGCTGCGGCTAAGACTGAAGTCGTTCAAGGCGATAACATTGTTGTTACTCAGGATGTCGGTGCCAATGGCCAAACCATTTACAAAGTGGCTACCGATAAAAACCTGAAAGTCGACAGCGTTACCGCAGGCGATACTGTGATGAATAATGACGGTGTGAAAGTTGGCGATGATGTTGCCTTGAACAAAGACGGCTTGAAAGCAGGCGATGTCAACCTGACCAAAGCTGGCTTGAATAATGGCGGCAACAAGATTACCAACGTTGCGGCCGGTACGGATGACACCGATGCAGTCAATGTTTCCCAACTGAAACAAGCTGCTGCTGCATCTAAGACTGAAGTCGTTCAAGGTAAGAACATCGTTGTCACTCAGAAAACAGGCGACAAGGGTCAAACTGTTTACGAGGTGGCAACCGATAAAGACTTGGATGTTGACAGCGTGAAAGCCGGCGATACCGCAGTGAATACTGATGGTGTGAAAGTGGGTGACGATGTTGCATTGAACAAAGACGGCTTGAAAGCAGGCAAGGTAAACCTGACTAAAGACGGCTTGGACAATGCGGGCAACAAAGTAACCAACGTAGCCGACGGCGACCTCAATGCGAACAGCAAAGATGCCGTCAACGGCAGCCAGTTGTACGCAACCGACCAAAACGTAGCCAACAATGCTGCGACTATCGCCAAAGGCATTAACTTTGGCGGTACAACCGGCAGCAACAACTACGCATTGGGTTCTACCATCAACGTTAAAGGCGACAGCAACATCATCAGCGAAACCGTAGCCGGTGGCGCTCAACTGAAGCTGGCTGACGAGATTAGCGTGAAGACAGTGAATGCCGATACATTCAAAGCAGGTGATACTGTGATGAATAACGACGGCGTGAAAGTCGGCAATAAAGTTGCGTTGAACAAAGACGGTCTGACCGCAGGCAATACCGTGGTCAACAACGATGGCGTAACCATCGCTGCGCCGACTGAAAACAATCCGAACAACCAAGTCAAATTGTCTCCTGTCGGTCTGAACAACGGCGGCCAACGCATTACCAATGTGGCTCCGGGTAAAGACGGTACAGACGCGGCAAACGTGAACCAATTGATTGGTTTGGGTACCGAGTTGCAGAACAACATCAACCAAGTAGGTAAGAAAGCCTACGCGGGTGTGGCCGGTGCGATTGCCCAAGGCTCGATTCCGCAAGTAACCCGTCCGGGTGCGACCGGTATCGGTGTCGGCAGCGGCTACTATGGCGGCCAGTCTGCCATGGCCATTGGCGTGTCTGCGATGAGCGACGGCGGCAACTGGATTGTCAAAGGCAACTTCTCGGCCAATACCGACGGTCATGTCGGTGTGGGTGCCGGTGCGCTGTATCAGTGGTAAGTTGGCAATGACAGGCAACTAGATTTGCTGCCTGAATAGGGAGGCCGTCTGAAATTTTAGGTTTCAGACGGCTTTTTTTCTGAAAACACTTGAATTTAGGCTAGATGAAACGATATGCTTCATCTATTTACCGCATGACTCTGAAAGAGAACAAATGAGCAAAACCATCCATTATTTGAAAGACTACGCCGCGCCAGCGTACCGTATTCTGAAAACCGACCTGCATTTCGATATTTTAGAACCGCAAACCATCGTCAAATCCAGTCTGACCGTTCAACCTGAAAGAGCAGGGGAGCCGTTGGTATTGGATGGTTCGGCAAAACTGCTGTCTGTGAAAGTAAACGGCCAGGCCGTAGATTATGTGTTGGAAGACGAAAAACTGACGATTGCAGGCGTGCCGTCTGAAAACTTTACGCTGGAAGTGGAAACCGAAATTCTGCCTGCTGAGAACAAATCTCTGATGGGTCTGTATGCTTCCGGCGGCAATTTGTTTACCCAATGCGAACCGGAAGGTTTCCGCAAAATTACGTTCTACATCGACCGTCCGGATGTCATGTCTAAATTTACCACCACGATCGTTGCAGACAAAAAACGCTATCCGGTGTTGCTGTCTAACGGCAATAAAATCGGTGGCGGCGAGTTTTCAGACGGCCGTCATTGGGTGAAATGGGAAGATCCGTTTGCCAAACCGAGCTATCTCTTTGCTTTGGTGGCAGGCGATTTGGCGGTAACGGAAGATTATTTTACGACCATGAGCGGCCGTAAGGTCAAAATCGAGTTCTACACCACGGAGACAGACAAACCTAAAGTCGGTTTTGCAGTTGAATCGTTGAAAAATGCGATGAAATGGGACGAAACACGCTTCGGTTTGGAATACGACTTGGATATTTTCATGGTCGTTGCCGTGGGCGATTTCAATATGGGCGCGATGGAAAACAAAGGTTTGAATATTTTCAACACCAAGTTTGTGCTGGCCAACAGCCGTACCGCGACCGATACCGACTTTGAAGGCATCGAATCTGTTGTCGGCCACGAATATTTCCACAACTGGACGGGCAACCGTGTGACCTGCCGCGATTGGTTCCAATTGTCGCTGAAAGAAGGTTTGACCGTATTCCGCGATCAAGAGTTTTCCGGCGACCGAGCCAGCCGCGTGGTACGCCGTATCGACAATGTCCGTATGCTACGCTTGTTCCAATTCCCTGAAGATGCAGGCCCGACTGCGCATCCTGTTCGCCCGGCCAGCTATGAGGAGATGAACAACTTCTACACCATGACCGTCTATGAAAAAGGTGCAGAAGTAGTGCGCATGTATCATACCTTGCTCGGAGAAGAGGGCTTCCAAAAAGGCATGAAGCTGTATTTCCAACGCCACGATGGTCAGGCTGTGACTTGTGATGATTTCCGTGCCGCAATGGCAGACGCAAACGGCATCAATCTTGATCAGTTTGCTTTATGGTACAGCCAAGCCGGTACGCCGGTTTTAGATGCTCAAGGCCGTCTGAAAGGTGGAGCGTTTGAATTGACCATTAAACAAACCATTCCGGCCACGCCCGATATGGCGGACAAGCAGCCGATGATGATTCCGGTCAAAACCGGTTTGCTGAATGAAAAAGGCGAAGCGGTTGAGTTTGAATATCAAGGCAAACGGGTGAAAGAGGCGGTTTTGGTATTGACCGAAGCCGAGCAGACTTTTGTGTTGGGCGGCGTCAATGAGCCGGTTATCCCGTCTCTGCTACGAGATTTTTCTGCACCGGTTACCCTGAACTATCCATACAGCGAGCAAGAATTGGCGACTTTGCTGGCGGCAGATGAAAATGAGTTTGCACGTTGGGAGGCTGCTCAAACCCTGTATCATCGCGCCATTAATGCCAACCGTCAGGCATTGGCGGAAGGCCGTCCTTTACCGGAACACAAAGCATTGATGGATGCTTTGGCTTTGGTGGTTTCCGGTGACTTTGATCCGGCA
This sequence comes from Neisseria sp. HMSC075C10, assembly GCF_001815615.1. Classification (NCBI taxonomy): domain Bacteria; kingdom Pseudomonadati; phylum Pseudomonadota; class Betaproteobacteria; order Neisseriales; family Neisseriaceae; genus Neisseria; species Neisseria sp. HMSC075C10. Next base: position 3,987 of record NZ_KV821242.1, read on the forward strand.
TTCCGTGCCATTTTGCTGCAAATGCCGTCTGAAACCGATGTATGGGCGGAAGAAGAAAATATTGACCCGATTCAGGTTCATCAAGCGCGTGAAGCCTTGCTCAATTCCGTTGCCGTCAAGTTCCTGCCTCAATGGCGCGAGTTGAACCGTCAGGCTGCCGAGCAAGAAAACCAAGCCGATGCCGCTGTTCGTTATGAATACAGCCCGGAATTGGCCGGCTGGCGCACTTTGCGTAATGCTTGCAGGGCATTTATCCTTCGTGCTGACGCTGCGCATATCGAGCACGTTGCGGAGAATTACGAAGCAATGGCGCAAAACATGACCCACGAATGGGGTATCTTATCTGCAATCAACAGCAATGAAAGTGAAATCCGCGATCGTTTGTTGACACAATTTGCCGATAAATTCGCCGATGATGCTTTGGTAATGGACAAATACTTTGCCCTGATTGCCTCAAGTCGCCGTAAAGATACTTTACAGCAAGTTCAGACGGCCTTGAATCATCCTAAGTTCAGTATTGAAAACCCAAATAAAGCCCGTTCTTTATTGATGAGCTTCAGTCGTAATATTCCGCACTTCCATGCAGAAGACGGCAGCGGCTACCGCTTTGTAGCAGATAAAGTGATGGAAATTGACCGCTTTAATCCGCAAGTTGCCGCTCGACTGGTGCAGGCTTTCAACATCTGCAACAAATTGGAAGCCAACCGCAAAGCCGTTATGACTAAAGAGTTGCAACGCATCCATGCACAAGAAGGTTTGTCCAAAGATGTGGGCGAGATTGTTGGTAAGATTTTAAATGAGAAATAAAGCTTGTCTGTTGAACTTATTGTTATTTGGCAATAAGGATAGATAGACTAAAGGCCGTCTGAAACTGATTGGTTTCAGACGGCCTTTTTATATACAACGCTTAAATTAATTTTCGTTGAGGGTAGGGCATAAGAATAAAAAAGAGCCTGCATAAAACAGGCTCTTTTTCATACTAATCCAAAGATTAGAATTTGTGACGCAGGCCAACAGTGCCAGCAGTTTTCTCGTATTTGTAGTCGCCTTTGCCTTCTTTCAACCAGCCGGCA
>NZ_KV821243.1:0-242 GCF_001815615.1 Neisseria sp. HMSC075C10
AATCCGAATCAAACAGCCGAGGCTTTTGCACGTCGATATTTAGGCAGGAAACCTACACTAATGGAACGAGTCGAAGGTGAAAAATTATACGGAGGTAAATGTGTGGGCTGTTGGAAAGCGCAAATGCCGGACGGAACCTTTGTGGTGTATAGGCCAGCAGGTAATGCTTCTATGACCAAGGGAACTACTGCGTCTGTTGATATTAATAACCCAACATTAAATAACTTAAATATTAATTTAAA
>NZ_KV821244.1:0-205 GCF_001815615.1 Neisseria sp. HMSC075C10
GGAAGCCAACCGTAAAGATATTGATGCCAACACAGCAGCAATCGAAACTAAAGCCGATAAAGCTGACTTCGAAGAATTGGCAAAATACACTGCCGACATGGGTAAAAAAGTTAACGACATCGGTGATGAAGTAACTGCCCTGAGCGACGCGACTAGCGCAGCTATCACTCGTCACGATAAAGACATCGTTGACTTGGCACAAGCA
>NZ_KV821245.1:0-903 GCF_001815615.1 Neisseria sp. HMSC075C10
GGGATTTTGGGGAATTTTGCAAAGGTCTCAAATGGTTTGGGTTTGACATGGAATCAGGTTGATTTAGACAGGAAGGTCTGTTGGTATCATCCTGATGAAATGAAAGCTGGAAATACACTGGGTGTTGCTTTGAATGATACTGCTGTTGAAGTATTAAAGCGGCAGATAGGCAAGCATAAGAAATTTGTTTTTGTGAATAAGCGGAATAAACCAATTAGCGGCATTAACAGCCGATATTGGAAGAAGACGTTAGAACTGGCAGAAATAGAAGACTTTATTTGGCACGATTATTTAAGGCACACTTGGGCAAATTGGTTAGTTCAGCTTGGCGTACCATTGAGAGTGTTGCAAGAAATGGGTGGTTGGAAGACGTTAAGGATGGTGCAGAGATACGCACATTTGGCTCCTGAACATCTTCATCAACATGCTCAAGTTTTGCACGAGCTTGTCACATTTGACACAAATGGTGCAAGTTAGACACAAATCAGGCACAAACAAAAAAGACAGCCTTACAAATAAGCTGTCAATTAGAAATTTGGAATATTAGGTTTTTCAATAAATTCAGATATTTATTGGTGCCCGGAGCCGGAATCGAACCGGCACGGCCGGTTTAGGGCCGACGGATTTTAAGTCCGTTGTGTCTACCTATTTCACCACCCGGGCGTAGACAATAAATTGAGAGATTGGAGGCGGGGGCGCGGATTTGAACCGGCCTATATAAGGGTTGCACCCCTTATAGCATAAACACTCTGCCACCCCGCCATGAAATGGATGGAGGCGAGAGTCGGAATCGAACCGGCGTAGACGGATTTGCAATCCGCTGCATAACCACTTTGCTATCTCGCCAAAACTACGTTTGAGTGTTGTAGTATGAAACTGGAGCGGGAAACGAGTCTCGAACTC
>NZ_KV821246.1:0-19717 GCF_001815615.1 Neisseria sp. HMSC075C10
TAAGTGTGCCTGTTGCCGCCTAAAAGGCGGTCGGATGCCTGATTATCAGGTATCCAAGAGGGATTAAGAGAGTATTTGAGTGGAATCAGGAGTGATTTGGGATGGAAACAGCCGAAAATCTTTGTTTAGGTTTCGGCTGTCGGGGGAAAAGGAATTTTGCAAAGGTCTCAGGCCGTCTGAAAGTTTTTCAGACGGCCTTATCATTCAAATCAGAAGGACTTAAACCAAGTTCTCCAGCATCCATTTAACGTAACGGCTGACGCCTTGTTTTACATCCAAGAATTCTTCTTTATACCCGGCTTCGCGCAGCTTGGTGATATCCGCTTGAGTAAAGCTCTGATATTTGCCTTTAAGCGCATCTGGGAATGGGATATAACGAATAAGTTCTTCTTCAACCAACTCTTTCAAACTCATTTCAGGCTTGCCTTCGGCTGCACGGCAGGCGTTGACGGTGGCAGCGGCAAGATCGTTAAACTGTTGGCTACGACCTGTACCGAGATTGAAGATGCCTGAAAGCTCGGGATGATCGAAGAAGTAAAGGTTAACCTTGGCAATGTCTTCTACGCTGACAAAGTCGCGTGTTTGCTCGCCATTGCCGTAGCCATCATTGGCACCGAATAGGTTGACATAACCATGCTCGCGGTATTGGTAGAAATGATGGAAGGCGACGGATGCCATACGGCCTTTGTGTTGCTCTTGTTGTCCGTAAACATTGAAGTAGCGGAAGCCGACGACTTGGGCGGTCAGGCCTTCTTTCATGCGGCGGCGCAATACTTGGTCAAACAAGAATTTAGAGTAGCCGTACACATTGAGTGGTTTTTCCAGTTCGCGCTCTTCACGGAAGATTTCGCCTTTGCCGTACACGGCGGCGCTGGAGGCATAGAGGAACGGAATACGTTCGTCCTGACACCAATCTAAGAGGTCGAGCGTGTACTGATAGTTGTTGTCCATCATGTAAAGGCCGTCATGATTCATGGTATCGGAACATGCGCCTTGATGGAAAACGGCTTCGATATCGTCATAAGGCAGAAGATGGCCGCGCACTTGGCGGATAAATTCGTGTTTATCGAGATAGTGGGCAATTTCACACTCGGCAAGGTTTTTAAATTTTTCGCCTTTGCTCAAATTGTCAACGGCAACAATGTCAGTAATACCGCGCTGGTTAAGTGCTTTGACGATATTGCTGCCGATAAAGCCGGCCGCGCCTGTTACGATAATGGTCATAATGAATTTCCTTTATTTTGATTTTTCAGACGGCCTTGAAGAAATCATGCCGTCTGAAAATAAAAACTTGTCTGTCTGGATTATTTTCCAACTCTATTTTTAGACGGCATTTAGAATTTTAAGGCCGTCTGAAACAATCATTATTGCTCTTCCAATGCCTTATTCAACTCTGCAAACGAGCAAACCGCCGTACCAAGTTTTGCCACGACAACGCCCGCTGCAGTATTAGCAAGGTGCATGGCTTCGGGCATGGTATAACCAGCGGCCAAACCCAAGCCCACTCCGGCAATAACGGTATCGCCCGCACCGGATACATCATAGACTTCTTGAGCCCGTGTAGGCTGATAAATCGGCTCGCCCTCATTGAACAGGGTCATCCCCTCTTCGCTTCGTGTCAGCAAAATCGCGGTCAAGTCAAGATGACGGCGCAGATTTTGGGCTTTCTCGGTCAAATCGTTTTCGTTTTTCCAGCTGCCCACCACTTCTTTCAATTCTGCACGATTCGGCGTAATCAGCGTAGCGCCGGCATATTTTTCGTAATCGTCGCCTTTGGGGTCGATTAAAACAGGTTTACCGGCCTGTTTCGCCCAATCGATCATATCGGAAATATGCGACAGGCCACCCTTGCCGTAATCTGAAAAAATAATGGCATCGTATTCAGGCAACACTTCGCGGTATTGATGCTTGATTTGTTCCAACACCTCACGATGAGGCGATTCTTCAAAATCAAGTCGGATAAGCTGCTGATTACGGGCAACAACGCGCAATTTCACAGTAGTCGCAATTTGCTTGTCGCGCATCAGATAGGAAGAAACGCCATCTTGCACCATCAATGTGTCCAGTGCATCTGCAGCTTCGTCATCGCCGGTCACGGACAACAGCCCTACTTTACCGCCCAATGAGGCAATATTGCGCGCAACGTTTGCCGCCCCTCCCGCCCGCTGGTCGATACGGGCGATTTTCGCCACCGGCACAGGGGCTTCAGGAGAAATACGGGACACATCGCCAAACCAATAGCGGTCGAGCATCACATCGCCGACAACCAGGACTTTGGCTTGTGCAAAACGGGATTTGAGGGTTTCTTGTTGGAACTTGGTGGGCATATTGCCTCCGTTGTGTTTTTTTTTCAGATGGCCTCAACCTGTAAGGTCGCCTGAAAATCAGTTTGCTTCAAGGTTTACCACGCGGTTCACTTCACGCAATACGGCTACCGGATCGGCAGCTTTGGTTACTGGACGGCCCATTACCAAATAGGTTGAACCAGCGGCCAATGCTTCGGCCGGTGTCATAATACGGCGTTGGTCGTCATTATTGCCGGCAACGTCCAAGCGGATGCCCGGTGTGACCAAGACAAAATCCTGTCCCAATTCACGGCGCAATGGTGCGGCTTCTTGAGCGGAACATACCACGCCGTCCAAGCCCGAACTTTGCGCCAGTTTCGCCAAGCGGATGACTTGTTCTTCAGGGGCGATGTTCAAACCGATTTCTGCCAAGTCGCTTTGTTCCATGCTGGTCAACACGGTTACGCCGATCAAAAGCGGCTTGGTTTGATATCCGGCAACGGCTTCTGCTGCGGCTTCCATCATGCGGCGGCCACCGGAGGCGTGCATATCGACCATCCAAACGCCCATATCGGCGGCAACTTTACAGGCCTGAGCGACTGTGTGGGGAATATCGTGGTATTTCAAATCGAGGAAAAGTTTGAAACCTTGATTGATTAAGCTTTCTGCCAAATTACGGCCGGTTGCGGTGAACAGCTCTTTGCCGATTTTGATTTGACACAATGTCGGGTCAAGATTACGGACAAATCCGAGCGTATCTTTTTCGTTGGCAAAATCGAGGGCGACGATGACGGGAGTACGTTGTTGCTGAGTTTGAAAGTCGGAGATCAAGGGATTCATAAGATGCCTGCGGATAAACGGTTATAGCTTCGATTTTAACAGCTTTTGTACACAAAAGGCCGTCTGAAAATATTTTTTCAGACGGCCTCATGATTTTACTTCGGCAAAACTTATTTGCCCAAACCTTTCAATACTTCGGCTTTCACGGCTTCTACTGCTTGGGTGCCGTCGACTTTGATGTATTTCGGCGCGTGTTCGCCTTCCAGTTTGCTATAAAAATCAACCAAAACTTCGGTTTGCTCGTGGTAAACGGCAAGGCGTTTTTTCACGGTTTCTTCTTTGTCGTCGTCGCGTTGAATTAAATCTTCGCCGGTTACGTCGTCTTTGCCTTCGACTTTAGGCGGATTGTAAGTAACGTGGTAAGTACGGCCGGAAGCCAAATGCACGCGGCGACCGCTCATGCGGTCGACAATCACGCTGTCGGGTACGTCGATTTCAACAACCGCGTCCAAATCCACGCCTGCTTCAACCATCGCTTCGGCTTGTGCCAATGTGCGTGGGAAACCGTCAAACAGGAAACCGTTTTTGCAGTCGTCTTGGGCGATGCGTTCTTTCACCATGCCGATGATGATGTCGTCGCGCACCAAACCGCCTTCATCAATAATTTTTTTTGCTTCCAAACCCAGCGGGGTACCTGCTTTGATGGCCGCGCGGAGCATGTCGCCGGTAGAAATTTGAGGAATGCCGAATGCGGCGGTGATGAATTGGGCCTGTGTGCCTTTGCCTGCGCCGGGTGCGCCCAACAATAATACTTTCATGATGAGTCCTTCTTGGTTTATGGATTTGATGTTTGTTTAATTCTACACGCCTTGCGTTTATCGTTCAAAACTTCAGACGGCCTGCTCTGCGCCAAAGTGCTGCCACGCATCATCGCGCATTTCGATAAACCAGCTGTCTTCGGGGAAGCGTTCCAACGCGTCCTTCAACGTGGAAAGTAGATTTTGGGACAAGGCTTTTGCCAAATATTCTTCCTCGTTGGCTTCTGCCGCTTTGTCCGGCTGTTGCGCCAAACCGAGGGCGCGTGTCCGATGGCCGTGTGCCAGATAGTTGAGCGCAATCACTTTTTGTGCCCAAAGCTGGGGAATATCGGGGCTTTCCTGCAACAACACCGATAAAATCGATACAGCGACCGCCAACCGTCCGCCGGTCATGCGCAAATCTAGGGATTGGTTGGGCGGCAGGGTGCTGAGCATTTCTGCCATGCGAAACCAAAATTCGCCGCTGGCCTCGTCGGGCGCGGCCACTTTCAACATTTCGTAGTTGAACTCTTGATCGTCGTCTTTGACCAGCAAAGCGACATCGGCAAGCAGTTTTTGTTCGTCACGGCTCAAATGGCGTAAATCATTCATGTTTTTTTCCTTTCAGACGGCCTCGAACACAGCCCTTACCCTGTCCAAATCTTCCTGCGTATCCACGCCGGCGGCTGGCGCTTCTTGGGCAATTTCAACAGCAATCGGATAACCGTGCCACAGGACGCGCAACTGTTCCAGCGATTCGATGGTTTCCAAAGGAGAAACATCCATTTCCGAATAGCGTTGCAGGAAGCCTGCACGATAGGCATAAATGCCGATATGGCGCAAAACGGCTGTTTCAGAAGGTAATTCGCGTTTTTCGGCACGCATCACATCGCGCGGATAAGGAATCGGGGCGCGGCTGAAATAGATGGCGTTGCGGTTTTTGTCGAGGATGACTTTGACGACGTTAGGATTTATAAACTCGTCAAAATCGTGCAATTCGTGGGCGGCGGTCGCCATTTGCACATTGTTTTCAACCAAAACTTCGGCTGTACGGTTGATAAGTTCGGGATCGATTAAAGGCTCGTCGCCTTGTACGTTCACAACAATCAGATGCTGCGGCAGTTTCAGCGTATTGGCCGCTTCGGCAAGGCGCGTTGTACCGCTTTCATGTTGATTGGAAGTCATGACCACTTCGACGCTATGCGCCTGACAGGCCGTCTGAATATCAGGATGGTCGGTGGCAACGACAACACGCGCAGCCTTGCTTTTCGCCGCCTGCTCGGCAACGCGTACAACCATCGGTTTACCGTGAATATCGGCCAAAGCCTTACCCGGCAGACGTGAAGAATCCAACCGCGCCGGAATCAATACGACAAATTCGGTCATGCCTTCAGTTCCTCTTCGCTCAACGGGCGCGCTTCGTTTTCCAACATATAAGGGATGCCGTCACGAATCGGATAAGCCAACTTCGCCTGACGGCTCCACAATTCCTGTTTGTCTTGATGGTATTCGAGTTTGCCTTTGGTTACAGGACAAACGAGGATGTCTAAGAATTTTTTTTCCATGGGGTTACTTTCGGTAGTTATATCAAGGCCATCTGAGATGATTCGGACAGTATAAATATCAATATTTTCAGACGGCCTGCACATTATTTGGCACATTCCGAAGAATGTTTATTGCCCTTACACAAAATATCACGCGTTTGCGCCTCAAAAGCGGGCGTATATTTCCTGCTTGCGTTGATATAGTTGTTGCTCATTGTCTTTTTAACAATCTCATCATTCAATTTATCGAAACGTTCCATCTTTTCAAATGCAGACTTACCGGCCCCATGCTCAAACAATTTTGCCATGCTGTCCACGTCTGCTTGGCTCAGCACATTATCAATATCTCCGCCATGCTGTCTGAGATGATTGACTTTTTTCAAAATACCCTTGCCCCGAGGGGAAGAGAAAAAGCGGTTGAGCACATCGACTTCTTCTTGTGTAAATACTTTCTGTACGGCACGCTTTTCTTCATCCAACCATTGTTTTTTCAACTCAGGGCGGCTCAAATCATCTTGCATGTTTTTCATATAACGGCTGATGACCGCCTTCATCTGCGCTTTTTGAGCTTTGGGCGTCATCGTTAACAAGCGCTCATTGTCCTCTTTATTCACCATCTCCAAAGAACGTTGCACTTTCTCGCTATAATTATTGCTTATCCCTTGAATCTCCAACCATTTCATTGCAGATTCATCACTTGGTTTGGCAGCTAAACTTTGAGTAGATACAAATAAAGCTGCACAAGCGACCAACAAATATTTTAACTTCATGATTTACTCCTATCGCGTAGTTTGAAGACCATCTTTAAAACATCTGTGAAACATCTATAAGCATTTAGATTGAAACATTCGCGGATACAAACGCCGCCAAGTCCGGCTTAATTATCGCATAAACAGGCAAGACCCACACATGATTCAGGTCGTGGCCGTTTGAAAATTTGACCGCATCCTTTTCCGTGATAATCACCACATCTGCGTCCGGCAAATCCGCGGCCGTAATATCTGCATGATCAGGCAAGGCAACGGTTTGTTTCAAAGCGATATTCAGGCTTTGCAACGTATTGAAAAAACGCTCCGGCTTGGCGATACCGGCGACAGCGGCGACGGTTTGATTTCCCAAACCCGCCAAATCCAATTTTTCAGACGGCCTATTCAAACGGTAAATCTGCCCTGTTTCAATATGGCTGGCAAACATATTTTCAGACGGCCTGAATGCCGTATCTGCTTTTCCGCCACTGACGACGACCGCATCAACGGAAGCCAACCGAGACAAAGGTTCGCGCAAGCTGCCGTTGGGCAGTAAATCCAAATTGGTACGTCCTGTATCTGCCGCCGGGAATACGGCAATTTCCATATCGCGTTGCAAGGCATAATGTTGCAAGCCGTCGTCGGTCACAATCAATTCAAGCTCCGGATGCGCCGCAAGCAATGCCCTGCCTGCTTCTGCGCGGCTGCTACCTACCGCCGTGGGCGCACCGGTTTGGCGAAACAGCAATAAAGGCTCGTCGCCTGCATCTGCCGCACTGCTAGCTGTATTCAATACATGAACCGCCTTGCTCTTGCGCCCGTAACCTCGGCTGATGATGCCGACCTTAATGCCCTTTTCCTGCAAATCCGACACCAGCGCGGCGACTATCGGCGTTTTCCCTGTTCCGCCTGCATGGATATTGCCGACCACCACCACAGGCACTGGCAATTTTTCGCTTTTCAGACGGCCTGAAACAAAATCATCGCGCCGTTTCGCCGCAATTTTGGCAAACAGCTTGGATAAGGGTTTCAGCAGCAAAGACAAAAACGGATTGGGGGATTGCCAATGGCGTTCGATAATTTGGTGGAGTTTGGGCATACGCACGGCTTTTGAGGCGAAAATCAAACGATAATATAACACAAGCCCGCCCAGACAAGGCCGTCTGAACATGCAGCTTTGATAATATTAAAACAAAGGGCGCAAGTTTCATGAAAACGAATACAACGAATCGCTCTAAAACCCTTATAATTCAACTTTCCTAAATTTTTCCTGTTTCGCAATGTCCGAACTTTTCGCGCCCTCCTCCATTTCCGTATCCGAACTCAACGCCCTCGCCAAAGCCTTGCTGGAAGACCATCTTGCAGGCTTGTGGATTGCCGGTGAAGTATCCAACCTGACCCGTGCCGCCAGCGGACATTATTATTTCTCGCTCAAAGACAGCCGCGCGCAGGTGCGTTGCGCGATGTTTAAGGGCGCGGCTATGCGCTTGGCGAAGCCTTTGAAAGAAGGCGACCATATCGAAGTATCAGGAAAAATCAGCATTTATGAAGCGCGTGGAGAATTTCAGATTACCGTAAACGAAGTACGGCTCAAAGGTTTGGGGCAGCTTTACGAAGCCTATGAACGATTGAAAGCGCAGTTGCAGGCGGAAGGCGCGTTTTCAGCGGAACGCAAAAAACCATTACCCGCCCGTCCGCAATGTATCGGCATCGTCACCAGCCTGGCGGCGGCGGCTTTGCGCGATGTCGTGACCACCTTAAACCGCCGCGCACCCGAAATCCCCGTTATCGTTTATCCGACACCCGTTCAAGGCACGGGCAGTGAATTGCAAATTGCCCAAGCGATTAAAACCGCTTCGCAACGCGCCGAATGCGATGTACTGATTGTCTGTCGCGGCGGCGGCAGCATTGAAGACTTGTGGGCGTTTAATGAAGAGCCGGTCGTGCGCGCCATCGAAGCCTGCGCGATTCCGGTCGTCAGTGGCGTAGGACACGAAACCGATTTCACGCTTGCCGATTTTGTTGCCGACGTGCGCGCACCGACACCGACCGGCGCGGCAGAATTGGTCAGCCCCAACCGCCAAGAATCGCTACACCGTCTCGCCCAAGCGCAAGGCCGTCTGAAAACCGTTTTGGAACAACGCTATTTCGATGCCAGCCAAAAACTCGACTGGCTCACACGGCAAATCCGTCATCCGCGCCAAAAACTTGACGATCAGCGCGCTTCAATCAGCAAACTGGCGCAAACGCTGTCTTACTCGATGACGCAAAACCTCCGCGCCCACACCGCCCGTTTTGAACGCCAAACCCAAACCCTGAAACATTGCCGTCCTGATGTTTCCGGTTACACACAAAATATCGACCGCTTTCAGACGGCCCTATCGCATTCCTTCCGCCAACTGCTCACCCACCGCCGTCAAAGCCTGACCGCCCAAGCCGCATTGCTCGAAGCCGTATCGCCGCAGCATATTCTGGAGCGAGGTTTCTCCGTCGTCAAAAACACACGCGGACAAGTCATCCGCAATGCCGATACGTTGAAACAAGGTCAAAAACTGCACATCACTTTTGCCGACGGCGAAACCGACGTACGCGTGACCAAAGAGCAGGCACAAGGCGAGTTGTTTGACTGACAAAATAAAGGCCGTCTGAAACTTTATGCGATTGAAGTGAAACTATGTCTGCCTTTTAAAAATCCTTAACCTGCCAATGCGGTATAATGCCTCATCTGCACCCGCAGCATATACGGAAACATTATGGACAACGCACAAAATACAGAAAATCCGATTCCTCCACGCAACTCCATCCGCAAAAACAGCATTTACCTGCTGCCCAATTCCTTTACCATCGCCGCACTGTTTTGCGCATTCTTCGCCATTACCCAGTCCATGCACGGACGTTATGAAACGGCGGCGATTGCAGTTTTCCTTTCCATGCTGCTCGACGGCATGGACGGACGCGTTGCCCGTTTGACCAACAGCCAGAGCGCGTTCGGCGAACAGCTCGACAGCCTTGCCGATATGGTCAGCTTCGGCGTGGCGCCTGCCCTGATCGTCTACAAATGGCAACTTTGGCAGTTTGGCAAAATCGGTTATTCCGTCGCCTTTATCTACTGCGCCTGCGCCGCCCTGCGTTTGGCACTGTTCAACACGCTCATCGGCAAAGTCGATAAACGCTGGTTTATCGGCGTTCCAAGCCCGACCGCCGCTGCGTTGATTGTAGGCCTGATTTGGGTTAACCACAGCTTTGAACGCTTCCCCGGCGTGCATTGGTGGGCATTGGGTATCACCCTGTTTGCCGGTATTTCCATGATTGTGCAGATTCCGTTTTGGAGCTTCAAAGAAATTAACATCCGCCGCCAAGTGCCGTTTATGGGCATGGTATTGGCCGTGTTGGTATTGCTGCTCATCAACTGGAAGCCTTCGCTCGTCCTCTTCTTATTCTTCCTCGGTTACAGCCTGTCCGGTTATGTGATGGCAGTCATCCGCTGGTTTAAAAAACGCCACAAAACTCACAAACACAATAAGGCCGTCTGAAATGTGGTCTTGGGACATCATCCTTGCCCTGCTCGCTGTCGGTAGCGCGGCGGGCTTTATTGCCGGACTATTCGGCGTAGGCGGCGGCACGTTGATTGTTCCCGTTGTTTTATGGGCGTTGCAGCTGCAAGGCATAGGCGCTCACCCCTATGCCCAGCATCTCGCCATCGGCACTTCCTTTGCCGTCATGGTGTTTACCACCTTCTCCAGTATGTTCGCCCAACATAAAAAGCACGCCATCGATTGGGCGACCGTCCGCCGAATGACGCCTGGCATGATACTCGGCGTACTCCTCGGCGCGGCAACGGCAAAATATATGCCGACGCTAACCTTGCAAGTTTTCTTTATTGCATTTCTTGCCTTTATCGCACTTAAAACCCTATGCGATTCCAAACCCAAACCTTCACGCACCCTGCCTGAACTCCCCGGTCTGACAGCCGTCGGTACGCTTTTTGGGGCGGCTTCAAGTTGGGTCGGTATCGGTGGCGGTTCACTATCCGTTCCATTTCTGCTGTATTGCAACTTTCCGGCACACCGTGCCATCGGCACATCTTCAGGTCTGGCATGGCCGATTGCAATTGCCGGCACCATCGGCTATTTTGCCAACGGTTTGCATATTGCCAACCTGCCTGAAGGCGCGGCAGGCTTTATCTATCTTCCGGCCGTGGCCATATTGAGCGTTGCCACCATCCTCTTTGCTCCGCTCGGCGTAAAAACGGCGCACAAGCTGCCCGCCCGAAAACTCAAAATCGCCTTCGGCATCATGTTGCTGCTGATTGCCGCCAAGATGGCTTGGAATTTAATACATTAATCTTTCTTGTGAAAAAGGCCGTCTGAAAATCTTTCAGACGGCCTTTTTGATTGCAAAACAACAAACTAAATAAAACCTTTTTACCTTACCCGATTTGCCCCATCGCAAATACAGCCAAGCGCCATATCGCCCATCCTGCTACCAATAATCCGGCGCACAAACGAACCATACGTTTCTGCAGAAAGGTTTTCAACTGCGCTGCAAATATGCCCATCGCAAGCAGGTTCGGCAAGGTCCCCAATGCAAACGCCAGCATATACAGCCCGCCGTGCAAGGCATTGCCGCTGCCCAAAGCATACAAAGACGCGCTGTACACCAAACCGCAAGGCAGCCAGCCCCAAAGCACGCCCACGCCGAAACAGGCAGGCACTGATTTAATCGGCAGCAATTTGTTTAACAAAGGATTCAGGCGTTTCCATATCGGTTTGCCGATGCCTTCGATTTTGGTTGCGGCAGTCGAAATACCGGCAAGATACAGCCCAAGTAAAAGCAGCAAAACATTGGCGGCAATATACAAACCGTTTTGAACCGCGCGCGTATCGTCCAAGGAAATGCCGACCTGCCCAACCAAACCGACCAACAGGCCAATGACGACATAGCTGCTGATGCGCCCCAAGTTCAACAATACAATCAGCCCGATTCGGTTTAAATGTGGCGGTAGCTGCAAAGCAAATGCGCTGCTCAATCCGCCGCACATGCCGACGCAATGCGTTCCGCCGAAAAAGCCGAGTAGAAAAAGAGTAAGAAATGTGATTTCTTGATTCATGATTTTTAATGATTCAAACGAATGGATGAGGCCGTCTGAAACTTTTCAGACGGCCCTAAGAATGCAGGACAGGCTTTGCCGCCCATCCTTTTCACGCTTTAGAAAAGCAATTAACTGCGTGCGCGTACGTCAAATGCCTGACGCAAACCTTCGCCGATCATGACCAGCAAAAGCAGCATTACCGTCAGTGTAGCAACGGCAGACATGCCAATCCACCATGCGTCCAAGTTGTCTTTGCCTTGCGCCAGCAACTCACCCAAACTTGCCTGTGAGGCAGGTACGCCCAAGCCCAAGAAGTCCAAACTGGTCAGGGCAAGTACGGCGCCAGAAATACGGAAAGGCAGGAAGGCCAATACCGGCGTCAAGCTGTTGGGCAGGATATGGCGCCACATGATTTCACGGTTGCCCACACCCATCGCGCGCGCCGCCAAAACATAATCGGCCTGACGGTTTTTCAAAAACTCGGCGCGGACATAGTCGGACAAGCCCATCCAGCCGAAAAGCGACAGCAACACCAGCAAAATCAACAGCCCCGGATTAAAGAACGAAGACAGGATAATCAAGAGGTACAGCTCCGGCATACCGCCCCAAACCTCGATAAAACGCTGCATCAGAAGGTCGGTTTTGCCGCCGAAATAACCCTGCACCGCGCCTGCAATCACGCCAATCACGGTAGTCACCACGGTCAACACCAAGGCAAACAACAGCGAATCACGGAAACCGTAAACCAAGCGCGCCAAAAGGTCGCGGCCGCGATCGTCCGTTCCCAAGATATGCCGTTCGGACGGTTTGGCCGGATCGGGTACCGTATCAAAATCGTTCAAGGTATCGGCATCGTAAGGATTGGGCAGGTAAAAGGCAAAATTGCCGTCTGAAGTAATGTTGTGGCGGATAAGCGGATCCAGATAATCCGCCGGCGTATCGAAATCGCCGCCAAATGTGGCTTCGTTGTATTCGTTTACCAAGGGGAAGAAATACTCGCCCTGATAACGTATCCACAAAGGTTTGTCGTTGCTCCACAAAGGTGCAAGCAAAGTGACGACAAACAAAACGGCCAAAATCCGCAAAGCCAACCAACCGCGCTTATGCTGTTTAAAGGCTTGCCAAGTAGGGTTTGAAGTAGATTTTTTCTTTTTCATGGTTCGAAACATTCTTTAATAATGGATTGAAGATATTTTCAGACGGCCTTATTTCTGTCCGCCAAAGTGAATGCGCGGATCGACCCACGAATACGAAATATCTGACACCAATTTAGCCAACAACCCCATCAGCGTGAACACGTACAGCGTACCCATTACGACAGGATAATCGCGTTTCATCACTGCCTCGTAAGACAACAAACCCAATCCGTCCAGCGAGAACAACGTTTCAATCAACAGGCTGCCGGTAAAGAACGCGCCGATAAATGCGGCCGGGAAACCGGTAATCAGAGGAATCATGGCATTTCGGAAAATATGTTTCCACAGAATCTGTTTCTCAGGCAAGCCCTTGGCTCGCGCGGTATAAACATATTGACGGCGGATTTCTTCAAGGAATACGTTTTTCGTCAATACGGTCATTACCGCCAAGTTGCCTGCCACCGAAGCGGTAATCGGCAAGGCCATATGCCACAAATAATCTTTGACTTTACCTGCCCAAGAGAGTGTATCGAAATCATCGCCGACCAAGCCGCCCTGCGGGAACCAGGCAAAAAAGCTGCCACCGCCAAACAACACCAGCAACACCAAGCCCAAGACAAACGGCGGTACGGTATAGCCGACCAAAATGATCATACCCGTAACCGTATCAAACCGGCTGCCATCCCTGACCGCCTTGGCAATACCCAACGGAATACATATCAAATAAGTTAGGAAGAATGTCCACAAACCCAAACTCATCGATACCGGCATTTTCTCTTTTACCAACTCAAATACGGTTTGGTGGTGGAAAAAGCTCTCGCCCAAATCAAAACGGGCGAATTTCCATACCATATCGACAAAACGCGTCACAGGCGGCTTGTCGAAACCGTATAAAGCATTCAGAGCAGCCAAATCTTCCGCACTGATGCGGTTGCCGTTTTTAGCCAAAGTTCCAGGCATACTGCGTCCTGCTGTTTCGCCGCCAACCGCGCCCTGCGTCAGCTGCTGAACCATCTGTTCCACCGGACCGCCGGGAACAAACTGAATGACGGCGAAGGTAATCGCCAAAATCCCCAACAACGTGGGAATCAAAAGGAGCAAACGATGAAAGATATAACGCCACATGATAAAGTGTTCCTCTATTTTTTGATTTGAAGGCCGTCTGAAACCACTGACCTCAGACAGCATATAGTAACGGATTAATAAGCGTTTGGCCGATTATTTACTTCTCTAAGGCCTCCTGCAATTTCTTCTCAATTAAATCCGCGTCAAACGATTTGGCAATCAGCTCAAAGCGCGAGTCACGGCGCCACGAAACTTGGTTTGCGCCCCATTGACCGTCCACCCAGTTGAGCCATACCCATGTACCGAGCACTTGGAACACGCCTTTGGCGCGCACAAGGCCGTCTGTAAATTTAGGCAGGTCGTTGAAGAAATCGGTCAGTTTTTCACCGTCGAAATCACGTCCGGCAGGAAACGTGAAGCCTTGAGACTGGAAGCCCATGGTGTTGTCCGGCAGGGCTTTAAGGCGGTAGCGCGATTTTTCGACAACGGGAATATCAAGCCATTGGATGTCGAGTTGCGCATTTTGAACTTCAACCACTTTGGCTTTAGGCGGGAACAGCTTGGCCGCTTTATCGTGAAACTCGGCCAGCTGCTCGGGCGTGCACAAGTCTGTTTTGCTGGCGACCAATACGTCGCAAATGCCGATTTGGTCTTTATACAAGGCTTGTTGAGCGTAATCGGGATTAATGAATTGGCGTGGATCGACAACGGTAAAAACAGCGCCGATTTCCAACATGCTGTCGAGCGGCTTGGCTTTCAATTCGTCGATAACACTGGCGGCATGCGCCAAACCGCTGGCTTCAATCATCAAGCGGTCGGGTTGGGCATCGCGCAGCATTTTTTGTACGGTCGTACCCATTTGTGCGCCGGCAGTACAGCACAAACAGCCGCCGGCGATTTCTGCGACGGGAATGCCGTTGTCGCTCAAGACAGCGCCGTCAATGCCGATTTCGCCAAATTCGTTGACGATGATGACCCATTTTTCATTCGGATCTTTTTGCGCCATCAGACTTTTGAGTGCGGTGGTTTTGCCTGTTCCGAGGAAGCCTGAAATCAGGTGGACTTTAGTCTTTTTTACTTCTGACATTTTTTACAAATTCCTGTTAAAACAACATGTTCTTCTTTTAATGAGAAACCGGTTTCGGCCACGCCTGCACGCAATGCCGCCCATTCTTGGCTCAAGGTCTGCTCATCTGCCGTACCGCATTCGGTACAAACCAAAATAAACGCGCTGTGGTGCGCTTCGGCTTCTTCATGGTCATGGCAATGGTCGTTGCACTCATGCTGCGCATGGCTGCACAGAATATAGCCGTTGACCGCCGCCACTTTGTGCAAAACGCCCTGTTCCGCCCAAAAATCAAGGGCGCGGTAGGCCGTCGGCGGCGCAACCACGCCCTCGCTTTGCTGCTGCATCTGCGACAGAACGTTGTAGGCTTTAATCACGCCGCTTTGTTTCAAAACAATATCAAGCACTTGCTCGCGCAAAGCGGTTACCTGCACACCATCGCGCTGCGCTTGTTCTAAGATTTTTTGTTTGATTGCGTTCATAACTGAAACAGCCTTTCAGACGGCCTTGTTAATAAAAAATTACATTATAACGTGTTTGTTCAATTTCAGATAACAAAGAGGCCGTCTGAAACGTTCAGACGGCCTGATGCCCATCACTTAAACCAAGATTTAATTTTTCCAAACAAAGACATACTTTGTTTTTCAAACGTTTCTTTCTTCACCGGAGCAGGCGCGTCACGGTAAACTTTCATGCCTGCAAAGGTCTGGGCAACCGGCATGATTTCGATGGAATTGACGTTCATCCGCGCAGGACGTTGATAGAGCCATAAAGCGGTATCGGCAATATCTTGCGGCTGGATAAACTCGACATTCTCATAAACCTCGGCCGCACGCTGGTCGTCACCTTTGAAACGGACGTTGGAAAACTCGGTATCGCCGCACAAGCCCGGTTCGATATTGGTAATGCGGATGTTTTTGTCTGCCAATTCGGCGCGCAGGTTCATACTGAATTGGCGCACAAAAGCCTTGGTCGCGCCATAGACATTACTGCCTGAATAAGCATAACTGCCGGCAATCGAACCCAAATTGATGATGTAGCCCTGTTTGCGCGCTACCATTTGCGGCAAAATCTGGCGGGTCAGAAAAGTCAGGCCGATGATATTGGTTTGAATCATGGTTTCCCAATCGCCAAAATCGGCTTTATCAGCGGAATCCAGACCTAAAGCCAAACCGGCATTGTTGATCAGGCAATCAATTTCAGCTAAATGCTCGGGCAGGCTGTTTAAAGCGTTTTGAATCGACTCTGTACGCGAAACATCCATTTCCAACGGGTAAAACTGCTCGCCCAATTCTTCTGCCAACTGCTGCAATTTGTCTTCGCGCCGTGCCGCGCCGATGACATGATAGCCTGCCGCAACAAAGGTTCGGCACATCGCCGCGCCGAATCCTGCCGATGCCCCGGTAATCAAAATTGCCATATCGTTTCCTTTCTATACTCGTTTCAGACTTGGGTTTAAGGTATGATAACGCCTTATCAGACGGCCTGAGTGTTTGGCCGGCTGATTTTAAATTTAACGATAATCATATCATTACAATAGGACACACTCCATATGAAAACCCGTTTTCTCCCTGTTGCTTTGGCAGCAGTGGCGCTTACCCTTTCCGCCTGCGGCGGCAGCGGCGCGCCTTCCCAGCCTAAAGGCCCTATTTCCGAAGACCGTACGGCCGCGTTCAAATCCATGATGCCCGAGTTTACCCGCATGGGCAAAATGGTCAAAGACGAAGAGCCTTACGACGTAGAAAAATTCAAACAAGCCGCCGCAACCTTCACTGAAAACAGCAAAAAACCATTCACCCTGTTTGAATCCGATCCTCAAGGCAATGGCCGCGCCCTGCCTGCCATCTGGACAGACACAGCAACATTCAAAGCCGAAGAAGAAAAATTCGTCGCTGCGGTTGAAAAACTCAACGCCGCTGCCCAAACCGGCAAATTGGAAGAAATCAAAGCCGCTTACGGCGAAACCGGTGCAAGCTGCAAATCTTGCCACGACACATTCCGCGGTCCGGAATAAGGCTTAAAACAATAAAGGCCGTCTGAAATATCATTTTCAGACGGCCTTTTCTTCAACTGACTTCAAACCTTTCTATATCAACTTTATATTTTGTATTTCATGTTTTTTTACCGGTTTCATTTGAAACCGACGGCTCAATTCACATATCGCAATCAAATTTTCTTCTTCCGGCTGTTTAAATTCAATTAAACCTCCCTTCTTCTCAACCACCCAAATTCAAATTCAGACCTGCTTTATCTTTTCAGCCAGATGAATCATATGCGGGTGGATTATCTTCTAAAACAAAATTTTACTTTATTTTTTAATAAATAAAAACCATTATTAAAATATTTGTAAAGTTTAATAATATGTTATAAAGTAGCGGCTTCGTTTCTGAGGTAACTATCATGAATCCGAATTTCAAATTAAATCTACTAACATTATCTTTACTGGCTATAACAAGTATCGCACACGCAGAAGAAGAGTTTTCAACTCAAGAGCTTGATGAAATTCAAGTCAAAAGCAAACACATTGCCAAAGAGAAAAAAGTTTTTACCGAAGGCCAAGCCAAAAGTTCGCGTGAACGCGTTTATCAATCCAGCGAAAACATCGATACCATCGTTCGGAGCATGCCCGGCGTTTTCACCCAACAAGACAAGGGATCGGGGGTATTGGCGGTCAATATCCGTGGCGATAGCGGTTTGGGACGTGTCAATACGATGGTTGACGGCGTAACCCAAACCTTCTATTCCACTTCTGCCGATGCCGGACGCAGTGGCAGCTCCTCACAATTCGGTACGGCACTGGATCCCAATTTTATTGCCGGCGTGGATGTAACCAAAGGTAGTTTCACAGGTGCCAACGGCATCAATACCTTATCCGGTACAGCCAATTTCCGTACTTTACGGGTAGACGATGTGGTACACGGAAACAATACCTTCGGCCTCTTGACCAAAGGATTGACCGGCACAAACAGCACCAAAAGCAACTTTATGGCAACCGGAGCAGTACAAAAATGGTTTGACAGCGGTGCGCGCCTTGGCGCGTTATATGGCTACAGCCACCGTAATGTCGAGCAAAACTATAAAGTAGGCGGCGGCGGTCAGCGTATCGGCAATTTTGGCGAAGAATATTTGGACCGTAAAAAACAAGAATATTTTGAACGCAACTTATTAAAATTCGACCAAGGGCAAAATCGTTGGGTTCGCGACTTTTCCAAGCGCAATGCGGTCGGTAAAAGCTATTGGGACTACCCTTTCTCCAAAAAATATAACGATCCTGAAGTTTTGCAAAGAGATTATGTCGATGACTTGGAAAGAGGCTGGAAAGAGAATTTGGCACCGCAATGGGATCTGACTCCAATCGACCCGACCAGCCTGCAACAACGCTCAAACAGCCATTTGGTCAAAGTGGAATACGAAAACGACAACAACAAGCTCGACCTTCAGCTTCGTACCATGAACAACCGTATCGGCAGCCGCAAAGTAGAAAACCGCAACTACCAAGCCAATTACAACTTAAACATTGGCGATTATGTCGATTTAAACGTGTTGGCCGCCCATAATTTGGGAAAACAAAAATATCCGAAAAACTCACGTTTTTCAGGATGGGGACTGCTTGATTATTTGGAAACCAAAAATACGGCCAATCTTTTGGATATCAACAACAGCTTTTCTTTCAAACTTCCCCAAAAAACAGATTTAAAAACTACTGTCGGTTTCAATTTCTTTAAAAACCAATACAGTAAAAACCGCTTTCCGGAAGAGCTGAGCCTGTTTTACGACGGCCCGGATCAAGATGCCGGCCTGTACAGCTTTTTAGGCCGCTTCAAAGGCGACAAAGGAATATTTCCTCAAAAATCAACCATATTGCAACCTTCAGGCCAGCAAAAATTCAATACGTTCTATTTTGATACTTCCTTGAAAAAAGGCATTTATCAATTGAATTACAGCGCCAATATGGTCAACTACCGCTACAAGGGCGAATATACCGACTACTTCAATACCCAAGAAGACTTTAAAAAAGCATTTGGAGAAGATTCTGAAATTTATAAACAGCATTGCACGCCAAGCTGCGACCTTTACGAACCGGTTTATACCAAATCCGGTAAAAAGCATGCGGTAAACCATTCGGTGGCATTAAACATCAATGTCAACGACTACTTTATGCCGTTTATCAGCTATTCGCGTACGCATAGAATGCCGAATATTCAAGAAATGTATTTTTCACAAATCGGCGACTCGGGCGTCAATACTGCCCTTAAGCCGGAACAGGCCAATACTTACCAAATAGGCTTCAATACCTTCAAAAAAGGGATTTTCAAGCCGGACGATGTATTGGGTTTCAAACTGGTCGCCTATCGCAGCAGGATAAACAACTATATCCACAATGTTTATGGCAAATGGTGGGATTTGGATAAAGCACCCAGCTGGGTAACCAGCACCGGCCTGCAATACTCTATCCAGCATCGAAACTATGCCAAACCTGTTCATAAAAATGGTTTGGAAGTGGAAATGAACTATGATTTCGGCCGCTTTTTTACAACCCTGTCTTACGCATATCAAAAAACCAACCAGCCGACCAATTATAGCGATGCCAGCGAATCGCCCCGCAACTCTTCTAAAGAAGACCAAATTAAACAGGGCTACGGCTTAAGCAAAATTTCACGCTTACCCCGAGATTATGGCCGTTTTGAATTAGGATCCCGATGGTTGGGCAACAAATTGACCATCGGCGGCATTATGCGCTATTACGGCAAAAGTACACGGGCGACGACTGAGGAGGAATTTGTTGACGGTACAACCGGCGCCAATACCTACTCTTCACATCAAATGGGCAGAAGAGTGATCAAAAAAACAGAAAGCATCAACAGACAGCCAATGATTTTTGATTTCTATGCCAATTATGAACCAAAGAAAAACCTTATTCTTCGTTTCGACATTCAAAATGCGTTCAATAAACGCTATGTCGATCCTTTGGATGCTGCAAACGATGCCGCAACCCAGCGCTATTTCAGCGTATTTGAAAGAAAAGGGGGTTTAGATGATGAAGAAGTCGAATGCGATGCCAACGGTTTATGCAACGGCAAATATGGCGGCACGACGCGCTCTGTCCTGAATAACTATGCGCGCGGCAGGACTTTGCTGTTTACCATCAGTTATAAGTTCTAAACCTATCTATCAGTATGAGACCTTTGCAAAATTCCCCAAAATC
>NZ_KV821247.1:0-6999 GCF_001815615.1 Neisseria sp. HMSC075C10
CACTGATGGCGAAGGTAATACCACTACTACCATCGTTAAAGATGGTACAGCTGCAGCTAAGGGTGATACCGGCGACAATGGTAAGTCAGCTGAAGCTGAAGTTACACGTGATGATGCTAAAGGTGAAACCACTATCACTGTTAGAAACCTGGATAAAGATGGTAAAGTCATCGGTACCACTTCTGAAGTTGTGAAAGATGGTAAGAACGCTGAAGCTAAAGTTGAAACTACAGCTAAAGGCGAACATACTGTAACCATCAAAGACGGCAACGGTAACACCACTACCACCATCATTAGAGATGGTAAAGATGGTAAAGACGGTAAAGATGCTGATGGCACCTTCGGTCTGCGTGATGAGGATAACGCTGAAATCACCAAAAAACTGAATAACACTATTCAGATTAAAGGTGATAAGGGTACAGTTCAAGTATTCGACAAAGCAACCGGTAAGACTTCGGAGAAAGAAGTTCAAAACATCTTCGTTAAGGAAGACGGCGGTGCGCTGAAAGTCAGCTTGAACCGTGATCTGCACGTTGACAGTGTTACTAGTAACAGTGTTACTACTAACGAACTGAACGTAGGTCCTGTAACCATCAACCAAGGTGGTATCGATGCCGGCAACACTACTATCCAAAATGTTGCTCCAGGTAAGAAAGGTACTGATGCGGTTAACGTTAACCAGCTGAACCAAAAAATCGGCGATGTGAACAGCAATGTGAACAAGGTTGACAACAACGCCCGCGCAGGTGTGGCTCAAGCTCTGGCTACTGCCGGTCTGCCACAAGCTTACTTGCCAGGTAAGAGCATGCTGGCTATCGGTGGCGGTCACTACCGCGGTGAAACCGGTTACGCTGTCGGCTTCTCTAGCATCTCCGATGGTGGTAACTGGATCATCAAAGGTACTGCTTCCGGCAACTCACGTGGTCACTTCGGTGCTACCGCAGCAGTTGGTTACCAATGGTAATCTGACTTTCAGACGGCCTGAAAAGGCCGTCTGAAAAGACGAAGCAAAGTAAATGCGGCCTATTTGGGCCGCATTTTTTTATGCTTAGATTATGTGTTGGTTTTATTCGATGAATTAATCGTCATAGTAGCTAAAGAGAAATGAATATATCTTTAGCAGTCTGTTGCAATGTAAAAGGCCGTCTGAAACATCATTTGATGTTTCAGACGGCCTTTTATTTATTCGCACGATATGCCATTAATCCCAAATATTTGCGCGTTCGACTTCTTTCCATGCGTCTAGAATCAGGCTGCCGTCGTTGTCTTTCAGCAAGGCGGCATCTGAGAGCATACGGCGCCAAGTGCGGGCATTTTTTAGGCCGTGCATCAAGCCTAGTGCATGGCGGACGATGTGGCGTAGGATAGTGCCACGTCCTGAGGCGATTTGTTCGCGGCTGTATGCATATAGCCAAGCTGCTAAATCTGCGTATTGGATTGGTTCGTGTGCGTCGTTATAAAACAGTACATCCCAATTGCGCATCAGCATTGGATTATGATAAGCCTCGCGCCCGATCATGACCCCATCGACAAATTTCAGATGTTCGGCGATTTCTTCGTTGTTGGTGATGCCGCCGTTAATTAAAATTTCCAAGTCGGGGAACTCTTGTTTCAAGCGGTAGACGTATTCATATTTGAGTGGCGGGGTTTCGCGGTTTTCTTTCGGGGATAAACCGTCCAGCCAAGCATTGCGTGCATGGACGATAAATGTGCGGCAGGCTGTTTTTTCGCGAAGCGTGCCCACAAAATCTGCCACGACTTGATATTCTGTCTGTCTGTCTACGCCGATGCGGTGTTTGACTGTCACCGGAATTTCAACTGCATCCTGCATCGCGTTCAAACAATCTGCCACCAAATCTACATCATTCATCAGGCAAGCACCGAAAGCGCCTTTTTGAACGCGTGGGCTGGGGCAACCGCAATTTAGGTTGACTTCATTATAGCCATACGCCTCAGCCGCTTTGGCAGCGATTGCCAAGTCATGCGGATCTGAGCCGCCAAGCTGTAACGCTACCGGTTGCTCGCCTTCGTTGAAACTCAAAAAGCGGTCTTTATCTCCGTAAACCACCGCGCCTGAATTGACCATTTCGCTATAAAGCCAAGCATTGCGTGTAATTTGTCGCGCCATAAAGCGATAGTGTCTGTCTGTCCAATCAAGCATGGGTGCAACAGACAAGCGGCGGGAAGGTAGGGAAGAAGCAGACATTGAGATGACTTTCAAACAAAATAACGCATTATATAGTGTATTAAATTGACTTTCGATATCGGCCGGTAAATCAAAATTATATATAAGGTATCGCTGGGTGCAGCCGTGTTGTAGCTAAGGCTAAATCCATTCATGGTGGTGGAAATCCAATATTCAGACGGCCAAATAAGTTTTAAAATGTCAAACAACAAACCATTAGAATGATAAGGAAAAAAACATGGCACAATTTTTCGCCATCCATCCCGATAATCCCCAAGACCGCCTCATCAAGCAAGCCGCCGATATTGTCCGCAGTGGCGGCGTTATCGTTTACCCTACGGATTCCTGCTATGCGTTGGGTTGCAAACTTGGCGACAAAACTGCGATGGAGCGCATTCTCACGATTCGCAAAATCGATCAAAAACACCATCTGACCCTGATGTGTGCCGATTTGAGCGAATTGGGTACTTACGCCAAAGTAGATAATGCCCAATTTCGCCAGCTCAAAGCAGCTACGCCCGGCAGCTACACCTTTATCCTGCAGGCAACCAAAGAAGTACCCAATCGCACGCTTCATCCCAAGCGCAAAACCATCGGCCTGCGTGTTCCCGATAACGCTACTGCCTTGGCACTTTTGCAAGAATTGGGCGAACCTATTTTAAGTTGCACCCTCATGTTGCCCGAAGACGAAGAGCCATTGACCGACCCATACGAAATCCGAGATCGTCTTGAGCATGCTGTTGATTTGGTTATTGATGGCGGCTGGTGCGGTACTGAGCCGACGACGGTTATCGATATGACCGATGGTACCGAGCTGATTCGTCAAGGTAAGGGCGATATTGCCGTATTCGGTTTGTAAAACCATCTACGTTTGTATAAGTAGGGATATGCGTATTCTTTCTATGACGTATTAAAAGCATATTGCCGATTTTATTGATAGCTTAAAAACCAAATTATTTAAGCAAGTAGTTGTTCAATATCATTTCATTAAAGGCCGTCTGAAACATTTCAGACGGCCTTTTTCTTTCGTTTTTTAATAAATAATATTTTAAATAATTGGCATATGAGTTGCATGGTTACTGTGTTTGCTTGTGACTTGTCAATGGAATGCAATACACCGCTTATTAATAGAAACATGGCTGAAACCCTTTTGATAATTGGTTTTTTTGGTAGAAAGCCGTGATTTTATTTAGAAATTAAAGATAATCGGTTGATATTTCTGACTAGCGGATATTTAGTAAGTATGAAATACTATTTCACTTCGAGATAGTAAAAGACCTAAATTTCGTCTTAAAGTGACAATAAACGTCAGCTCGAAGCAAGCATTTTGCAGGGAAATCCTCCGCAATAGATTTTTTAAAGTAGCGTCATGCTCACGCCTACGCTTTTACCCATCATAAAAAGAGAAAGACACACTAATGAATAAGATATTTAAAGTCGTTTGGAACCGTACGATTCAATCTTTCGTTGTAACGTCCGAATTGGCCAAAGGCCGTGTGAAATCGTCTGCAGAACAAAACAGTACAGATGTATCTGCCGAATCCGGTAAAAATGGTATCGCGACAGTTTTCAGATTGACAGTGATTTCGGCAGCTCTTTTGGGTGCAGGTAATTCGTATGCGGCAACTGCGGGACGTGGGCTAATTGCGGTTGATCCTCCAACCAGTGCTACTGCGGTCAGCGGTGCAACAGCGACCGGTATTGGTGCTCTGTCAGTAGGAGCATCAGCCAATGCCACGGCTAATGGTGCAGTTGCGGTAGGTACGAGTGCAAATGCAACACATAATAACAGTCTTGCTGTTGGTACAAATGCCAAGGCTACTCAAAATCATGCTGTTGCGATGGGTGCAGATACAAGTGCAAGTAGTTCACATGCAACAGCGATAGGTAAAAGTGCTAATGCTGTTTCTACAGATTCAACAGCATTGGGTGCAGATTCCAAAGCAAATGGTACGCAAGCGACAGCGGTAGGTAAGAATGCACTTGCTAATAATATCGATACCACAGCACTTGGTAATTCAGCTCAGGCTTATGGTATTGGCTCAATGGCTTTGGGCAAATCCAGCACGTCAAGAGGTCAAGACGGCATTGCGATTGGCAGCGGCAGTCAGGCTGCAGCCAATGCGCAAAATGCCATTGCAATCGGTACCAATGCAGTGGGTTATCAAAGTGAGTCTATCGCTATAGGTAATTCAACCCAAGCTCAAACTGGAAATACCATTGCCATCGGTAAAAGTGCAGTGGCAAATTCTCCAAGTTCGGGTAGTGCGCTATCAAGTGCTATTGCACTTGGTACAGACGCGAATGCAACCGGCCTTGGTACGATTGCTATTGGACGTGCATCTGGGGTTCTTTCCCAAAACATTATGCACCCGGGTTTAACTCACAATAATATTGCTATTGGTAATACGGCTCGAGTAGGCGATTCAAGTAGTCCTAAGATAACTCAGGCTATTGCTATTGGTTCAGGTAACCGTGTCGATGCACAGGGCAGACCTGAGGGCGCGTGGGCAAAGGGTGACCAATCTATTGCGGTTGGTGGTAATGTTGTAGCTGAGGGTAATTCATCTATCTCGGTGGGTGGTGATGACCTTGATAGTGTTGGTGGTACCCAATATTCAGGCAGCGCAACGGACAAATTCATCAAATACAATGCCCAAGGTGCGAAAGTTGGTGAATATGCGCTACGTGGTAAAAATCTGCGGGATATCTATAAAGAAATGACCGGAGATACAATGAATAGCGGGGTTTATGGTAATACCATTGCCGGTCAAGGTTCTGTTGCATTAGGTGTGCAGTCTAATTCATCTGCCGATTTGTCTCTGGCTATTGGTACTAAATCTCAAGCCACTGCCTTTGGTGGTGTAGCTTTGGGTACAGGTGCAAAAGCAACTTTGCTGAACTCTGTGGCTTTGGGTACGGCTTCTAAAACCGATAAAGAAGGTCGGGCATACGTTCAACGCGAAATTATGGGTGTAACCTACACTTGGGCAGGCGGTCAAACTACCGATGCCGGTGATGTTGTGTCTGTTGGTTCTCAAGGTTACGAACGCCAAATTATCAATGTATCCCCTGGCGATATTTCTGCTACTTCTACTGATGCCATCAACGGCTCTCAACTTTATGGCGTATTGAATGCGCTTGAACGCGTTCGTTATTTTTCTGTTAAGTCAGAAGAAGGCAAAACTGACGGTACGAAAAACTGGAACAATGACGGTGCAAAAGCAACCAATTCGATTGCCATCGGACCGAATGCGGCAACAAGCACTGGTGCGACGGGTAGTGTTTCTTTAGGTCATAATGCCAACGTACTTGGTTCGTCTTCTGTTGCCGTTGGCCCAAATGCAACTGTAACTTCTGGAACTGTGGGTGCTGTTGCCTTAGGCTCTAATGCCAATTCCCGCGGTACGGGTTCTATCGCCATAGGTTTGAATACAGAAAATGATCGCAATTACTCTATAGTCGTCGGTGCACACAGTAGAGCCAATTACGAAAATGCAACCGTTGTCGGTGCAAGGGCAGCGGCACAAAATAACGGTACGGCAATGGGCTATTTGTCAAATGCAGTCGGTGATGATTCTGTTGCTATTGGTCATCAGGCGCAGACTGCTCAATCTTATTCTATTGCCATTGGTAAGCAGGCAAACAGTTCAGGCCTTTATTCCACCGCTATTGGTTCTTCAGCCCAAGCAGCCGGACATAGTAGTTTTGCCGGTGGTAATAATGCAAAAGCAACTGGAAGCGATTCAGTTGCGTTGGGTAATGGTGCGACAACTACGGTTGGTAGCTCTGTTGCTTTGGGCAATGGTGCTGTCGGTGCGGCCAATAATTTTGACGCAACAGCTAAAAATGCGACATTCAAAAACGATAGCGGTGCGGTAACCAACGTCAGCTATGCAGCTTCTTCATCCGCCAAAACAGGCGCGGTTTCTGTAGGCAGCGCAGGTAATGAACGCCAAATTCACAATGTCGCTGCAGGCCGTATTTCCGCCACTTCGACCGATGCGGTCAACGGTAGCCAACTGTATACAGTTATGAACAATGTTGGACACAATATCCAACAAAATGGCACAGACAAATCCCGTATCAACAACAACGGTACAGTCAACTACGCCAATGGCAACTTGACGACCGTTGCGGTCACCGATGGCGAAAATGCGTCAAAAGTTCAAATTAATGTCACTCAAGGCACATTGTCTGTCGATAATAATGGCACGGTGTCCGCACCGACTGCCGGTGTGGCGACTGCCGGCGATGTAGCCAATGCCATCAATAATGCCAAAACCACAACCAATGTAGCGGCAGGCAGCAATACGCATGTCAATAAGACAACTTCAGGCAAAGAAACCACTTATACCGTCAGCGCAGATAAAGCAACGGTACAAGTTTCCAATGCTTTGAATTTGACTTCCAATGCTACAACCGCAACCGATGGTGCAGTAACAACTGATTACAGTATCGATCTCGCTCAAAGTACTAAAGATAATATCCAAAAAGGCGTAGACGCCAAAACTACCGTTGACACTAAAGGCCTGACCTTCAACGGCGACAGCGGCAGCACCAATATCGAAAAACTCGGCTCCACCGTGACCGTTGCCGGCGACGACAACATCACCACCGAAGCCCAAGACGATAAAGTGACCGTTAAGCTGAAAAAAGACCTGGTAGTGAACAGCGTCGAAGCCGGCGACACCACCGTTAACAACGACGGTGTGAAAGTCGCAGGCGGTCCTAGCCTGACCAAGTCCGGTATCGATGCCGCAGGCAACAAAGTGACCAACGTGGCCGACGGCGACCTCAATGCCAACAGCAAA
>NZ_KV821248.1:0-34375 GCF_001815615.1 Neisseria sp. HMSC075C10
GTTGGGGAAGGGCTTTTTTGCAAAGGTCTCCGATTGTGATTGAGGATGATGTTTGGATCGGACGGCGCGCGATTATTATGGGCGGTGTCCGAGTAGGCAAAGGAGCGGTTATCGGCGCAGGGGCTGTGGTAACTAAAGATGTGTCGCCGTATTGCGTCGCTGCTGGGAATCCTGCGGTCATCAAGAAGAACCTGTTAGAAGATTAAGTACACACATCACGGTTTTCAACCAGATATAAAAAGGTCGTCTGAAAATGTTTTCAGACGACCTTTTTATATCAAATCAAATTAGCCGCGCCGCCAAGTCGTACCACCGGCGTTGTCTTCCAGAATGATTTTGTGTTCGTTCAGAAGGTCGCGGATACGGTCGGATTCCGCCCAGTTTTTATCCGCGCGTGCCTGTTTGCGGCGGGCGATTAAGTCTTCGATTTCTTCGTTGGAGAGGCCGTCTGAAACCGCGCCGCCTTGCAGAAACTCAATCGGATCACGTTGCAACAGGCCGATGATGCCACCCAAAGCTTTCAGGCAGCCGGCAAGGTGCGCATCATTGGTTTTGTTCACTTCGCCTGCCAGCTCAAACAACACGGCAACTGCTTCGACCGTACCAAAATCGTCGTTCATGGCGGCGTAGAAGCGGCGGGTGTAGTCATTGGCGTTTTCAGATAAATCAAACTCAGCCGCCGGTGTGTTTTTCAACGTTGTGTACAGGCGTGTCAACGCACCTTTTGCGTCGTCCAAATGTGCGTCGGAGTAGTTCAACGGGCTACGGTAGTGGGCGCGCAGGATGAAGAAACGCACGACTTCGGGATCGTATTGTTTCAACACTTCGCGGATGGTGAAGAAGTTGCCCAGCGATTTGGACATTTTTTCGCCGTCCACGCGGATAAAGCCGTTGTGCAGCCAGTATTTGACGTGGCTGGCGATGCTTCGACCGTGGTGGGTTTGCGCGTGGTCGTGGCCACAGGTATGACCGCTGGCACCGACGCTTTGGGCGATTTCATTTTCATGGTGCGGGAACTGCAAGTCCGCGCCGCCGCCATGAATGTCGAAAGTATCGCCAAACAGGTTTTCACTCATGGCCGAGCATTCAATATGCCAACCCGGACGGCCGTTGCCCCAAGGGCTTTCCCATGCCGGTTCGCCTACTTTGGCCGCTTTCCACAACACAAAATCAAGCGGATCGCGTTTGAAACCGTCCACTTCCACGCGCTCGCCTGCACGCAGGTCGTCTAGCGATTTGCCCGATAATTGGCCGTAAGCGGAAAACTCGCGCACGGCGTAGTAAACGTCGCCGTTTGCGGCAGGATATGCCTTGCCGTTTTGAATCAGGGTTTCAATCATGGCAATCATCTGCGGAATGTTTTCTGTTGCCTTCGGCTCAATATCCGGACGCAACACACCCAAAGCATCGGCATCTTCGTGCATAGCCTGAATGAAACGCGCAGTCAGCTCGCCGATGGTTTCGCCGTTTTCAGCCGCACGGGCAATGATTTTGTCGTCGATGTCGGTAATGTTGCGCACATAAGTGAGCGGATAGCCGCACTCGCGCAGCCAGCGCGCAATCATGTCAAACACCACCATCACGCGGGCATGGCCGAGATGGCAGTAGTCGTAAACCGTCATGCCGCAAACGTACATACGCACGTTGGCAGGATCGATGGGGGTGAAGGGTTCTTTTTGACGGGTAAGGGTGTTGTAGATGGTTAGCATATTCAATAGGTTATTGTGATGATAATATATTTTGATGACGAATCAGATTAAACTGCTGGCGGACATGGCTTTCGCCATATTTGCTTTCTAAGCGTTTGACAATAAAATGTCCGCGAGCGATGTCTTGATAAAAATCAGTAAACATGACGTTTAGGGTTGCACCTGCAACTGCACCGATGCCAGGAACTAATTGCGCTGCCACTTTTTCGGTAAGCGGAACGCCCAAACGTGTGGCAACAGCCTGAATGATTTGAGCTAATGCTTTGCCGATAGCCGAAGTGTCAATCACTTTGGCAGTTGTACCCTGTGTCAAAACAAGTAGTTCTTTTGAGGTTACGTTCATGATTTGGCTCAATGCGATACGGCTGGCATAATAACCGCTTTCAGCGCTGTCATCATCTTTGTCTTCATTGACGGTAAAACCGAAGACGGCAATACATTCCAATTTGGTTTGGTAATCGTTGATGTTGAAACCTTCACTGCGTGCTACGTCCAAAATGGAACGCATCATAATGGCGGTGGAAATTGGCAACTCGGCTGCCAAAGCAGTGAAGCCGAAAAAACCACCAACCGCACCCGTTACGCCTGCCATTAATTTATGAGTTTTAGTAGAGGCTTCAGTTTTCTCACTATTCATAGTGGATGCACTGGCATCGAATACTTTATGCAATGCTGTCTGAATAATTTGATTAACTTTGTCTGCCGCACCTTTGGGTAGCTTGTCTAATAGGTACTCCACAGGCGAACCGACTATTGCCGTCATTTTGGCAGTTAATGACGGACTGGTCAGCAGGGCAACGGCTTGTTTCAATTCGTCAAAATCCTGTTGCATCATAGGTGTGTCGTTTGAAGAAGAAACAAATATATTTTCTGGATTCATCAAATTTTCCTTTGTTTTTATTTTTGGGTGGGATTTCACGCAGAAATGCCACCTGAAACTTTATTCAGCCTGTAAAACGTTAGTATTCGTTTTTGGCTGATTTGCCACAATTTCGGCTTTTGCCGCTGCCTGCTCCGCTTTGGCTTTTTCGGCTTCGATGCGTTTTTTCTCGGTTAGGTATTGGTTGATTTGGTGTACCAACTCCTGTGTACCTTGGTGGGTCAGAGCACTGATTTGGAAGAGGCGCGGGGTTTCCATGTCGAATTGGAAGCGGTCGTCTGGTTTGGGGTAATCCCAGCCGATGGCTTCGAGGAAGGAGGCGGTGCGTGCTTGGGCTTCTTCTTCGTCGAGCATGTCGAGTTTGTTCAGCACCAGCCAGCGCGGTTTGTCGTAGAGCTCTTCGTCGTATTTGCGCAATTCGTTGATGATGGCGAGGGCTTCTTCGGCGGGGTTGACGGCTTCGTCGAATGGGGCCAAATCGACGACGTGCAACAGCAGGCCGGTGCGCGATAAGTGTTTGAGGAAGCGGTGGCCGAGGCCTGCGCCTTCCGCTGCGCCTTCAATCAGGCCGGGGATGTCGGCCATGACGAAGCTGTGGTTTTCGTCGATGCGCACGACGCCCAAGTTTGGATGCAAGGTGGTGAAGGGGTAGTTGGCGATTTTGGGACGTGCGGCGGAGACGGCGGTAATCAGGGTGGATTTGCCGGCGTTGGGCATGCCTAACAAGCCGACATCGGCGAGGACTTTAAGCTCAAGTTGCAGGGAGCGGGTTTCGCCTTCTTCGCCGGGGGTGGATTGTTTGGGCGCGCGGTTGACGGACGATTTAAAGTGGATGTTGCCCAAGCCGCCTTTGCCGCCTTTGGCGAGGCAGACGCGCTGGCCGTGATAAGTGAGGTCGGCGACGATTTCGTCGGTGTCGAGGTCGCGGATGAGGGTGCCGACGGGCATTTTGAGGACGATGTCGTCCGCACCTGCGCCGTAGCGGTCGGAGCCGTGGCCTTTTTCGCCGTTTTTGGCTTGGTAGCGTTTGACGAAGCGGTATTCGACGAGGGTGTTGGTGTTTTCGTCGGCTTCTGCCCAAACGCTGCCGCCTTTGCCACCGTCGCCGCCGTCAGGGCCGCCGCGGGGCACGAATTTTTCGCGGCGGAAACTGGTTGCGCCATTACCGCCTTTGCCTGCGGCGACTTCGATTTTTGCTTCGTCGATAAATTTCATGATGTTCTCTTATGGGTATTCGGTTGTTTCAGACGGCCTTTGTTGATAGAGGAGCTTGGTGTCTGAACGGATAAAATGTTGCTTATTATAAAGGATATTTCGGTTTTAGGCCGTCTGAAATATGGTTTCAGACGGCCTTGGATTTATTGGGCGAGGGCTTGGTCGATTTCTTGATAGAGTTGGGAGAAATTGGGTTCGCCAACGTAGGTTTTGAGGATGTTGCCGTTTTTGTCGATCAGGACGGAAGTTGGGTAAACCTGTGTGCCAAAGGCTTTTGCGGCAGTTTTGTCGGCATCGTACATGACGGTGAAAGGCAGGCCGTATTCTTTGACGTACTGATGGACGCTCTCAATAGGGTCGATGGGCTGGGCAATGCCGAGGACTTGGAAATTTTTGCCTTGATAGTCTTGGGCGGTTTTGATGATTTTAGGCATTTCGCTCACGCAACCGGGGCAGGAGGGAAACCAGAAGTTAATGAGGGTAACTTTGTCTTTTAAATCGGCGTTGGTAATACTTTTGCCTTGCAGATCGGGCAGGGCGAAATCAGGGACGGCTTTGTTGCTGGGGATAAGGACGAAGGCAAGAAGCGCGCCAATTGTGGCAACGATGAGGAGTGTGAGTATTTTTTTCATGATGTGAGGTTTTGAATTGCGTGTGCTAAGGTTGGGGGAACGCTGATACTACGGCCGCTTTCGCTGCTTACAGGCATAAGGGTAACTTCGGCTTCGATGGCGGCTTTGCCGTTGGGTAGGGTCGCGGTTTGGCTGAGGATGATGTGGCGTGTGCCGATGTCTTTCAGACGGCCTGTAAAGGTTAAAACATCGCCTTCAAGCGACGGGCGGCGATAGCGGATGTCAACGCGTGCAACAACGAGCATGATGCCTTTGAGTTCGGACAGAAGGTCATGCTCTTGAAAAAACGTCCAGCGCGCTTCTTCGAGAAATTCAAGATAGCGCGCATTGTTGACGTGGCCGTAGCCGTCGAGGTGGTAGTTGCGGACGGTCAGTTTCATCAGTTGAGATTGATGGGTTGGAACTCTTCGCGTGCGATTGGTTCGTGTTCGAGGTCGGTAATTACGGTGGAGAGTTGGATGTCGAACCATTCGTTGAAAATGTCGGCGTCCAAATCCGGCCATTCGCTTTCGTCTTCGCACCAGTCAGCCAATTCGGCAGCAAAAATGTCTTCAAAACGCGCTTCGATTTCGTCCCATACTTCGTCGGCAGTTTCACACGGGCGAACGAGGTAGGAATTGGCATCGGCTTGGATATCTTCAAGCGTCAGACCGTCCAAGTGATTGCCGGGCAGGGATTTCAGCCAGTTCCAAAAAGGATCGAGGGGGATAAGCAGGAAGACGCTGCGGTTGACTTCGTACATGGTGTTTTCCTTGGTTTCTGTATAGTTGAATGATATAGCAAAGGTGGTGGACTGGCTATCTTTTGGGGGATAAAGGCCGTCTGAATTTCAGACGGCCTTTATTTTTTGGAACAATCAGGGATTTTCTGATGGTGTTTGATGCAGGGTTTGGGGATTGGCTGTATCGGGGATTTCTGCCGGAGCGGTTTGGGGTGCTGCTACCGGTTCGGAAGTGGTGTTACTGTCCACCAAGTCATCGATGTCGATGTTGTCGTCTTCGCTTTGAGGAAGCGTGCCGCCGGTTTGTTGGGAGCGGACTTTCATGTAAAGGTCGCGTGTGTAGCTGTATTTGTCGATGGCTGCGCCTTCGAGGCTGTCGGTCAGGTCGAGCAGTTCTTCACGGGTGTTGATGGCTTGCTGGCCGGTTGTGCCCCAGCGTCCTGCTCTGGTGTGGAAGACGGCGTTTTTAACCGGATAGACGGTGGTAACGGCGTTGCCGACGGTATCGCGTACGGTAGACGGGCCGAGTAGGGGGACAACGAAGTAGTTGCTGTTTTTCCAGCCCCATGAGGCGAAGGTGTCGCCGAGGGTGTTTTTATTGCTGGGTACGCCGCCTGCACCGGCTACGTCGATTAAACCGCCAAGGCCGAAGGTGGTGTTGATGCCGACGCGGACGAGGTCTTCGCTGGCGCGTTTGACGTCAAGGCGCAGCACGTTGCTGCCGAAGCTGACGACATCGCGCAGGTTGTTGAAGAAGTTGCTCACGCCGGTACGCACCGGTTTGGGCGTTACTTTGCGATAACCGCGTGCGACGGGGGAAAGGACGTATTTGTCTGCTTTGTCGTTGAACTTGGAAACGGTACGGTTGTAGCCTTCGTAAGGGTCGGCCGGATTGCGTTCGGCAAGTGCGGGAGCGGAGGCTATGCTGATGAGGAGGCAGAGGGAAGCGGTGGTTTTTTTCATGATTGCAACCAGTCTTTGATTTCGTAAAGTTCGGCCAGTGCGCGGACGGAATCGGGAATGTTTTGAATGGTCGGTTTTTTGTCTGTCCGGCGCAGAGCGTTGAGCAGCAGGGAAACGCAGGCTGAATCTGCTTTGCCTACTTGGCTGAAGTCTATGCTGTCTGTTTCTTTCAGACGGCATTGTTGTTCGTAGCGCGCAAAGGCGGAGGCAGTCAGGGTTTTGACGGTAACGTCGCCGCTGATGTAGAGCGTGCCGTTGCGTATTTCTGTTTGCATGGTGTCTTTATGATGTAAGGCACCATGCCGTCTGAACATCAGGCAGCATGGTGCGGGGTGGATTATTTACCGCCGTTTTTGGCTTTCAAGTCGGCAATCAGGCCGTCGATGCCTTTGGCTTTGATGGTTTCGCCGAATTGGTTGCGGTATACGGTAACCAAGCTTGCGCCTTCGACTGCGACATTGTATGCGCGGTATTTGTTGCCGCTTTGGTAAGTGGTGAAGTCCATGTTGACCGGTTTTTGGCCGGAAACATTGATTTCAGCGCGGACAACGACTTCTTTACCGCCTTTGTTTACGACAGGGTTGTCTTTGATGTTGACCTTGGCATTTTTGAATTTCAGCATGGTGCCGGAGTAGGTGCGGATCAGCAGGGTTTGGAACTCTTTGGTCAACGCTTGTTTTTGTGCGTCAGTCGCAGTACGCCATGGGTTGCCGACGGCCAAAGCGGTCATGCGTTGGAAGTCGAAGTAAGGGATGGCGTAGGCTTCGGCTTTTTGGCGTGCGGTGTTGGCATCGCCGCTGTTGAGGATTTTCAGCACTTGAACGGAGTTTTCACGGACTTGGTTGACTGCGTCGGCAGGAGAGGCAAATGCCATGCTGATGCTTAATACGCTGATGCTCAATGCGCTGATGAAAGAAGTTTTTTTCATGATAGTGTCCTGAATATTGAGTGGATATGTGTTTATTGTTTGTTTTGACCGGCAGATTCACCATCTGCGTTTTTCTCGGCAAAGCTGGTCATGAATTTGCCGATAAGGTTTTCCAAAACCATGGCGGAGCTGGTAACAGTAATGGTGTCGCCTGCCGCCAAAGAATCGGTATCGCCACCTTGTTGCAGGCCGATGTATTGTTCGCCCAACAGGCCTGAAGTCAGGATTTGTGCGGAAACGTCGCTGCTGAACTGATATTGGCTGTCCAGATTGAGGGCGACTTTTGCCTGATAGGATTTAGGGTCGAGCTGAATGGAGGCAACGCGGCCGACCAGTACGCCTGCGGATTTGACCGGAGCGTTGGTTTTCAAGCCGCCGATGTCGCTGAAATCGGCATAGACGGTGTAGGTTTGAGAGGATTTGCCGAACGATTGTCCGCCGGCGGCGCGGAAGGCGAGAAAGCCGATAGCGGCCGCGCCCAGTAAGACAAACAGTCCTACCCAAAATTCCAAAGCATTTTTTTTCATGTGCTATTGTCCTTGTTTCATTCTTTTTAAGTGTCGTTTCAGACGGCCTTTAGTCGGTAAACATCCATGCGGTCAAGATGAAGTCGACGGCGAGGATGGTCAGGGCGGAAGACACTACCGTGCGTGTACTGGCGCGCAAAATACCTTCGGAAGTCGGTACGCAGTGGAAGCCCTGATGTACGGCGATCAACGTAACGGCCACGCCGAAAGCGGCGGATTTGATTAAGCC
Organism: Neisseria sp. HMSC075C10; assembly: GCF_001815615.1. Classification (NCBI taxonomy): domain Bacteria; kingdom Pseudomonadati; phylum Pseudomonadota; class Betaproteobacteria; order Neisseriales; family Neisseriaceae; genus Neisseria; species Neisseria sp. HMSC075C10. The sequence continues at coordinate 7,805 of NZ_KV821248.1, forward strand.
GTTGAGGACGTCGTAATGGAAGGTAATGTTGTTTTGCATTTGCGACCAGAAAATACCACCATCCAAACCCAGCCATTCGACGCCGACCAAATACGCGCCGTAAATGCCGGCAACGTTGAAAATCGATGCCAACAAAGGCATGGAAAACACACCCGCCCAAAAGCGCGGCGCAACCACGCGCGCCACGGGGTCGACCGCCATCACGTTCATCGCTTCAAGCTGCTCGGTGGTTTTCATCAAACCGATTTCGCTGGTCATGGCACCGCCCGCACTGCTGGCAAACAGAATGGCCGCCAATACGGGACCCAATTCGCGCAACAGGGAAGCGGCAACCATATAGCCCAAAATATCGGCGGATTTGAATTTTGCCAGCTGCGTATAGCCTTGCAAGCCCAACACCATGCCGACAAATAGGCCGGAGACGGCGACAATCAGGACGGACAACACGCCTGCAAAGTAAACTTGGCGGATGCTCAGGCGCGGACGGGCAAACGCCGTGCCTGATTTGGCCAGGATCTGCAGGAAAAACAGCGTAATGCTGCCCAGCGATTGGATGAAGCCGAGGGTTTTTGCCCCGACGGAACGGATAAAATTCATAGGTTTCAGTTGATTGGTTAAATGGTTTTCAGACGGCCTGGTTTAAGTTTCAGGCCGTCTGAACATCAGCCCAGCAAGTCTTGTTTTAAAGTCGTTTGCGCCGGATAGCGGTAGGCGACGGGGCCGTCTGCCAAGCCGCCGACAAACTGGCGCACCCAAGGCGAGTCGAGTTCGCGCATTTCTTTGGGCGAGCCGGAGAACATGATTTCGCCGTGTGCCAAGAAAATGACTTGATCGACGATTTCCAGCGATTTTTCGATGTCGTGCGTTACCATCACGCTGGTGGAGCGCAGGGCTTTGTTGGCGCGGCTGATGAGGTGGGCGATAACGCCCAGCGAAATCGGGTCGAGGCCGGTGAAAGGCTCGTCGTACAACATGATTTCAGGGTCGAGCGCAATCGTACGCGCGAGGGCGACACGGCGTGACATACCGCCGGAAAGCTCGGAAGGCATCAGGTTTTCAACACCGCGCAAACCGACTGCATTCAGTTTCAACACCACCAAATCACGAATGACCGCTTCGGGCAAATCCGTCAGCTCGCGCATGGGGAAGGCGATGTTGTCGAAGACAGATAAGTCGGTGAACAATGCGCCGTGTTGGAACAAAACGCCCATACGGCGGCGGTGTTCGTATAGCTCCTGCGCCGAAAATGCGGCCAAATCGCGCCCTTCAATCAGCACTTTGCCCGATTGCGGGTGGATTTGCCCCGTAATCAGGCGCATCAGCGTGGTTTTACCGCTGCCCGAACCACCCATTACGGCGGCGAAATTGCCTTGTGGAATGCTGAAGTTGATGTTGTTCAGAATAGGACGGTCGCCATATGCGAAGGCAACGTCTTTCATTTCGATGAAGGGTGTGGAACTCATGCAGGAGAGGGGTGTCAAAAAATGTATTTTAATTACGGGTATTGTAAAGGGTATTGGATATTCGGGCAATTTTCAGACGGCCTGCGCTTAGGAATAACGGGTAAAAACGTGTGAAAGAATGCAGAAGCGTTGGTGCTACGGTCGTTTTGCAGCGTGTTGTGTTAAACATACAGACAGCTGTGTAGGTATATTTGTATAGAAATACAAAAAACAACTGAATCAAATCCAATAAAAATATTTTTATCATCAAATATCAATACTTTTTTTGGGGGGAGCTTAGACAGGAAACAGCTAATCCAATATCTATATTGAATTCTTTGTGAAAAGAAAGAATAAAACATCGATAAATTTCCTTTTCTCTCTCTTATAGAGTTATAAGGATATTTCTTTAATCTCATTATTTTGCTCTGTGCCTAAAGCGTCCTGTTGGTCCATATATTTCACCCGTTATGAGCCTATTTTCATCCATATAGTTTCAAGTTTAGTGGGATACGGACTTAGCTAATGGGCTTAAATCAACGAATAGAAGGAACTCCTCCATTTTTAGAAACAAATATAGGCCAATTTCCAATAATAGATTTGTTTATATCCATTGTTTCTAAATATTCTTTTGACTGATATGGGAAAAACCATCCATCATCATTTTCTCGTACATGAGATTCAACTATTAACAATGAAATTCCCATTTCTTGCTCTATTTGACTGAAAAAAGATACTGCGATTTTCTTTGCTTCTTGATAAGTAATTATCATGGAAATACTCCAAATTGAAAATGTTTGAAGATAGTAAAATTGACTTCTCCTCCTTTTTGTATTTGCCCATCAATATACCTTTTTGGATAATTGCGCTTTATGGCTTGCTGGTTCGATGGCGTTAAACAAAGGCTGTCTGAAACGGTTTTTCTGTTTTCAGACGGCCTCTTAGCTCAAACCTTGAGAACCGCATGCGTGCGTTCCGCACACATCCTACTTGTTGAGTTTAGATTTCATATGGGCTACGGCTTACTAATTTATGATTTATCTATATTCCTGATATCTAATAGAATTATATAAAATACCATTCTTATCAAAAATAGGTAATAATTTAATCAAATACCAGTTAACATCAACTATGTCTTTACCAAAATTTTTAATATTAATGGTGATGCTAAATGAGAATTCAAAATTAGGGAAAAATAAAACTTGTCCACCAATATTGGTGTCAGCCCATGTTATTGAAAATCCGATTACTTCATCTAAATTGCTTTTTATTCTTAAAAAATTTAAAATTTCTTTTTCTGACATAGAAGCTGAATTCCAATCATAGTCTTTATCGCCAAGTGGTAAGTAAACAAAATTTCCATCATCTAGAAAACTCCAACCTCCATACAATAAGCATTCTAGTATTTCATAACGAGAAAATTTTTTATTATTCATGGATAAATCAATATCTAAATTTACACTTCTTGACATTTTTAAATCTCCTATAACTTTTAATATTCAAAATATTTAATACCTTTTTTGTTCAAAAATTCTTTAACATGTTTGGGGATTGGTGTATTTGAATGTAATTCATATGTTGCTCCATTTTTTGTTGCAATTTTCAGTCTATCACCCATATCTGATTTAAATCTTTCGAATTTTTGAGGTGTAGAAGTGTGATCTCTCCAGAAATTACCAGATTTGGCTTCATACCAACGATTGATTGTAATAGCACCGTCAAACTCTCTCCCTCCCATTTTAAAGCTTCCATTTCCTCCATGAAATTTAACTAACCAATCTTCAAATTCTTTTCCGATTAGCCCAGATGGACCTCTGCTTAATTTCTTAATTTCTTTTTTTATTTGAGCATGTTGGTTAAAGTTGCTGTTTTTATTTCCGTTTCTTATTTCCTGAACATTTTTCTCCACCTGCTCACGAGTTGTCAATTTATTAAGCTTCCTATCAACCTCCCATCTCGGTTTTGCATCAGACACAGGCTTAGCCTTAGGCATACCGGCTCCTGATTTACCCACACTGAACAAATCTATAGAAAACTGAACATATTCCGCAGCTTGCTCCGACAACCCCAACTGCTTCAAGGTCTGGACTGTAATCGTCGGTCGTTGCTCGCTGGCTTTTTTCCGAAGTTTTTCGTCCCAGTAATGACATGATCGTAGGAAGACGTTACACCAACCAAAGCGGCGGCACAGCCTAAGCCGAAAGTCTCGGCACAAGATCCGCCTCCAGTTACACTGGAAAGCACAACCCCCAAACTGCCCGAAACGATTTCAGCTCCGGGTTTGACGTAGCGATGTAGGATGCTTTTGTCTTCCGCATCCAGCTTTTCATATTCGGCCTTTAGGTAGTCGGGCACCCAATCGGGATGTCGGTTTAGATAGCCTATGGATTCGTTTTTCAAGTCCTTAAACCGACTGTCAAAGTGTTTATCTTGGATAAATTCGGTGATGCGTCCTACATTTTGATGACATTCGGTAATTCTTCCTTTGGAACTACATTCATGCTTGACTTGCTCTTTTATGACGGAATAAATTTTAAGAGCTGTCTGTTCGTCCTTCTTTAAGGCCGCTGATTTCAGACGATCTTTTTAATTTAGTTGGGTTTTCAACTCAACCTACACACTTAATCTGAAAGTTCATATAGCATATCCAAAAAGGCATCAAAACTATCTGCAATATGGCTAGTTACCATTTTTGTATCTCCATTCTCATCTTCATAAAAATCATCATGATACATCAGAATGATACATGGATTTTCATTGCATTTTCTATAATCAAAACAGATATAATCGCCATTAGCTGAAATCCCAAAAGCAATCACTTTTTTTGCATACCCATATTCATTATCAATACATGAATAGCTATAAATATCTTCATAGCCTAAATTTTGCTTATACCCTAAAAATGAAATGTCCCTTTCATCATTTTCACCGTATTGATTGACAAAATTGAAAATATTTTCTTTAGGGTATAAATAGTCATGTTTACTAAGAAGTGATACATATGAAACAGGAAAAACGACCCCTATATCTTCAGCAAATTGTTGAATTGTTCTTATTGGAACCAATCCCTCATCTGATAATATTGATAGTTTTCTCATTTTTACTGACCTTTCTTTAACGATTTTTGACCAGTATGCCTAACAGCTTTATGAATACTATTAGGAATTAACTGCATATTATAAAGAGGCGGGCAAATATGCCCGCCTTGTTTTTAATATTTCTGCAAACCTTCTACCTTGATTTCTTTGGCATTGGCATGGATGAAGGCTTGAGTCGCTTTCATCGTGGCTTGAATACGCGGATCGTTCCAGCGCACGATTTGGTTGTTTTCATCGCGCTTGTCCGACCAGATAATCACGCCGTCGGTGTATTTTTTGCTGATTTCGAGCATTTTGCGCCAGCGGACGGGGTCGATGAACTGCTTGAAATAAGGGCTGTTGGTGGCCGAATAATATTGCGGCCAGATGTAGCCGATGATTTTTTTGTTGGGAAAGCGTTGATGAATGTCGTCAACGGCGGTTTTCACGTCTTTTTCCCATTGCACCAAATCGGGGGAAGTGATGTAGAACACAGGATTGGCATAGTCGCTGATGGCGGCGGTGGGCACGCGGCGTTTGCTGACTTGCCGCCATTTGGCCAAGATGGCTTCGTTGTCAACGTTGGGGCGGTAGTGGCGGATGCCGTGCAGGTGTTCGGAAGGCATGCCGTAGTTGCTGATGAAGGCGCGCGGGTTTTCTTCTCTGAAGATTTGGTACATCCGCGCAAAGTCGGTTCTTAATTCGTCGGGGGTCAGCAGTTGGCCGTCTTTTTCGGCAAACCAGCTTTCGATGTCGGTGGAAATGGTGCGGTAGCCTTCGCGGCGCGATTGTTTGGCCAATTCACGGATACGCGCTTCGTTGAGTACGCCGTGTTTGCGTTTGCCCGTCGGATCGGGTTTGACCAGCTCGCTTTCGTAAACCAAGAACACTTTGGAGAGTTTGTCGGCAGTAAGGTCGGGTTTGCCGACATAGTCCATGCGGTCGTAGATAATGAAATCTTTGGCATGGGCGGAGAGGGCGGTTAATAAGAGGACGAGGGGCAAAAGGCGGTTGGGTTTCATGTTTTTAGGCAGATAAGGGAAAAGGGCCATTGTACGGGAAGCGGCGTTAAAGTAAGTCAAAGGCCGTCTGAAAGGATAAAAGTTCTTTCAGACGGCCTTTTATTTGAATGTAGCAGGAATATTCAGCTTTATGGCTAGTGTCACGGATTTATTGTGCCGCAGTTTTTTCCAGTAATAGGAAAGTCTCGGCTTTGTTACGCGGTCTTGCGCCTTGCCACAAGGTTTGCCAACCCGAAGGTGCGCCGATGTTGGCGGCTTGGCGGATGAGGCGGTAGCGGCAGGACGGGTCGTCGGTCGTGGTTTTAATATGGCTGTATTGTGTCCACGCGATGCGTGTGCGCTGGTCTTGGCTGTCGATGTTGATACATTCGAGGCCGTCTGAAAGTTTCTGTTTCAATTCGGAAGAAAGCGCGGCTTCCATTTGGTGTACGACCGGCGCATGGCTTTTGGCGGCGTTGAGCCACGGTAAAAACAGGGTCATCAGCAAAGCCCAGGCCAAGGTAACGCCGGCTGCCCAGTTGGTTACGGCTTGGCGGCCACGGATGTTTTTACGCGTAATCGCCCAAAGCCATAACGGGGTAAACAGCAGGGCGACGGCCATCGGAATCGGGTCGATGTCGGGGATGTAATACGGGCTAAAATAGGCGGCGCGTTCGGCTAGTTTGGCGGGCCAGCCGTAGTTCATGGCGAAGAAGCCCAGCCACAGGAAGACGGCAATGAAACCGAATGCCATGATGCCGAACCAGTTGATAAATGCCACTGCACCGCGACGCAGGCCGTCCAGTTGTGCCGCGCCGAGTAGGGCGAGTGGCGGCAACAGCCAAACGAGGTTGTCTTGCAGGCGTTGCGGATTGATGGCGAGTAGGGCTGTCATGATAATCAGCCACGACAGGCTCAGAATGCCCCAGTTTTTATCGTGGATACGCGTGCGGCTGAGCGTCCATGCCGCCAGCGGCCAAGCAGGCAGGGCAAACCACAGCAGGTTTTTCAGATAATAGGGCAGGTTGAAGGCCGTCTGAATCTGATGGAAACCGCCGAATACGCCTAAGGAATAATGGTTGAACCAAATATCAAACCATTCGGGATGGGTTCTGGATAAAACCAGCGGATACAGAATCAGCAGGGGCAGGGAAACGACGATGGTGCCAATCAGAGTCAGCAGATAGCGTTTGCTTTGCCAAGTGGAATGGAACGACAGGGCAAGTGCCAAAAAAATCATGGCTGCGGTCAGCAGATAGCCTGAGGAGAGGGAGAGTAAAACCCAGCCGCCGCACAACAGCAAAATGGCAATAATGACGCGGCGGCGTGCCAGTGAGAAGCCGCACAGAATCAATCCAAATGCAGCAAAGACGGCCGACATGGGATTGAGGAAGTGGGCGATGGGCAGTAAACCGATGCTGCCGATAAGGATTAAGACAACACTGCGGCCATGGTGTCTGCCGAGAAAGTTGAAACCGGCAAAACCGCAGGCGGTCAGTCCGATGGCGGTGAATACCACGCCGGCAAAACGCGCGGCATCATAGGCATCGGCTGCCCAAGGTGAAAACAGGGTTTGGAATGCGGTTGCCGCCCATAAAAAAGCAGGGGAGATGGTGAAATCGGGTTGGCCGAAGATTTGTGCAATTAACAGGCTGCCGCCGTTTTTCATGGATTCGGAGGCGGTAAAGAGGGAGGGTTCGGCAGGGTTCCACAAGTCATGCGAGAACACGCCCGGCCACAGCCAGGCAAAGGCCATCAGCAGCAGAAGCCATGGTTTTTCATGGGTTTTTTGGGGGCGGCGCGGATCGGGCGGTGTGTAAGTCAGCATGGAAGGTCAAAAAACGGTTGATTTGAATAGCAATGGTACAGGGTTTGACGGGTTTGCGCGATATGCCGGACTGGAGGGCTTTGTAAAACAATGCTTACGGCTCGTTTTTATCGGGTGTTTGGAATGATATGGTATTCGGTTGACGACAAAAAGCTCAGGCCGTCTGACAGAAATATTTCAGACGGCCTGAATGCAAAAAAGACTGCACGAAGCAGTCTTTTTGACAAAGCGGCAATTAGCGTTTGAACAGGTTGCCGAATTTGTTGTTGAATTTGTCCACACGACCGGTAGTGTCGACGATTTTTTGAGTACCGGTGTAGAAAGGGTGGCACAGAGAGCAAACCTCAACGTTGAAGCTGTCTTTTTCCATTGCAGATTTGGTCACGAATTTGTTGCCGCAAGAGCAGGTAACGTCGATTTCGTGGTAGTTCGGGTGAATACCTTGTTTCATTTGATTTCCTTTCGATTAAGCGGGCACAGGGGTTTTGCCTGTACTTCAGTTAAGCGTGGAATTTTCGCTATTTTTGGCTGTTTCGTCAAGAGGATATTTTGTATGCAGGGTAGTTTCGCAACAGAAGAGAACAGTTTAGAATAGAATATCGAACCAAATATTATGCGATCAGATTGTAATCTAACTGAAAAGAGGATGTAAAACCTCCTCTAGATGTGAAACTTTAAGAAGAATAATAGTCTGAATAATATTTACGCTTGTACGAACAGGAGACGGAATCAATGTGGAAAAAGATATTGACGTGCATTTTGCGTGTTTTGGGAGGAGTGTTGCCCCCGTCTTATTGCAAACCATTCGGCAGAATTGCGCAAAAATTCCGTGTTGCTTTGGCTGCGTGTATTTCTCCAAACATCGGTAAAAACGTCAATATTGAAAAAGGCGGATACGTCTTTCCGGATACGGTAGTCGGCGACAATTCGGGTATCGGCGTAAATTGCGAAATCTGCCGCGGTTTGACCCTCGGCAAGAACGTGATGATGGGGCCGGAATGCCTGTTTTATTCGACCAACCACAAATTCAACCCTGAAACCCGCCGCTTCGAAGGTTATACAGATATCAGCCCGATTGTGATTGAAGATGATGTTTGGATTGGCCGGCGTGCGATTATCATGGGCGGCGTTACCATCGGTAAAGGCGCGGTAATTGGTGCAGGTTCGGTGGTTACCAAAGATGTGCCGCCTTATTGCGTGGCTGCGGGCAACCCTGCGATTGTTCGGAAAAAACTGCTGGATGAGCAAGAGCTTGCAGCCGAATAGCGTAAACAAAATAGCAAAATAAAAGGCCGTCTGAATTTCAGACGGCCTTTTTTCAATAGTGCTTAAGCGGCAATTTTTTCGCATTCTTTAATGCAAGCCAAGCAAGATTCGTAGCAGGCTTTGCATTCAGCGTGGTGGCCGGCGTGTTCTTTGCAGGCGGCAGCACATTGTTTGCAGGCTTCGATGCACACTTTTGCCAAAGATGGGGTCAGGCGTGAATTTTGGGCAGCGAGGTTTTGCAAGGTGCCGCACAGTGCCAACATTTGGTTAACGCCGGTTGCGCAGTCTTTCATGGAAGTATCACCGGAGCTCAACAGAGTGATGCAGTGAGTCAGGCAGATTTGACCGGCTTCAACGCAATGTGCGGCCGCTTTGCGCGCAGCTTCGTAGGCGCGCGGTGCAGAATGCGCGTGACCAGCATGACCGGCGTGGTGTGCATGACCTGCATGGTCGTGAGCACGGGCAAAAGAAGCGGCGGCGGTGAGAGAGACAGCAGCGGCGCTGCCGATAAATTGACGACGGTTCATAAGATAGAGTCCTTTTTGTGTTGTTAAATAATATTACGAATGATTAAGTCTATTCGATAACAAGAGGTTAACATATTCTTTGTTTGTAAACAATAAAGGCTGCCTGAACTTTTAGGCGGACTTTCTTTTAGATTTACGCGTTAGGTTGATAGAGTTTTCTTTTTCTGAATCAGCAGCCTCAACGAAGTTGCCGTGCCATCAAGACTGTATCAGTATAGCCAGTCATAAAGGTTTTACGAATAAAAAGAAAAGGCCGTCTGAAAAATTTTCAGACGGCCTTTATTCAAACTAAAGCCTACATCAGATGACTTCTAAAATGAAATACTGACGCAGTTTTTCGTACACATTATTCTGTACGTTGATACAACCATTGGTTATGATGCGGTCGGCCACATGAGGGGAGACGATGCGTTCCATGCGTCTTTCCTGTGGCTTGAGCGTCCATACCCTGTGTAACGCAAACAGAAAGTCATTTTCTTCTTTGAAGCCGATAACCTCGCCACCGTAACCCGGTTTGCTGGTCATCATCGGCGTCATATTGAATTTGCCTTTCGGCGTGGTCTTGCCAATCAGTACCGGATGGCACTGACCGTCGTCGGCAAAGCAAAGCTCCGCCTTAGCTGTATTGACCACAACTTTTTTACGCTGGATATAGTCGCTGACAGCATCGGCAGCGGCCAAAGAATTCAGACCTGCTGCCAAGGCTATACCCAATAGGATCCGTTTCAAATTTGTCCTTATTGACGGATGCGGTTAGGAGCTTCTTTAATGATCTCGCGGATGATCACTTGAGGCTCTTGTTTAGGTGTAGGTGCTGGAGGAGGACATACGGCATCTTTAGGGAATACTGGATTCCAGAAGAAGCTGCGTGCAAATTTGTCTTTGTCGTAGATCACTTTGTATTGGCAAGTAGTGATGCCTTCAACGCCAGAAGTGTTTTCAGGGTCAACGCCTACGCCTGGGGTGTAGAAGTGGAACAGGTAGTCCCATTCACGCACGCCAACCATGCCTTCGTCGTAGTGAGGACGGCCGAGGATTTTGTAGATGTCGTCTTTGGTTAGACCAGGACGCATTTGATCCAGCTCGTCAAAAGTCGGGAATGTACCGCGGTCTTTGTTGAAGGTCAGGGAGTAAGGTTTAGGGAAGCGTGGCTCGTCTGTAGTGCCTTCAGGAGTGATTTTGCTCTTAGTAGCACAGGCGGCCAGCAGGCCGGTAGCCAGCAGGACGAAACCTACTTTTGCGATTTTTTTCATTTGATAATCCTTTTATTGATTTTACCGGCCGAACTTTTCAGACGGCCTGTTAGTGCCGGCAGCGAGTTTGCCGGTTTACCCAAATAATGTTGTGCTTCTTAAAGATGTACCCGACGGTTTGACAAACAGAACATCGGCACATTCCGGCAGGGCATTGCGCCTCATCTCCGTTGTATTCGCCTGAATCGGCAGAGCCGTTCAGACGGCCTGACTGACATTTATTGTCACTTTGTAACAATTTCACTTCGAGTAAGGCTTGGGGTTTAGAGATGTCCGGTTTTCGATAAATCAGGTTGTATTGCGTAATACCTTGTTATCTTTGTGCTTTAGTTCTTTTTGGCATTTGCCGGAGATTAGGTACTTAATCTTTCGGGTGTTATCCCTGCAAATTGTATGCCAGTTTTCTTTTATACGCATAATCTGAGTATGCCAAAATGTTGGCTTTATACAAAATTCATATTAGCGAACCAGAAACGGATTGTACCTTTTCTCATGCCCGATACTGGTCATACGGCCGTGTCCGGCTATAACTTGCGTGGTTTCGGGCAGGGTTAATAGTTTAGCGCAGATATTGTTTATGAGATCATCATGATTGCCGCGTGGAAAATCTGTGCGACCGACAGTCTCATAAAATAAAACATCGCCTGCGACTAAAAGTTCATTTTCGGCGTTGTAAAAAACGACTTGGCCGGGAGTGTGGCCGGGAATGTGGAGGACTTGGAAGCTGTGATTGCCGACCTTGAGCGTTTCCCCTTCTTCCAGCCAGCATGTCGGCGTGAATGACGGAGAAACAGGGAAGCCGTATTGCGCCGTCGTTTGCGGAAGGGCTTGGAGCAGGAATTCGTCGTCTTTGTGCGGGCCGAGAACGGGTACGTCGCAGGTTTTCAAAAGCTCAACCACGCCGCCTGCGTGGTCAAGATGGCCGTGGGTCAGCCAAATGGCGGTCAGCTTGAGGCCTTTGTTTTGGACTTGTTGCAATAAATAGGGTACGTCGCCGCCGACATCGGTCAAAACGGCTTCTTTGGTTTCGTCATCCCAAATCAGCGTGCAGTTTTGACGGAAAGGGGTAACGGCGTTGATTTCAAATTGGAGTGCCATGGGTGTTCCTGGGAAAGGCTTATTTAATGTTGTTTACGTTTCAGACGGTCTTTTGTTATTATGCACATATAATAAAAAGCAAGTCTGGAAAAGTGTCTTATGAATAATGTAATGCGAACCATGATACCGATTTTTGCGGCTTCTTTCATCTCTGCGGCGTTTGGTGCAGATTTGTTGTTGGCGCAGGAATATAAAAATCAAGATATTGCCGGTTGGGCCATGAGTGAAAAGTTGGATGGCGTACGCGCGTATTGGGACGGCAGGCAGCTGGTCAGTCGTCAGGGTTATGCGTTTACACCGCCCAAAGGTTTTACAGCAGGTTTTCCGCCGTTTCCGATGGATGGTGAGTTGTACAGCGGACGAGGGCGGTTTGAGCAAATTTCCGCGACGGTGCGTTCTGCCTCGGGAACTTGGGACGGCATCCGCTTGCATGTTTTTGATGTGCCACAGGCGCAGGGTAATCTGTATCAGCGTCTGGAAACGGCTTCGAAATGGCTGAAATCACACCCGTCGGCACGGTTTACGGTTATTCCGCAAGTCAAGGTGCGCGACAAACAGCATGCTTTGGATTTTTTGAAACAAGTTGAAGCGCTGGGTGGGGAAGGGGTGATGCTGCGTCAACCTGAAGCCCGTTATGCAAGCGGTAGAAATGGGCAGCTGTTGAAGCTGAAAAGTGAATATGATGATGAATGTACGGTAACGCGTCATTATGAGGGCAAAGGGCGCAATGTCGGGCGTTTGGGTGCGGTAGGATGCAAAAACCAATATGGCGAGTTTCGTATCGGCAGCGGTTTTAAGGATAAAGACCGCGACCATCCGCCGAAAATCGGTGCGCTGATTACTTACCGTTATCGTGGTTTTACGCAAAAGGGAACGCCGAAATTTGCAACATTTGTCAGGGTGCGCTCAGATCGATAAAACAAATTAAAGGCCGTCTGAAAGTAGGTTTCAGACGGCCTTTAATATAGATGTTGCATAACCTTTTATGCTTATAAGGTTTCCAATACATCAGGCAATTCGGCCAAGCTGTTGAGCATGGCAACATGGGGCATGGAGGAAAGCTGTTTGGCAGTGTGTGCGCCGGTGGTGACGGCGATGGCGCGGATTTTGGCGTTGGCGGCCATTTCTAGGTCGTGGGTGGTGTCGCCGACGACGACGGCCTCTTCCGGTTCAACACCCAGTCGGTCGCAGAGGGCGAGTACCATATCGGGCGCAGGTTTGGACGGATATTCGCTGGTGCAGGCGGTTTCCAGCCAAAAGGCTTGGGTGTCGGTTTGTGCGATGGCTTTGTCTAAGCCGCTTCGGCCTTTGCCGGTGGCGACGGCAAGCCAATATCCTTGTTGCTTCAGGCGTTGCAGGCAGGGCAGGGCTTCGGGGAACAGGGTCATGTTGCGGTTGTTGGGATTGAGGTAGTGCGCGGCATAGGTCTCAATCAGGGTCTCCTGAACGTGTTCGCTGACGTTGTGGGCAAGGCGGCGAATGATGCCGGACAGGCTGTATCCGATGAGCGGACGGATTTGGTCGACTTCGGGAACGGGTAGGCCGCAATCGGCAAAGCTTTGCTGAAAGGTGTGGATGATGGGGTTGGTGGTGTCGGCAAGTGTGCCGTCCCAGTCGAAAATAATGAGTTTGGGTTTCATGGGTTTCCTTTCAGACGGCCTTTTCCTGATTTTCCAACATTAAAACAAATTGCGCCAATTCTTGCGGCAGGGGGGCTTTCAGGATCAGTTTTTCGCCGGTCAGCGGATGGGCAAGGTGCAGCTCGGAGGCGTGCAGGAACATTCTTTTCAAACCGAGTTTCTGCAGGCGTTTGTTGGCTTGATAGTCGCCGTAGCGTTCGTCGCCGGCAATGGGGCAGTCTTGAGATTGCAGGTGGACGCGGATTTGGTGGGTACGGCCGGTTTTCAGTGTGGCTTCGACAAAGGTCAGGTCGGATAGGCCGACTTGGTGCAAAAGGCCGTCTGAAAAACGGTTTAACACGCGGAAGATGGTGTGGGCGGATTGGCCGTCTTCGCTGACGCGCACCATTTTTTCGCCTTGTGCGCCGGTGTATTTGAACAGGGGGAGCTTGACGTGGACGCGGTCGTTCGGCAGCCTGCCGACACCCAGCGCGAGATAGATTTTTTTCGGATGGTCGTTGCGGATGGCTTCGTGCAGTTTCACCAAGGCGCTGCGTTTTTTGGCAATCATCAAAAGGCCGCTGGTGTCTTTGTCGAGGCGGTGGACGAGTTCGAGATAACGCGCTTCGGGACGGGCGCGGCGGATTTGTTCGATGACGCCGAAACTCACGCCGCTGCCGCCGTGGACGGCAACGCCGGACGGTTTGTTGATGACCAAAAGCGCATCGTCTTCATAAACGATGTCAAATTCGCGCGCAGGCGCGGCCTGGCTTTCAGACGGCCTTTGTTTTTCGGCGATGCGTATCGGCGGAATGCGGACGGTATCGCCTGCCTGAATGCGGTTGTCGGGTTTGCAGCGTTTTTTGTTCAGCCGCACTTCGCCGGCGCGGATAATGCGGTGGATATGGCTTTTCGGGACGCCTTTGAGGATTTTTATCAGATAGTTATCAAGGCGTTGGCCTTCCTCGTGTTCGGCAACGGCAATCAGGCTGACTGAATCTTTGCGTATTGCGTGCATTTTCTCTATAATCCCAAACGTCCGTTTCGGGACTTGAACCTGCCATCGCATGCCGTCTGAAACGGATTTATTGTTAAAACGAGATTTTATATTAAAAACGCACTCCGCAAAGCATTTCCTTGTGTTTGTTCAAAGCCGGCAAACGCAATCCCGTAATTAAGTTTGAATTGAACCTGCCGTCCGGCCGGGCGTAAGACGCAGTCCGCGCAGCACCGTCCGAAATTACCGGCGCTACGATAATAAGAAGATGTAGGCTGCCTTAATTTTGTCCGAAGCATCAGCGTTCGGACGGCAGCGGAACCATCAACCTTTCCGCCGCATTGTTCTTTATTTCCTTCTTTATCCGAATCCGTCCGCACATGGCTTGAGCTCAAGCATGCAACCTTGCGGATTTCAAATCAAATACTGGTTACACGGGGATTTTCCCATCTCGCCTTTGAAGAGTGCCAACCGGACAGACAGGCCGTCTGAAAAAGATATTCACAAATCAAACGGCCGCTGTTCACGAGGTGACTATGAAAAGAATGTTATTCAACGCAACGCAGGCCGAAGAGTTGCGCGTTGCTATTGTCGATGGCCAAAACCTTTTGGACTTGGACATCGAAACGCTGGGTAAAGAACAGCGTAAAGGCAATATCTACAAAGGTATCATTACCCGCATCGAGCCGTCGCTGGAAGCGTGTTTCGTCGATTACGGAACCGACCGCCACGGCTTTTTGCCGTTTAAGGAAGTATCGCGTTCATATTTCCGCGACTACGAAGGCGGCAGGGCGCGTATTCAGGACGTGCTCAAAGAAGGCATGGAAGTTATCGTCCAAGTCGAAAAAGACGAACGCGGCAACAAAGGCGCGGCGCTGACCACCTTCATCAGCCTGGCCGGCCGCTATTTGGTATTGATGCCGAACAACCCGCGCGGCGGCGGCGTATCCCGCCGTATCGAAGGCGAAGAGCGTCAAGAGTTGAAAGCCGCCATGGCCGAACTCGATATTCCAAACGGCATGAGCATCATTGCCCGTACTGCCGGCATCGGCCGCAGCGCGGAAGAGTTGGAATGGGATTTGAACTACCTCAAGCAACTCTGGCAAGCCATTGAAGAAGCAGGCAAAGCGCATCATGACCCTTACCTGCTCTTTATGGAAAGCTCGCTGCTGATTCGTGCGATTCGCGACTATTTCCGTCCCGACATCGGCGAAATTCTGGTGGACAATCAAGAAGTTTACGACCAAGTTGCCGAGTTCATGAGCTATGTCATGCCGAGCAATGTAGGCCGTCTGAAACTCTATCAAGACCACACGCCGCTGTTCTCCCGCTTCCAAATTGAACACCAAATCGAAAGCGCGTTCTCACGCAGCGTCAGCCTGCCTTCCGGTGGCGCGATTGTGATCGATCACACCGAAGCCCTGGTTTCCATCGACGTCAACTCTGCGCGCGCCACACGCGGCTCGGACATCGAAGACACCGCGTTCAAAACCAATATGGAAGCCGCCGAAGAGGTTGCCCGCCAAATGCGCCTGCGCGACTTGGGCGGTTTGGTCGTCATCGATTTCATCGACATGGAAAACCCCAAGCACCAGCGCGATGTTGAAAACGTCCTGCGCGACGCGCTCAAAAAAGACCGCGCCCGCGTGCAAATGGGCAAACTTTCGCGTTTCGGCCTTTTGGAATTGAGCCGTCAACGTTTGAAACCGGCTTTGGGCGAAAGCAGCCATGTTGCGTGTCCGCGCTGTGCCGGTACCGGCGTCATCCGCGGCATCGAATCCACCGCCCTGCACGTTTTGCGCATCATTCAAGAAGAAGCAATGAAAGACAACACCGGTGAAGTACACGCACAAGTGCCTGTCGATGTTGCTACCTTCCTGTTGAACGAAAAACGCGCCGAGCTGTTTGCGATGGAAGAGCGTTTGGATGTGAACGTCGTCCTGATTCCAAATATCCACTTGGAAAATCCGCACTACGAAATCAACCGCATCCGCATTGATGACGTAGAAGAAGATGGCGAACCGAGCTACAAACGCGTCGCCGAGCCGGAAGAAGACGAATCCGCCAAACCTTTCGGCAGCGAAAAAGCCAAAGCTTCCCGTCCTGAGCCAGCTGTCAAAGGCGTGCGCCATACCCAGCCTGCACCGACTGTTGCCCCTGAGAAAAAAGCCTCTTGGTGGGACAGCTTCAAAGCTTGGTTGAAACGCATTTTCGGCGGTGAGCCTGCACCTGCCGCAGTTGCTCAAGAGCCTGCCGAAAAACGCACTACAACCAACCGCAGCCAAAACAGCAACCGCCGTTCAAACAGCCGCCGTCAAAATCCACGCCGCAACAACAAAAACGACGGCAGCAAAGTCGAAGTGCGCGAAGTGAATGCCGAAGCTGTCGACAGCAAGTTTGAAGAAAACAAATCAAACGAAAGCCGCAACGACGAGCGTAAAGACACCCGCCGCAACCGCAACCGTAACAACCGCCGAGATGATCGCAACAACGAGCGCAACAACGAGCGCAACCGTGTTGAGGAAGTGGTTGAAGACGTAAATGTTCAAGAAGTGGCTGCACTGGCTGAGATGCCGTCTGAAAACCAAGCGGAACAAAACGGCAATAAACGCCGCCGCAACAACAGTCGCAACGAGCGCAACCGTAATCAATCTGCGGAAAACCGTGTTGAGGACGTGAACGTTCAAGCCGATGGCGAACAGGCGCAAGTTGAAACGGACGACAATGCCCGCAGCGAAGAGGGTGTGAAAAACAACGGCCGTCAAGGACGTGAACGCAACAACCGTCAGCGCAACAATCGCAACGACCGCCGTTCCAACAGCAAAAAACGCAATATCCCGTCTTCAGCAAAAATCGAGCAATACCTGAACATTACCGATACCGCCGACAAAGTCCTCTTTGCCGTAGCGCATGTTTTGGGTTTGAATGAAACGGTTGAAGCTGCAAATGCGACATTGTCTTCTGAAAGCGATCAAGCCGAGCCGCTGGTGATTGTAGTATCCGAGCCTGAAGTGACCAGCGCAGAGCCATTCGTATTTGCGATTGAAAGCGAAGACGAGCCTGCCGTAGCGCAAACTGAAGGCGCTGATGCCGAACAAGCCCTGCTTGCATCTGCGGTCAGCAACGTCAAAGAAGCCATTTCTGCGGTATTGTCTCCGAATGCAACGGC
Organism: Neisseria sp. HMSC075C10; assembly: GCF_001815615.1. Lineage (NCBI taxonomy): Bacteria > Pseudomonadati > Pseudomonadota > Betaproteobacteria > Neisseriales > Neisseriaceae > Neisseria > Neisseria sp. HMSC075C10. The sequence continues at coordinate 25,082 of NZ_KV821248.1, forward strand.
TACTGTTACACCGGTTGAAGCACCAGCCGAAACTGTTGCCACACAAACTGAAACCGTAGCCGAAGCAGCGCCTGTTGCAATCGTTGTGCCTGAGAGCTTGGGCGATTTGATCTTCGTTGAAACTGATCCGCAAGCCGTTGCCGCTTTTGCCGCACAGCCACAACCTGAACCGGTTGCTAAAACACGCCGTTCGGATGTGCCTAAAGTAGAAGTGGAAGACGTAGCAGTCGAAATGATTTTGGTGGAAACACGCAAAGATTAAGATTGGTTTTCCAGTTAAAAGCCCGATGTTGAACGCATCGGGCTTTTTTATTGGCAAGGAGTTATGCTGCTCTTATTTTCTTTGTGTTTACCATGAGCGTTGCTTCATGGTTGAAAAAGCAGGATAGATTGCTGAGAAAGGGAAGGCATGGTTTTTTCAATAGGAAGGGCTTAAGGAAAAATGGTATGAGAAAAGCCGTCTGAAATGGTTTCAGACGGCCTTGGTTTGTGTGTGTATGTTTAGGTATTGTGATTAGTTTTTGTTCAGAGAGTCACGGATTTCGCGCAACAACAGAACTTCTTCGCTAGGCTCTGCTGGTGCTTCTTCAGCAGGAGCTTCGGCTTTTTTCACAGAGTTGATGGCTTTAACCACGCAGAAGATGGCAGCGGCGATGATCAGGAAGCTGATTACAGTGTTGATGAACAGACCGATGTTCAGGGTAACGGCACCGGCTGCTTGAGCAGCCGCCAGGTTGGCGTAACCAGCTTCAGGAGCGGCTTGTGCGCCGTCTTTCAGCGTGATGAACAGGTTGGAGAAATCAACGCCGCCGATCAACAGACCGATAGGAGGCATGATTACATCGTCAACTAATGATTTGACGATGCTGCTGAATGCTGTACCGACAACCATACCGACTGCGAGGTCGATCACGTTGCCACGCATAATAAATTCTTTAAATTCTGAAGCGATTGACATAATTAATCTCCTGTATGTGTTTGAGTCAAAATCAGATGTGATTCAATAAATCGGCAGGCATATTAACGCTTTATCGGTTAAGAAAAATTCATTAATGTTAAATTTTGTATTTTATGCCAAAAATGTCCTGCTTCTATGCCTTCTGTATGAAAAACAGGCCGTCTGAAATTTTTCTGTTACTTTTTTACACCACTTTTTATCAGCGGCTAAGTATCAGATAACATGAATGTTATCTTTAGAATCAATGCTCTATCTTGCCTTTTAAATGAGATGAAATGATAACGTTGTAATGTTATATGCATAGCACGTCAAGTCCTACTAAGAGTATGTTTCAAGCTTGTATTTGAATTTCAGACGGCCTTATTAGTTATGCAGTCATTCAAACCATAATGTAATGGCCATAAAAAACGCACTTTCATGATGAAAGTGCGTTTTGCGTAAAAACTGTTTAGTTCTCTTCGTCGTTCAGCGCGTTGATGCTGTAACCGCCGTCAACGTATGTAATCTCGCCGGTGATGCCGGAAGCGAGGTCGGACAGCAGGAAGGCGGCTGTATTGCCGACTTCTTCAGTGGTAACGTTGCGGCCCAATGGGTTGTGGGAAGCGACGTGGCCCAAGAGTTTGCTTAAATCGGCGATGCCGGAAGCGGCCAGGGTTTTGATCGGGCCTGCGGAGATGCCGTTGCAGCGGATGCCTTCTTTGCCCAGGCAGGCGGCGGTGAAGCGGATGCCGGCTTCAAGGCTGGCTTTGGCCATGCCCATAACGTTGTAGTTAGGAATGGCACGAACGGCGCCCAAGTAGCTCAGTGCAACGATTGCGGCGTTGCGGCCCTGCATCATCGGACGTGCGGCTTTGGCCAGCGCAGGCAGGCTGTATGCGGAGATTTCGTGAGCGGTGTTGAACGCTTCGCGGCTGATGCTGTCGAGGAAGTCGCCGCTCAAGGCTTCCTTGGGGGCGAAGCCGATGGAGTGGACGAGGCCGTCCAAGCCGTCCCAGTGTTTGCCCAAATCAACGAAAACTTGGTTGATTTCGTCATCGCTGGCAACGTCGCAGCGGAACACGAGTTCGGAGCCGAGTTCGGCCGCCATTTTACGGACGCGCTCTTCCAGTTTGTCGACAACATAAGTAAATGCCAATTCCGCGCCTTGTTCGCGGCAGGCTTTGGCGATGCCGTAAGCGATGGAACGCTCGGAGATCATGCCGGTAATCAGAATTTTTTTGCCTTGCAAAAAGCCCATTTTCTTATCCTTTAGCAGTGGTATTGCGGTTGCATTAAACTGCGCATTATAGCAAAAACCGCTGTTTCGGCATAGAAAAAACGGATAACCCTTTGTCTTGCCTCAAATAGGGATGAGGTTGTCTGCTAAGGCCGTCTGAAACCTGACGGAACAGCGGCAAAACGTTATACTTGATCATCTTAATGACCGATGTTTCAGGAGTGAACCATGCCCGAGCAAAACCGAATTCTTTGCCGGGAACTCAGCCTGTTGGCGTTTAACCGCCGTGTACTGGCTCAGGCGCAGGATACGAAAGTTCCTTTGTTGGAGCGTTTGCGTTTTTTGTGCATTGTTTCTTCCAATTTGGACGAATTTTTTGAAGTTCGCATGGCGTGGTTGAAACGCGAAAACAAACTGCGTCCGCATCAACTGCTCGACAACGGCAAAACCGCAGCCGAAACCATTGAGGCGGTGGCAAAAGAGGCGCAGGCGCTGATCCGCGAGCAATATGATTGGTTTAATAATGTGCTTCAACCCGAACTTGACCGTGCAGGCATCCATTTTTACCGCCGCCGCAATTGGACGGCCGCGCAAAAGAAATGGATTGAAAACTATTTCGACAACGAGCTTTTGCCCATTCTCACGCCCATCGGTCTCGATCCTTCGCACCCGTTCCCGCGCCCGTTAAACAAATCGCTCAACTTTGCCGTCGAACTCGAAGGCACGGATGCGTTCGGCCGTCCGTCCGGAATGGCGATTGTGCAGGCGCCGCGCATTTTGCCGCGTGTCGTCCCCATGCCGTCTGAAATTTGCGGCGGCGATGCAGGCTTTGTGTTCTTATCGTCTATTTTGCACGCCCATGTCGGCAAACTTTTCCCCGGCATGAAAGTGAAGGGTTGCCATCAATTCCGCCTCACGCGCGACAGCGATTTGACGGTGGATGAAGAAGATTTGAAAAATCTGCGTGCCGCGATTCAAAACGAATTGCACGACCGCGAATACGGCGACGGCGTGCGCTTGGAAGTGGCGGACACTTGCCCGGCATACATTCACGATTTCCTACTCGCCCAGTTCAAACTGACTTCTACCGAGCTGTATCAGGTCAAAGGGCCGGTCAATTTGGTGCGCCTCAATGCCGTTCCCGATTTGGTGGACAGGCCGGATTTGAAGTTTCCGCCGCGCAACGCAGGCCGTCTGAAAGCCTTGCGTAAAAACGGCTCCGTGTTCAAACTGGTCAAACAGTCGCCGATTTTGCTGCACCACCCGTATCAGTCGTTTGATCCGGTTGTCCAAATGATACGCGAGGCTGCGGCCGATCCGGATGTGTTGGCCGTCAAAATGACCATCTATCGTACCGGCAGCAATTCCGAGCTTGTGCGCGCATTGATGAAGGCCGCGCTGGCGGGCAAACAAGTTACCGTCGTGGTCGAACTGATGGCGCGTTTTGACGAAGCCAACAACGTCAACTGGGCGAAGCAGCTGGAAGAGGCAGGCGCACACGTCGTGTACGGCGTATTCGGCTACAAAGTCCATGCCAAAATGGCTTTGGTTATCCGCCGCGAAGACGGCGTGCTCAAGCGTTATGCCCACCTCGGTACCGGCAACTACCACCAAGGCACATCGCGCATCTACACTGACTTCGGCATCATCACCGCCGACGAACAAATCACTGCCGATGTGAACATTCTGTTTATGGAAATCACAGGCTTGGGCAAGCCGGGCCGTCTGAACAAGCTCTATCAAAGCCCGTTTACCCTGCACAAAATGGTCATCGACCGCATCAAGCAGGAAACAGAACACGCCAAAGCCGGCAAACCGGCGCGGATTATCGCCAAGATGAACTCCCTCATCGAGCCGAGCGTAATTGATGCGCTGTATCAGGCCAGTGCGGCAGGCGTGCAAATCGATCTGATTGTGCGCGGTATGTGTACCTTGCGCCCGGGTGTCAAAGGCTTGTCCGAAAACATCCGCGTCCGTTCCATCATCGGCCGCCAACTCGAACACTCGCGCGTGTATTGCTTCCATAACAACGGTGCAGACGATACCTTTATCTCCAGCGCCGACTGGATGGGTCGCAACTTCTTCCGCCGCATTGAAGTCGCCACGCCGATTACCACGCCCGAACTCAAAGAACGCGTGATCCGAGAAGGCTTGGAAATGGCCTTGGAAGACAATACCCAGGCTTGGCTGATGCAGCCTGACGGCAGCTACGTCCGCACCCAGCCGAAAGACGGTGAGCCTGCGTTTGGTTTGCAGGAAGGTTTGTGGAAAATATACGGGCGTTGAGTTGAAGAATGTTCAGGCCGTCTGAAACGCAGGTTTCAGACGGCCTTTTTTGATTTTGCCGTTATAATTCCATTTCCCAATCTTTCAGACGGCCTTTTCTATGAAATCCTACCCCGATTCCTATCTCCATTTTGAAAACCTCGAATCTCCCGAAACGCAAAATTTCGCCGCCGCGGCGCATGCCGAAACGCGCAAGCGTTTTTTAGAAAACGACAAGGCGCGCGCATTGTCCGACGGTATTTTGGCGCAATTGCAGGACACACGGCAGATTCCGTTTTGTCAGGAACACCGCGCGCGGATGTACCATTTCCATCAGGACGCGGAATATCCGAAGGGCGTGTACCGCGTGTGTACCGCGGCGACGTACCGTTCCGGCTATCCTGAGTGGAAAATCCTGTTTTCAGTGGCGGATTTCGACGAATTGCTTGGCGACGATGTGTATTTGGGCGGCGTGTCGCACTTGGTGGAAAAGCCCAACCGCGCGTTGTTAACACTGAGCAAATCGGGCGGCGATACGGCGTACACGCTGGAAGTGGATTTGGAAGCAGGGGAGTTGGTAGAAGGCGGTTTTCACTTTCCGGCAGGCAAAAACCATGTGTCGTGGCGCGATGAAAATAGCGTGTGGGTGTGTCCGGCTTGGGACGAACGCCAGTTGACCGAATCGGGCTATCCGCGCGAAGTGTGGCTGGTGGAGCGCGGCAAAAGTTTCGAGGAAAGCCTGCCGGTGTATCAAATTGCTGAAGACGGCATGATGGTGAACGCTTGGCGCTATCTCGATCCGCAGGGTTCGCCGATTGATTTGATTGAAGCGTCGGACGGTTTTTACACCAAAACCTATTTGCAGGTGTCGGCCGAAGGTGAGGTGAAACCGTTAAACCTGCCCAATGATTGCGACGTGGTCGGCTATCTGGCCGGACATCTTTTGCTGACGCTGCGCAAAGACTGGAATCGCGCGAACCAAAGCTATCCGAGCGGCGCATTGGTGGCAGTAAAATTAAACCGCGGCGAATTGGGCGCGGCGCAGCTTTTGTTTGCGCCTGATGAAACACAGGCATTGGAAAGCGTGGAAACGACCAAGCGTTTTGTCGTGGCGAGCCTGTTGGAGAACGTACAAGGCCGTCTGAAAGCATGGCGCTTTACCGACGGCAAATGGCAGGAAGTCGAACTGCCGCGCTTGCCTTCGGGTGCGTTGGAAATGACCGACCAACCGTGGGGTGGCGACGTGGTTTACCTTGCCGCCAGCGATTTCACCACGCCGCTGACGCTGTTTGCGCTGGATTTGAACGTGATGGAACTGACCGTCATGCGCCGTCAGCCGCAGCAGTTCGATTCAGACGGCATCAACGTGCAGCAGTTTTGGACGACTTCAGCCGACGGCGAGCGCATTCCTTATTTCCACGTCGGCAAAAACGCCACGCCCGACACGCCGACCTTGGTTTATGCCTACGGCGGTTTCGGCATTCCCGAATTGCCGCATTATCTCGGCAGCGTCGGTAAATATTGGCTGGAAGAGGGCAATGCCTTTGTATTGGCGAACATCCGCGGCGGCGGCGAATTCGGCCCGCGCTGGCATCAGGAGGCGCAGGGAATCAGCAAACACAAAAGCGTTGATGATTTATTGGCAGTTGTGCGCGATTTGTCCGAACGCGGCATGAGTTCGCCCAAACACATCGGTTTGCAGGGCGGCAGCAACGGCGGCCTGATTACCGCCGCCGCCTTCGTGCGCGAACCGCAAAGCATAGGCGCGCTGGTGTGCGAAGTGCCGCTGACCGATATGATCCGTTATCCGCTGCTCTCCGCCGGTTCAAGCTGGACGGACGAATACGGCAATCCGCAGAAATACGAAGTCTGCAAACGCTGGCTGGGCGAATTGTCGCCGTATCACAATCTTTCAGACGGCATCGATTATCCGCCTGCGCTCATTACCACCAGCCTCAGCGACGACCGCGTCCACCCCGCACACGCGCTCAAGTTCTACGCCAAACTGCGCGAAACCTCGCCGCAATCTTGGCTCTACTCGCCCGACGGCGGCGGCCATACCGGCAACGGCACGCAACGCGAATCCGCCGACGAACTTGCCTGCGTGTTGCTGTTTTTAAAAGAATTTTTGGGGTAGAAGCAAGCAGCAAGACTGACCGTTTTGTAAAGTTGAGAAACAAAATACTCTTGTTTCGGCAAGTGAAAAGAAGGCCGTCTGAAAAACGAATATTAAAGTTTTTCAGACGGCCTTCTTTTCTTTTAACTTTCAACAAGTCCCGATAAAATGGACACTTTGTAAGTGATCATTGATGGAAGATGCAATTATGGCAACCGAACCGAAAAATTATACACGATTTAGAAAATAATTCCAAACAAAACAATATATTAAAACTCAAACAAATCTTTCCCGAAGTCTTTTGCGAAGACCAAATCGACTTTGAGAAACTCAAACTCGTCCTTGGCGCAGAAAACCTTGCCGGTGTGGGCGAACGTTATCAACTCGATGCTGTAGAAACTAGTAGCGTTGTTTACAGTATTTCCAGGAGAATACTGAAACATGGACATGCACAAAAACACCCGTCTCACCCCGTCTCTGGATTTGGATATCCTCAACGGCATCATGCGCCAAGCCGTGTTGCAGCAGCTGCAAACCTACTTGGGCGCGGACACCATCATCGAAACGCACATTACCCGCGACATGCTCGAACGCGCAGAAAAAAATCCGCCTCTCCAACGCCTTGAGAGGCGTGTTTGAGGCGGATTTGGTGTACTAGGAACAATCAATGATTTCTCGGAAATGGATAAAGCCTGAAGGCGATTATTCGTTAGACGGTTTATCTGTCTGAGACTTGTGCGTTAATAATATGCGCACGACCTTACCCTCATAACGCTGGCTTAACCACGCCTGTATCCGCTCGTGATCTTTGGCAGGTAGTGGCTGCTCCAATTCGAGAGAGACAACGACGATATCGTCATATGTATCTGTCTTCGGTTCTGCGTTTTTTTGGCTTTCAGACTGTTCGGAAACAGGCGTTGTTTGCGCTTTATCCCAAGCCAAGCCGCGTCCGACAACGATTTTTTCCGCTTCCGGATATTGGGCTTTTAATTCCTTGAGTACCGCTGCATCGTCGATATCGGAGGCTTTGCCTGCCAGTATGGTATCGATATAGGCCTGCTGCTCTTTCAGCTCATTTTGCTGCTGAACCGGGTTGTTTCGGCTTGCCAGCAATTCTTCGATTTTGGCATTGTTCCCTCCCGCATAGACCACGTTGACCTTCGGCTCTTTCACCCCCGACGCGTTAAGGCTTTTCACCAGCAAGGCGGAAATTTTCTCGGCATTGCCCGTTCCATTGACAATCAGACCGACTTTATTTTCTCTGTGGTTCAACATCTTACGCAGCACGAAAAAACCTTCCTGTTGCTGCGCAGTGGCAATGGCGGCATTGGCTCTGGTGTTGAAGATCTCCTGACGCACCAGCCCTGATGCCATATAGCCGCTCGGAATCATCACAGCCAACACGACGGCAGTAATAATGATGCTTTGCAACCGGCGTTTGGATTCCGTTACCAACCCCCTGCGCGGCAGCTTGAGCAGCTTAGAAAACAACAAGGTCGAAAAAGCGATGAACACGCAGTTGATGGCAAAAAGATATGAAGCACCGAGAAAGTAGTGCCAGTTGCCATGTGCCAGTCCGTAGCTCGCAGTACACAGGGGCGGCATCAATGCGGTAGCAATCGCCACACCCGGTATGGCATTGCCTCCTTCTTTCCGAGTCAGCGCCACAATACCCGCACTACCGCCGAAGAAGGCAATCAACACATCCCAAAGGGTCGGCTGAGTACGCGCCAAAAGCTCGCTTTGCGCCTCTTTAAGCGGGGTTAATAGGAAATACAACGTAGCGGTAATCAAGCTGATGACGACGAATATAATAATATTGCGCACGGCTTGACGGATCAGCGCAGTATCCCCTACCGCTAAACCGTAACCCATACCGACGATCGGCCCCATCAACGGCGAAATCAACATCGCTCCGATCACTACCGCCGTGCTGTTTACATTCAGACCGATACTCGCCACGGCAATGGCAAACATCAATACCCACATATTGGTTCCGGACACCCGAGTATTGGCGCGGATGACGGCATCAATTTTATCGGGATGGGCCTGGTCATGCGCAAGATTGAACACATCTTGCAACTTGGTCATGGCACCATTGTCTTCTTTTGGCTGATTTTCTTGTTCTTCTTGGTTTTTAATGTTTTCTTGGTCTTGCATTTTCATCCTTAAATCAATCTTAACGATTGTCTCTGAATATTTAATTAACTGGAATTTCGGATACTGATAATTATGCTTTAATACTGATTTCAAATATGATTAAGCAGATACCTTGCAGAAGGTTAGTATACACATGAAAACGCTGACAACGCTGATCCTGCGTAGGCCTTCACGAAACCAGCATATGCAAAAACCTTCTCTCAAATCTAATTCCTACTTTTTCAGCAGCAACCGCCATCAAAATTTTTTTAAGGGGCTGTACTAGTAGATTAGCCCTAAATTCCACACCATTTTTGCAGGATTTTAAGCTGTTGAGACGGTGTGCCGAAATTAAATCGAAATTCGCATTCTTTCAAGAACAGCGGGAAAGATTTGCGATCGATTCCATTGTATTTTCGCAAGACACGTTTTGCCTGATTCCAAAAATTCTCAATGCCATTAATGTGGTTCTGACGGTCGGCAAATTCCTTGGAATGGTTGATGCGGTAATGGATGAAACCGCTCACGTCCAACTTGTCGTAGCTGCTCAGGCTATCCGTGTAAACAATGCTGTCCGGCATGATTTTCTTTTTAATGACA
>NZ_KV821248.1:34475-81225 GCF_001815615.1 Neisseria sp. HMSC075C10
AGACCCGTCCGTTGCGTTTCAGAATGCCGAAGACAACCACTTTTCCTGCCACCCCGTGACCACGTCTGCCTTTACGCCGTCCGCCGAAATAGCTTTCGTCCAGCTCGACAGGGCCCTCGAAAACCTCATCGGCAGCCAAGGCCAGATAATGGCTGATAACCATACGAATTTTGCGGTAGAACAGAATAGCGGAGTTGGGCTGAATGCCCAAAATATCGGCAGCGGAACGGGCGGTAACTTCGAGTACAAAAAAACGAAGCAGTTCTTTCTGTACTTTTTTCTTTAATTTGCAGTGTGTTATCTTCATATTTCGAGGGTAACATATCTGCTAATCTAGTACAGCCCCTTTTTTTAATAATGTTAATGTTAATACGTAACAAAACAAATTCCCGCTTGTAGGTTAAAATCAGGCTATGCTAATATGCACAACAACAGGTTTTTACTGAATAATCTGTGCTAAAATGCAGGATTAGATGGAAAACTCTATCCGAATTCGGTACAATACCGACGAATTATTTCCCTTAAACAACCTGCCGCAAGGCGAAAAGGAACGACTGACATGTCAAACATCGAACAACAAGTTAAAAAAATTGTTGCTGAACAACTGGGCGTAAACGAAGCCGAAGTGAAAAACGAATCTTCTTTCCAAGACGATTTGGGTGCTGACTCTCTGGACACCGTAGAACTGGTGATGGCTTTGGAAGAAGCTTTCGGCTGCGAAATCCCTGACGAAGACGCTGAAAAAATCACTACCGTACAATTGGCTATCGACTACATCAACGCCCACCAAGGCTAATCGGTCGCACCAAACATCCAGCCTCTGCTGCGCCATCGCAATAGAGGCTTTTACCTTATTATTAAACCCCTGAAATTTCAGACGGCATGAGTTTTGCCCGTTTCACAAAGAAAAAGAGCAAGGCTGCCGCGAAAATCCCGACAACCAACAGCGAGATTATCATGAGTCAGAGAAGAGTAGTCATCACAGGTCTTGGCCAAGTATCACCGGTCGGCAACGACGTCGCCACCGCATGGAGCAATCTGCTCGCAGGCAAAAGCGGCATCGGACGGATTACCCGCTTTGACGCATCCGACATCAACAGCCAAATCGCCGGCGAAGTGCGCGATTTCGACATCGGCCAATACATCAGCGCGAAAGAAGCGCGCCGTATGGACGTGTTCATCCACTACGGTATTGCCGCCGCCCTGCAAGCCATCAATGATTCAGGCTTGGACGATTTGGAAACCCTCGACAAAGACCGCGTCGGTGTCAACATCGGCTCCGGTATCGGCGGCCTGCCCAGCATCGAAGCGACCGGCAAAGCCGTTATCGAAGGCGGAGCGCGCAAAATCAATCCTTTCTTTATTCCAGGCTCGCTGATTAACCTGATCTCCGGCCACGTGACCATCCTCAAAGGCTACCGCGGCCCGAGCTACGGCATGGTGTCTGCCTGTACGACCGGCGCGCATTCTATCGGCGACTCTGCACGACTGATTAAATACGGCGACGCAGACGTGATGATTGCCGGCGGTGCAGAAGGCGCGATCAGCACTTTGGGCGTTGGCGGTTTTGCTGCCATGAAGGCACTTTCCACCCGAAACGATGACCCTGCTACCGCTTCCCGTCCGTGGGACAAAGGCCGTGACGGTTTCGTTATCGGCGAAGGCGCTGGCGTGCTGGTGTTGGAAGAATTGGAACACGCGAAAAAACGCGGTGCGAAAATTTACGCCGAAATCGTCGGCTTCGGTATGAGCTCCGATGCTTACCACATTACCGCGCCTAACGAAGAAGGCCCTGCATTGGCCGTTACCCGCGCCCTGAAAGATGCCGGCCTGAATCCTGAAGACGTTGATTACGTCAACGCACACGGTACATCGACTCCTTTGGGCGATGCCAACGAAACCAAAGCCCTCAAACGCGCTTTGGGCGATCATGCGCGCAAAGTCATTGTTAACTCCACCAAATCTATGACCGGCCACTTGCTCGGCGCGGCCGGTGGCGTGGAAGCGTTGTACAGCGTGTTGGCAGTACACGAGCAAAAATCTCCACCGACCATCAACATCTTTGAACAAGACGTTGAAGCCGGTTGCGATTTGGACTACTGCGCCAACGAAGCACGCGATGCGAAAATCGACGTTGCCATCTCCAATTCCTTCGGCTTTGGCGGTACCAACGGCACATTGGTATTCAAACGCTTCAAAGACTGATAGAAGGTTTTAAGTAGATTAAAAGGCCGTCCGAAACTAAGTTTCAGACGGCCTTTTTTATTTTAAAATATAAATATTCTTGATAATCTGTATCATTTATATAAAAATATCGACTCCAATCAATATTGCCCGGATTTTATCGGGTAATCAACCCAATTACATTTTTATCAGGAGTCTGCAATGAAAACTATCCGTATTCTAGCATTGGCCGCTGCACTGGCCGCCGTGCCTGCATTTGCGTCTGATTTCGGCCATGAACAGGCATTGACCATAGACAGCAAGCCTGCCCATTTGGCAGAAACTTCAGCCCGTATTTTGGCAAATGAAACCCTGACTGCGCCGCAACTGGTCGAAGATATCACTGATGGATTCGGTTCGAAAAAAATTCCAGGTTATAAATTGATGATTATGGGCCGCACTTATTCGGTGGCGGCAGAAACCAAACCGCCGAAAGAGGGCCAAACTCAGTGGCGGGACAATACGTTCATTCATCGCGGCGTAAAACTGTTTGTCGGTATTCCGGTCAAAAACGGCAAGATGGATTTGGCGTCTGCCAGATTGATTAATATCGGCGTGGTTGACGATAACGGTGGTGCTGCGCCTCATGATGAGGGTGAAAAAATCCGTCCGGTCGGCAAACAGCTGATGTCTCCCGATACCAAAGTGGAAAATGCGAAACTCAATATTGCCAAACTGACGTTGCCAAATATGAAATTAGGCGAAACCAGTGGTGGTGGTGTGAAATTGGAAGCATCGGCAACATTGGATGGTAAGCCGATACAGACCAAAATCGACAGCACTTTCTCCCGCTTCTATTCCGTCAAACCAGCCGCTACACGGCCGTTTATGGCAGATGCACGGTTTGTGAAATAATCGTAAAGGCCGTCTGAAATCCTGCTTCAGACGGCCTTTTATTGATAAAACCGATTCAATACCGCATCATTTTGCTGTCCACCTGCATTGCCCAAGCATCAATACCGCCTTGTAGGTTGTAGAGGTTTTCAAATCCGGCATCTTCTAGATACATTGCCGTGTGCAGGCTGCGGATGCCGTGGTGGCAGTAAACGACGATGGGCAAATCGTCGTCGGGCAGCTCGTTTTGGCGCAGGGGGATGAGGTTCATCGGGATATGAATGGCGGCGGGTAGGGTGCAGATGGCGTATTCTTCATCGGTACGGACGTCGAGCAGATGAAATGCGCGGCCTTCGTCCTGCCATTGTTTCAATTCGGTGGGCGAGAGTTGGATGATGTTGGTCATAGGGTAGAATATGAAAGTATGAGGCCGTCTGAACTTTCAGACGGCCTGTTGTTTAAAAATCGAAATCGCCGAACGGATTGGCCGATTTGTCTTCCAAGTGTGCCACGACGGTGTCGAACAATACCTTTTCGGAAAACTCATTGCCGTTGCGCGTCAGCAAAAGCGCGCGTTGTACCGGTTTGCGGCCGACGATGACCACCATACGGCCGCCGTCTTTCAGTTGCTCTTTCAGAATTTCAGGTACGCTGTCTACTGCGCCGCCCACATAAATTGCATCAAAAGGAGCGCCTTGCGATGCTTCGGTCAGGCCGTTGTTTTGCACATAATCGACGTTGGTAAAGCCCAATTCGTCCAAAACTTTTTTGGCGCGTTGCTGCTGTTCGGCATCGATGTCGTCGGTGACGACTTTGCCGGCCAGTTTGGACAGCAGGGCGGTTGCATAGCCTGAACCTGTACCGATTTCTAAGACGGTTTCGTCTTTTTTCAGTTTCAAGCCTTGAGCCAGGCGGGCAACGACTTTGGGTTCCAACATCTTATGGCCGTTGGTCAGCGGCAGCTCCATATCCGCATAGGCCAAACCTTGAAAAGCCTTGCCGACAAAATGTTCGCGCCCGATCTCCTCCAAAGCATCCAAAATGTCGAAGTCCAAGACATCCCACGGACGAATCTGCTGTTCAACCATATTGAAACGCGCTTTTTCAAAGTCCATATTTGTGCTCCGTTCAATTCTTAATTTTATCGAAGCATACATTATAAATCCTTGTCGGAGAGTGTGCCATCTTTCAGACGGCCTCGAGGCTTGTTAATAATTGCCAAGCGCACATATATCCACTAAACTTTCACATTACACGACGCTACAACAAGCAACAACCAACACACGGAGCAATAAAGATGTATCACCAAATCGGAATGTGGGACCAAAAATGGGTTATCGGCAACTGGAAAATGAACGGCCGACTCCAAAACAACAATGCGCTTATGCACCGCTTCCGTGTCATGCCAACCGCAGAACGCGTGTTAATCGGCCTGGCCGCTCCGACCGTTTATCTGTTGCAACTGCACAACGCCATGCAGATTGTTTTGAACAACCGCATCTTAACCTGTGCGCAAGACGTGAGCCGTTTCCCGAATAACGGCGCATACACTGGCGAAGTGTCCGCCGAAATGCTTGCCGACATCGGTACAGACATCGTTCTCATCGGCCACTCCGAGCGCAGCCTTTATTTCGGCGAGAAAAACGAAATCCAACGCCGCAAAATGGAAAACGTCCTCAACGTCGGCCTGATTCCATTGTTGTGCGTCGGCGAAAGCTTGGAAGAACGCGAAGCCGGTAAAGAACACGAAGTCATTGCCCACCAGCTTTCCATCCTGCAAGGTTTGAACACCAAAAACATCGCCGTTGCCTACGAGCCGGTTTGGGCGATCGGTACAGGCAAAGTCGCCACCGTCGAACAAATCGCCGATATGCACGCATTTATCTACAAAGAAATCTTGTCTTTGTGCGGAAGCGATGTTAAAATCCGCGTTCTTTACGGCGGAAGTGTGAAAGCGGATAACGCAGCCGACATCTTCGCAGTACCTCATGTAGACGGCGCATTGGTTGGTGGCGCGTCATTATCATATGACTCCTTTACCGCCATCATCAACGCAGCACAAGCCTCGTAGAAAACATATGGAAGCCTTTAAAACCCTTATCTGGATCATTAATATTATTTCCGCTTTAGCCGTAATCGTGTTAGTATTGTTGCAACACGGTAAAGGCGCGGATGCCGGCGCAACGTTCGGTTCCGGCAGCGGTAGCGCGCAAGGCGTATTCGGTTCTGCCGGTAATGCCAACTTCCTCAGCCGCTCGACTGCCATTGCCGCAACATTTTTCTTTGCGACCTGCATGGCAATGGTGTATATTCACACCCACTCCAATAAGCACGGTTTAGACTTCAGCGATGTGAAGCAGACCCAACAGGCTCCTAAGCCTGCAACGCCTGCACAAAACAATACAACTCCTGTTGCTCCGAATCCTCAGCAGCAGTAAGACAATTTGATTTATGCCGACATGGTGGAATTGGTAGACACGCTATCTTGAGGGGGTAGTGGCCGTAGGCTGTGCGAGTTCAAATCTCGCTGTCGGCACCACATTAGAAAATCTAACCGCTTTTTAGCGGTTATTTTTTCGTCTTGAGAATCTGCCTTTTATTTATCTTTAGGCCGAGACAGGGAAATACAATGAAACGTTTGGTTGTCGGCATCAGCGGTGCCAGCGGTTTTCAGTATGGCGTGAAAGCTTTGCAGCTTTTGCGTGAGCATCAGGTAGAAACGCATTTGGTGGTTTCGCAAGGGGCGGAGATGACCCGCGCTTTGGAAACGGATTACACCAAAGAAGACGTTTATGCTTTGGCGGATGTCGTGCATTCCGTCCGTAATGTCGGGGCAAGTATTGCCAGCGGATCGTTTTTGACGGATGGAATGTTGATTGCGCCGTGTTCAATGAAAACCTTGGCTTCGGTTGCTCATGGATTTGCCGATAATTTGCTCAGTCGTGCGGCGGACGTAACGTTGAAAGAGCGGCGCAAGTTGGTATTAATGGTGCGTGAAGCACCGTTAAACTTGGCGCACATTGAAAATATGCGCCGCGTGACAGAGATGGGCGGCATTGTGTTTCCTCCCGTTCCGGCTTTATATCAGAAGCCCGAATCCATCGAAGATATGATTACTCACAGCGTCTCTCATGCTTTGGACTTGTTCGGCATCATTCAAAACGATGTGCCGCGCTGGCAGGGATGATGTTTCAGACGGCCTGAGCATAATTACGTCTACTGCGAAGGAAGATAAAAACCATGCAAACGATTCCTGCCAATATAGTGAAGTTTTTGAGTAGTCATCATGTCGTCAGTATTGCTGCTGCGGAAGAGGGTGAAGTTTGGGCGGCTTGCTGTTTTTATGTATTTGATGAGGCGAATGCCCGATTGATTGTGCTGACTTCTTTGCAAACGAAGCATGGCGGAATGATGAGCCGTTTTGCCAAAGTAGCCGGTACCATTTCCGGACAACCTGACAGTATCGCAAAAATCAGCGGCATTCAGTTTGCGGCGACTGCCGCTTTGATTGAGGATGAAGCGGATTTGAAAGTGGCGCAGTCTTTGTATTACAAAGTGCATCCTGCTGCTCGAGTGATGAAAAGCGATGTTTGGGCATTGAATTTGGACAGTGTGAAATTCACTGACAATAAATTGGTATTCGCACAAAAAACGTACTGGAATCGTGAGGATTAAGAAAAGGCCGTCTGAAAGATGAAATTTCAGACGGCCTTTGGTAATGTTACAAATTAATCGTGTCCGAGATCGACAGTTTTGTCTTTGTAACGTGTATCGGGAACCAAAACAATTTTCTCGTCCACTTTGCCGATGGCTTTCACGTCTTTGCCCGGATAGTCCAGCTGATGCAGGAAGTAGCGGATACAGTTCAAACGTGCACGTTTTTTGTCGTCAGAACGGACGATGACCCAAGGCGCGTCGCCGGTGTGGGTGTGGAAGAACATGGCGTTTTTGGCTTCAGTGTAGTCGTCCCAGCGGTCGAGCGATTGGATATCCACAGGAGACAGTTTCCAGTGTTTCAGGGGGTCGTCGCGGCGGGAGATGAAGCGGCGGAGTTGTTCTTCGCGGGATACGGAGAACCAGAATTTGAACAGATGGATGCCGCTGGCAACAAGCATACGTTCCAATTCAGGGGTTTGACGCATGAAGAGCAGGTATTCGTTAGGTTCGCAGAAGCCCATTACGCGTTCTACGCCGGCACGGTTGTACCATGAGCGGTCGAAGAATACCATTTCGCCTGCGGTCGGCAGGTTTTGGATGTAGCGTTGGAAATACCATTGGCCGCGTTCGGTAGTGGTTGGTTTCTCCAAAGCAACCACGCGTGCGCCGCGCGGGTTCAAATGTTCCATGAAGCGTTTGATGGTACCGCCTTTACCGGCTGCGTCGCGGCCTTCAAACAGGCTGACGATGCGCTGACCGGAATCTTTAACCCAGCTTTGTACTTTCAACAATTCGATTTGCAGCTTCTGTTTTTCTTTTTCGTAAACAGAGCGGCGCATACGTTGTTTGTACGGGTAGTTGGCAGGAAGCGGTGCACTGCTGGAATCTTCGTCAGTGCCGCGTCCTTCGTGTTCCAAAACAGCCTTTTCGAATACTTGCAGCTGGTCTTGTTTCTCGCCCAGTTCAACATTCTCGAACGGTTCTAATTGGTGGTCTGCCATAAAGTCTCCTTATCGATTAAGTTTTAAATGATATGGTGTGGTATGACTTAATTTTACCTCTTTATGCTGTGTTA
Organism: Neisseria sp. HMSC075C10; assembly: GCF_001815615.1. Lineage (NCBI taxonomy): Bacteria > Pseudomonadati > Pseudomonadota > Betaproteobacteria > Neisseriales > Neisseriaceae > Neisseria > Neisseria sp. HMSC075C10. The sequence continues at coordinate 42,265 of NZ_KV821248.1, forward strand.
GCCTACATAAAATTACACATAAGTGATTTTTTCCGGCTTGTTTGATAATTTTTGTAAAAACAGCGTATAATCAGCCTATTTGTATCATACATCATGCCTTATTTCGCCCTGTTCGACGATGCGTTAAGCGGTCGTGTAAAACTCTATCAAAATCATGTGGAAAGCTGCCTTTTTCATCATAACGAACTGGCATCGTTGGATGATGTTTTGCAGGCAGGTTGGAAAAAAGGCCTGTATGCAGTGTTGTTTGCAGACTACGAATTCGGATTGCCACTGATGGATATTTCATCCGCGCGCAGTGGCAATTTGCGTTTGCACTGGTTTGCCGATTATTCTGAAATCGATGCCGAAAGCTGGCTGGCCAATCATTCAGACGGCCTTGAGGCAGGCATCTCTACTCCCCGATTCTCCGTATCCGAAGCCGATTATCTCGAGCATATCCGTCAAATCCACGAAGCCATCTGCCGCGGCGATACCTATCAAATCAATTACACCGCACGCTTGCACCTGCAAACTTACGGCAATCCGATTCAGCTTTACCGCCGTTTGCGCCAGCCTGTGCCGTATGCCGTTTTGTCTTGTCTGCCCGACGGGGCAGGGCAGGACGCATGGACTTTGTGTTTTTCTCCCGAACTTTTCCTCAAAATCGATTCAGACGGCCTGATCACAACCGAGCCGATGAAAGGCACTGCGCCGATTCTTCATGACGGACAAGATGAACGCCGCGCCGTTGAATTGCAAAACGACCCGAAAAACCGCGCCGAAAATGTGATGATTGTCGATTTGTTGCGCAACGACCTCGGCAAAATTGCGCAAACGGGCAAAGTATGCGTGCCTGAGCCGTTTAAAGTTTCCCGTTTCGGCAGTGTTTGGCAGATGACCAGTGCCATCGAGGCGCAGGCGCTGCCTGATGTTTCGGTTGCCGATATTCTCCGCGCAGCCTTCCCGTGCGGCAGTATTACCGGCGCACCCAAACGCATGAGCATGCAGATTATTGAGTCCCTTGAATCCGAACCGCGCGGTTTGTACACAGGCAGTATCGGCTTTTTGCATCCGTGTGATACGGGTTTGGGATTTGAAGGTGTATTTAATGTCGTGATTCGCACCTTATCTTTGAAGCCGGTTTCAGACGGCCTTTATCAAGGCGTTTATGGTGTGGGTTCGGGGATTGTGATTGATAGCGATCCTGAAGCCGAATATCGCGAGTGCGGTTGGAAGGCGCGTTTCCTCAATGACTTGCGGCCTGATTTCGGTATTTTTGAAACCATGCGTGTGGAAGATAGACAGTGCCGTTTGCTTGATTTGCATTTAGGCCGTCTGAACAGCTCGGCGCAAGCGCTCAATCTGACTTGGCCTCAAAATGCGGCAGAGCAAATTCAACACTATATAGATGCGTTGCCAAGTGGGTTATTTAGAGTTAAAGCTGCTTTGTTTTCAGACGGCCTTGCATTGAGCCATGCGGCTGTTTCCGAATTGGATGGGCAGCAATACGTCATCTTGAGTGAGCACACATTAAGTCAACGCGATTATCTGCGCCGTTTCAAAACCACGCGCCGTGAAATTTTTGACCAAGCATGGAAAACGGCAGAAGGGCAGGGTGCATTTGACAGCCTGTTTTTCAATTCAGACGGTCTGTTGTTAGAGGGTGGAAGAAGCAATGTGTTCGTCAAATATCAAGGACAATGGCTCACGCCGTCTTTGGATTTGGATATTTTGAACGGGGTAATGCGCCAAGCGGTATTGAGGCAGCCGCAGCTATATTTAGGTGTGGATACAATCAAGGAAACCCACATAACGCACGCGATGTTGGAAAATGCGGAAGAAATCCGTTTGAGTAACGCTTTAAGGGGCATGTTTGCGGTTTCGCTCCGTAAATAAATGGCAATAGTCAAATCATCGTGATTCAAATTGTCGTAAAGCGGCAATATCCGATAGAATACGTCATTTCAACAATGAGGCCGTCTGAAAGGGAAAACAATATGGCAAAAGCAAAAGTTGGATTGGGACGCGGTTTGGATTCGCTGATTTCCAATGCAGTGGACAGCAGCAGTAGCGACCGCCTGACAACGGTTGCCATCGCCGATATTCAGCCCGGCCGTTATCAGGCGCGTGTGCAAATTGATGACGAAGCCTTGCAGGAGTTGGCCGATTCCATTAAGGCACAAGGCATTATCCAGCCGGTTATCGTACGCGAACGTGGTCTGTCTCAATATGAATTGATTGCCGGCGAACGCCGTTGGCGCGCTTCCCAGTTGGCCGGTTTGACCGAAATTCCCGTCGTCATCAAAACCATCAGCGACGAAACCGCGTTGGCCATGGGTTTGATTGAAAACCTGCAACGTGAAAACCTCAATCCGATTGAAGAAGCGCAAGGTTTGAAACGCCTTGCCGACGAATTCGGCCTGACTCACGAAACCATCGCAAAAGCCGTCGGTAAAAGCCGTAGTGCCATCTCCAACAGCCTGCGCCTGTTGAGCCTGCCTGAGCCGGTTCAGGAAATGCTTTATCAACGCCGTCTGGAAATGGGTCATGCCCGTGCGTTGCTGACCTTGCATGTGGTTGACCAATTGGAGCTGGCGCAAAAAGCCGTCAAAAATGGTTGGTCGGTGCGCGAGGTAGAGCGCCGCAGCCAGTTGGCTCATCAAAAAGCCAAGCCTGAAGCAGTCAAAACCATCAGCCCGGATATCCGCCGCATCAATGATGCCCTGACCGAGCGTTTGGGTGTTAATGCCGAAGTCAAAACCAGCAATCAGAAAAAAGGCAAAATCGTACTGCATTTTGATACGCCGGAAACGTTTGACTACCTGCTGAAACAGTTAGGCATTAATCAAGAGTTTTAACGGTTTGATAAACAGGCCGTCTGAAAAAAGTTTTTCAGACGGCCTGAATTTTTGATAAAAGGACTGGTCGTACAGATGTTTACAATACAAATCAAAATCTTCTGTAAAATCTGTGTAGCAACATGTAATTTGTGTTAAACTCCGTTTCTGCAAAGATTTGTTTTATATGTGTTAATCATTTATCTGTGAAAGGTTCACAAAGATTAACATATTGCTTGACGTTAACAAACTTCTTGATTATATTAATTTACCTTGCGTTTTTGGGGTGTGGAGTACAATGAATCAGATAGTCCCATTGCAAGTGATTGTATTGTTAATAATTTCAGTTGTTTGTGCATTATTTTCCGGATTGCCCGGCTTCCTCTCTGCTTTGGCGGGAGGATTTTCGTACATTTTGCCTACCCTGTTTGCAGTTTTACTTTTAAAGTTTTCCCGACGAAATCCCGATCTGCAAAGTTCGATGTTTATCGGCGGAGAGGTTTTAAAAGTAGTGCTGTCGCTGGTATCTATGTCGGTCGTTTTTGCGATATGGCATCGATCACTGGTATTTTACCCATTTTTATTGGCGTTTCTTGGCGTCAGTCATTTGGTTTTTTTAGTATTGTTGAGAGTGAAACACTATGGCAGGTGAAACTATGACCGCTGCCGACTACATCAAGCACCACTTGCAAAGCTTGACCAGTATGTCGGATGTTACTCAGGGTCAAGGACTGAAAAACATCGCTGATTTTTCGTTCATTAACCTTGATGCAATCTTTTTTGCTGTTCTGTTAGGCGTAATCGGCAGCTTTCTTTTGTGGCGCGGTGCCCAAAAAGCAACTGCTGGCGTGCCCGGTCGTTTTCAGGCGGCTGTTGAAATTCTGTTCGAATTCGTGGATAACATGTGTAAGAGCATTATCCATAACGAACAATCGCGTAAAGCCGTTGCTCCTTTGGGTTTGACCCTGTTTGTCTGGATTTTCCTGATGAACGCCATGGATATGTTGCCGGTTGATTTGCTGCCGATGGCATGGCAAGGCATTACCGGTAATCATCATGCACTGTTGCGCGTTGTACCGACTGCTGACTTGAATACAACTTTGGCTTTGGCAATTGGCGTATTGTTGGTATGTATTTATTACAATATCAAAATCAAAGGCTTTGGCGGTTGGATTCACGAATTGTTCAGCGCACCTTTTGGCCCGATACTCGCTCCGGCCAACTTCCTGCTGAACTTGGTAGAGTTTTTGTCCAAAACCGTATCCCACGGTATGCGGTTGTTTGGTAATATGTATGCCGGTGAGCTGGTGTTCCTGTTGATCGCTTTGTTGGGTGGCGCATGGGCGTCAACCGGTAGTATCGAAACTTTGGATCCAATTTTATTTGTATTCCACCTGATTGCCGGTTTGGCTTGGGCGATTTTCCACATTTTGGTTATCACCTTGCAGGCATTTATTTTCATGGCGTTGGCGTTCGTATATATCGGACAAGCGCATGATGCACACTAATCAAGTAGTTTTTTCGTAGTTTGTTTTTGTAGTTTAACCTTTACTATCTTAAGGAGTTTAAAAATGGGTTTGATTGCTATCGCATGTGGTTTGATCGTTGCCTTGGGTGCATTGGGTGCCTCTATCGGTATCGCAATGGTTGGTTCTAAATACTTGGAATCTTCTGCTCGTCAACCTGAGCTGATCGGTCCTCTGCAAACCAAACTGTTCTTGATCGCTGGTCTGATTGATGCGGCCTTCTTGATCGGTGTGGCTATTGCCCTGTTGTTCGCCTTCGTTAACCCGTTTGGTGCTGCGTAATCAAGACGGAGTGATCCGTTCAGATACAGGCTTATGGTCTGTTTGATTAACCCAGATACGAAGGTTAAGTAACGTGAATATTAATGCAACCTTATTTGCGCAAATCCTGGTTTTCTTTGGCTTGGTTTGGTTTACGATGAAATTCGTATGGCCTCCGATTGCCAAAGCATTGGATGAGCGTGCCGCAAAAATCGCCGAGGGCTTGGCTGCTGCCGAGCGCGGTAAGAGCGATTTTGAGCAGGCAGAGAAAAAAGTTGCAGAACTTATGGCCGAAGGGCGTAATCAGGTAACCGAAATGGTTGCCAACGCCGAAAAACGTGCTGCAAAAATTGTAGAAGAAGCCAAAGAGCAAGCTTCTCATGAAGCAGCACGCATTGCAGCCCAAGCAAAAGCTGATGTGGAGCAAGAAGTTAACCGTGCGCGCGAAGTGTTGCGTGAACAGGTTGCTACACTGGCTGTTAAAGGTGCGGAATCTATCTTGCGTAAAGAAGTTGATGCTTCCAAACATGCAGATTTGCTCAGTACCTTAAAACAGGAGCTGTAATCTTATGGCAGAGTTCGCAACGATTGCCAGACCTTATGCGAAAGCATTATTTAGTCTGGCTCAGGAAAAAAACCAAATCGAGTCTTGGTTGGGCGAACTGAAAGAACTCGCAGCGGTTGTTCAAGATGAGAAAGTTATTGCTCTCATCGAGCAACCGGAAACGGGAGCTTCCGAAAAAGCAGAAACGCTCAAAGGTCTTGTCGGTATCAAAAATGTCGAATTGGCAAATTTCATTACCGTTTTGGCCGAGCAAAAGCGTTTGCTGGTATTGCCGGAAATTTATGCCCAATATCAAGATTTGACCTTGATACACAACAATACGAAATCGGCAGTAATTTACAGCGCGTATGAACTCAGTTCTCAGCAGCTGGCCGATGTTACCGATATCCTGACAAAACGCTTCAATAGCAAATTGGATGTGGTAGCTAAAGTTGCCCCTGAATTAATCGGCGGCATCAAAGTAGAAGTGGGTGATCAGGTCTTGGATTTGTCCGTACAAGGCAAACTGAATGCTTTGTATGCGACTATGACAAATTAGGAGAGTTTTCATGCAGCTTAATCCTGCTGAAATTAGCGATTTGATTAAAGCCAAAATCGAAAATCTGTCCGTCAATACAGAAGTGCGTACCCGTGGTACCGTTGTTTCTGTTACAGACGGCATTGTGCGCATTCATGGCTTGTCAGACGCGATGCAAGGTGAGATGCTCGAATTCCCCGGTAACACTTTCGGTCTGGCCATGAACTTGGAGCGTGACTCCGTCGGTGCCGTAGTGTTGGGTGAGTACGAACACATTAAAGAAGGCGATACAGTTACCTGTACCGGCCGTATTTTGGAAGTGCCGATCGGTCGTGAACTGGTTGGCCGCGTGGTTGATGCATTGGGTCGTCCTATCGATGGTAAAGGTCCAATCAACACAACATTGACTGCTCCAATCGAAAAAATTGCACCAGGTGTGATTGCGCGTAAATCGGTTGACCAACCAATGCAAACCGGCCTGAAAGCCATTGACTCTATGGTTCCGGTTGGTCGTGGCCAACGTGAGCTGATTATTGGTGACCGTCAAACCGGTAAAACTGCCGTAGCACTGGATGCCATCGTTAACCAAAAAGGTACAGGCGTTATCTGTATCTATGTGGCTATCGGTCAAAAAGCATCTTCTATTGCCAACGTAGTACGCAAATTGGAAGAGCATGGCGCGATGGAGCATACCATCGTGGTTGCTGCAACTGCTTCTGAAGCCGCTGCACTGCAATATATCGCTCCTTACTCCGGTTGTACCATGGGTGAATTCTTCCGTGACCGTGGTGAAGATGCGTTGATCGTATACGATGACTTGTCTAAACAAGCCGTTGCATACCGCCAAATTTCTCTGCTGTTGCGCCGTCCTCCTGGCCGTGAAGCATATCCCGGCGACGTATTCTACCTGCACTCCCGTCTGTTGGAACGTGCGGCCCGCGTCAGCGAAAACGAAGTTGAAAAACTGACCAATGGCGAAGTAAAAGGCAAAACCGGTTCTCTGACTGCGTTGCCAATTATTGAAACCCAAGCCGGTGACGTATCAGCATTCGTACCAACCAACGTAATTTCGATTACAGACGGCCAAATCTTCTTGGAAACCGACTTGTTCAACGCCGGTATCCGTCCTGCAATCAATGCCGGTATTTCCGTATCGCGCGTAGGTGGTGCAGCACAAACCAAAGTCATCAAAAAACTGGGTGGCGGTATTCGTTTGGCGTTGGCACAGTACCGTGAATTGGCGGCGTTCTCGCAATTTGCTTCCGATTTGGACGAAGCAACACGAAAACAGCTGCAACACGGTGAAGTGGTTACTGAATTGATGAAACAAAAACAATTCAGCACATTGAACACTGCCGAAATGGCATTGACTTTGTGGGCGATCAACAACGGTTCTTACGCAGATGTTCCGGTATCCAAAGCCTTGGCTTTCGAAGCAGAATTCCTGAGTTTCGTACGTACGCAACATCCTGAGGTTCTGGAAGCGATTAATGCATCAGGCGCAATGTCTGACGAAAGCGAAAAAGCATTGACCGAAGCCATGAAATCTTTCAAATCTTCTTACGCTTACCAAGCATAAGTATTGAGATGAAAGGAGTCTGAAATGGCAGTCGGAAAAGAGATTCTCACCAAAATCCGTAGTGTTCAAAATACCCAAAAGATCACTAAAGCGATGCAAATGGTGTCGACCTCTAAAATGCGGAAGACTCAAGACCGGATGCGCTTAGCGCGTCCGTACGCCGAAAAAGTGCGTACAGTGATGAGCCATCTTGCACAGACCAATACCGATCATGGTATCAAATTGTTGGAGCCACACCGCGAAGTGCGTCGTGCCGGTTTCATTTTGATTACCTCGGATAAAGGTTTGTGCGGCGGCTTGAACGCAAACGTACTGAAAAAGTTTTTGGCGCAAGTTCAAGAGTATCAGGAACAAGGCATCGAAGTCGAAGTCGTGTGCCTGGGTAGTAAAGGTTTGGCTGCATGCCAAAGTATCGGTTTGAATGTTATTGCCAGTGCAACCAATTTGGGTGATACCCCAAAAATGGAATTGCTGCTCGGCCCTCTGACCGAAATCTTCCAACGTTATGAGAAGCATGAATTAGACCGTATCCATATGGTTTACTCACGTTTCGTCAATACAATGCGCCAAGAGCCGCGTATGGAAGTTTTGCTGCCTATCGGTGAAAACGTTATTGACGACGGAACAGGTCATTCTTCATTTACTTGGGAATACCTCTACGAGCCGAGTCCTATCGCCGTATTGGAATATTTGGTTCGCCGCTATTTAGAGTCTGTGGTTTATCAGGCATTGAGCGATAACATGGCATCTGAACAAGCTGCGCGTATGGTAGCGATGAAAGCCGCAACCGACAACGCAGGCAATGCCATCAAAGAATTGCGCTTGGTGTACAACAAATCGCGTCAAGCCGCGATTACCACAGAATTGTCAGAAATTGTAGCAGGTGCAGCGGCAGTTTAATGCCGTCTGAAGCCTGAACAGGAAATTAGGATACGATAATGAGCCAAGGCAAAATCGTACAAGTTATTGGTGCGGTGGTTGACGTGGAATTTCCACGCGACGCTATCCCGCATGTTTACGATGCCCTGAAATTGGACGAGAACGGTCTGACTCTGGAAGTTCAACAGCTTCTGGGTGATGGCGTTGTCCGTACTATTGCAATGGGTAGTTCAGACGGCCTGAAACGCGGCATGTCTGTAAGCAATACTGGTGCGCCAATCACTGTGCCGGTAGGTAAAGGTACATTGGGTCGTATTGTCGACGTATTGGGTACACCTGTTGATGAAGCAGGTCCGATCGATACCGACAAGAGCCGTGCCATTCACCAAACTGCTCCAAAATTCGATGAGTTGTCTTCAACTACCGAATTGTTGGAAACCGGTATTAAGGTGATTGACTTGCTGTGTCCGTTTGCTAAGGGCGGTAAAGTAGGTCTGTTCGGTGGTGCCGGTGTGGGCAAAACCGTGAACATGATGGAATTGATCAACAACATCGCCAAAGCGCACAGCGGTCTGTCCGTGTTCGCAGGCGTGGGTGAACGTACCCGTGAAGGTAACGACTTCTACCACGAGATGAAAGATTCCAACGTATTGGATAAAGTAGCCATGGTGTATGGCCAAATGAACGAACCTCCAGGCAACCGTCTGCGCGTTGCTTTGACCGGTTTGACTATGGCTGAATACTTCCGTGACGAAAAAGACGAAAACGGTAAAGGTCGCGACGTATTGTTCTTCGTTGACAACATCTACCGTTACACTCTGGCCGGTACCGAAGTATCTGCACTGTTGGGCCGTATGCCTTCTGCAGTGGGTTACCAACCGACATTGGCCGAAGAAATGGGTCGTTTGCAAGAGCGTATTACCTCTACCCAAACCGGTTCCATTACTTCCATCCAAGCCGTATATGTACCTGCGGATGACTTGACTGACCCGTCTCCAGCGACAACTTTCGCCCACTTGGACGCGACCGTCGTATTGAGCCGTGATATTGCATCTTTGGGTATTTACCCGGCAGTTGACCCGCTTGACTCCACTTCACGCCAATTGGATCCGATGGTATTGGGTCAAGAGCACTACGACGTAGCGCGCGGTGTACAGTCTACTCTGCAAAAATACAAAGAATTGCGCGACATTATCGCCATTCTGGGTATGGACGAATTGTCTGACGAAGACAAACTGACTGTGATGCGTGCCCGTAAAATTCAACGCTTCCTGTCTCAACCGTTCCACGTTGCCGAAGTATTTACCGGTTCTCCAGGCAAATACGTTTCATTGCGTGACACCATCGCCGGCTTTAAAGCCATCTTGAACGGCGAATACGACCATCTGCCTGAACAAGCGTTCTATATGGTAGGCGGCATCGAAGAAGCGGCTGAGAAAGCGAAAACCTTAAACTAAGGAGGCCGGCATGAGCACCATGCAAGTTGAAGTGGTTAGTAGCGAGCAAAACATCTATTCGGGCGAGGCCAGCTTTGTGGTGGTTCCGACCGTTCAAGGTGAGCTTGGTATTTATCCACGACACGAGCCGATTATGAGTTTGGTACGCCCCGGCGCATTGCGTTTGACTGTTCCGGGTGAAGCTGAAGAAGTGCTGGTTGCCGTTTCCGGTGGCGTTTTAGAAGTACAGCCTGATAAGATTACCGTATTGGCAGACGTTGCCGTTCGCAGTACAGAAATGGATCAGGCGCGTGCTGAAGCAGCTAAAAAAGCAGCCGAGGCAGGTGTTTCTGCAGCCAAAGATGATAAATCTCTGGCCGAAGCGCACAAAGCATTGGCAGCAGCCATTGCCCAGCTGAAAACTTTGGACTACCTTCGTTCGCAAAAAAACAAGTAATGTGGGTTCATCAAGAAAAAGCACAACGAAATGTTGTGCTTTTTTATTTGCCTGAAGATAAGCGGTTTGATATTGAAATGTCGATAGATGAGTAGATGGCAAGTTTGAAATCGAAACGGTAGAACAGGTTTTTATGATTAAATTATTGGTGGATCATCATTGAAGTAGTTAGCCTTGTGATTCACATTTAAAATAGCCCACCCAATCTTTATTATCCTCAAAAAAATAGATTGGATGATTCCTAATTTATTGCAATTGCAATAGAATTGAATTTATCAGTATTGAAAATATTAGCGTTTTTCTGAGCTCGCATATAAAAAAGGCTGTCTGAAAAGTTTCAGACGGCCTTTAAATCATTATTACGGCATTCGTTTATGATTGGTCGATGGTTTTATCCAGTCCTTGGGTCAGACCGTTGATGTCGCCACCATTTAGTCCCAACTCTTTCAAGAGACCGTCAACCAACGGAGCTTGGCTGCGGTAACGCAGGGCACTGTTGACCATTTGGTCTGCAAGGCTGGCTTGTGTGGCTTGGCCGGCTGAAACATCTTCCGCACCGTTTGCACCACCGGCAAAGCCACCCAGACCATTGACTTGCAAAATCTTGATGTCTCGATTTTTTCCATTGGGCAGATTCCCAATACTACTCCCACAACGCATTGAAAATGTCCGGTGTGCAATAGAATTCGACTCATTCGATAAATTCGTCCCAATCCTTAAATATTACAAAGTAAAGCAATACTGCGGTTATCAAGCCGAGCAAGATGGCACAAATCATTAAATCCCCCTATTTTCAGATGATCTGTGCGTACCGTAAAGAAAGGCCGTCTGAAAACGCTCCTAATTTTTCCCTAAGTCCTGCGTGTTTAAATGTCTATACCGACAACAGACACAAAGGGAACGGAATGAAACATTCTGAGTCGCAATATACAAAACCGTCCAACCTGCTTTTGAAGAAATTACTATTTCCAGTCGCCGTTGTTTGCGCCATTTTTCTTGCAACAGAAGGTTTCGATCTTTACGAAGACTACGCCCAATACCGTATGGAGACAGATCCGGCGTTCGCGCAATACCACGACCGCGCTTTGTCTATCCTGCATAACAGAGGCTATGAAGTCCACGATTCTGACACGGACCTACATTGGGCAAGACCTGTTTTGGAATTTGAGGCCTACAAAGGCAGCTTGGAATACAAAATCGTGATGTCTTATCCCGATTTGAACATTATCGAAGAACGCGTTGATTTATAATCAGCTTCCGAATATTCCTTATTTGACTTACCCCTACGTCCCGAAAGGATACGATATGAAAAAACTTTTATCAGCATTACTCTTAGGCAGTATCGCACTGACCGCTTGTGCCGCCCCTAATTCTTACAACTATGATGACAACTATCGTACTGATCGCACCGACCGCTACGAGCAGCGTTATGATCGTCATGATGACCGTTATGACGACTACCGTTACCGCGACGGCAAGTATTACGATGATGATTACATCGAATACAAAATTTACAGCGATCCGTCTTTCGAGCAAAAACGTGCACAAGTGATGCGGATACTTGAACAACGCGGTTACATCGTGCATGAAATTGAAGCCGACGATCATATTGGCCGTCCCGTACTGAAAGCTGAAGGCTTCAAAAACGGACACGAATACGACATCATCTTTTCATGGCCTGACCTGAAGATTATCAGCGAACATATCGACTATTGATTTGTTCCGCCACACGCCGCAAGGATAAGCTCCTCGCGGCGTTTTTCTTTTCAGACGACCTTTCTGACAAAGAAGGTCGTCTGAAAACTTGACTTATTTTATATAATGAAGAAATGCAATCAGATTTTCATAAACATCCAAGCCCAAAAAACATACACAATGAGAAAAGGACGATGTTTGAGGAAATTTTTAAACTTTATCCGGGATGCGCCAAGCACGTCGGCTTGAGCAATTCACAGATTTTTTCAGATGGCGTATTCGCACCTTCCATTTTGCGTTCAGCAATAAAATCAGCATCTTCTTGAGCAATGCGCATACTGATTGAGATACGGTTCGTTGCTTTCATATTCGTTTGTTTTGGTTTGTATTCATTTGAATAAAAATATCCAATATGGGATTCTGGGGCGCAATGCTTAAAACCGTATATTTAAGGCCGTCTGAAACCTTATTTTCGGTTTTCAGACGGCCTTTTCCTTTATAATCCGTACATTATTTTCATACACACAGCAGGTTCTCCATGTCCAATAAACCCACACTCCTTCTCGTTGACGGCTCTTCTTATCTTTACCGCGCCTATCATGCCATGGGGCAGAATTTGTCTGCGCCCGACGGCGCGCCGACGGGGGCGATGTATGGCGTGTTGAACATGCTGCGCCGGTTGCGGGCAGATTATGTGCACGACTATTGCGCGGTGGTGTTTGACGCTAAGGGCAAAAATTTTCGCCACGAGATGTTCCCCGACTATAAGGCGACGCGCCCGCCGATGCCGGACGATTTGCGCCCGCAGGCGGAAGCCTTGCCGGATTTGGTGCGGTTGATGGGCTGTCCGGTACTGGTGATTCCGCAAGTCGAAGCGGACGACGTTATCGGCACGCTGGCGGCGATGGCAGGCGAAGCAGGTTGGAATGTGGTGGTATCCACCGGCGATAAGGATATGGCGCAGTTGGTGAACGAGCGCGTGACGCTGGTGAACACGATGAGCGGCGAAACGCTGGACATTGAAGGCGTGAAGGAAAAATTCGGTGTGCGCCCCGACCAAATCCGCGATTATCTCGCACTGATGGGCGACAAGGTGGACAACGTGCCGGGCGTGGAGAAGTGTGGACCAAAAACGGCGGTGAAGTGGCTGGAAGCCTACGGCTCGCTGGCTGGCGTGATGGAACACGCTGCGGAAATCAAGGGCAAGGTCGGCGAAAACCTGCAAGCCGCGCTGCCCCAACTGCCGCTTTCGTATGATTTGGTGACGATTAAAACCGATGTGGACTTGCACCCGGAGCTTTCAGACGGCCTCGAAAGCCTGCGCCGCACTTCGCCGAAATGGTCGCAGCTTGCGGTCGATTTCAAACGCTGGGGCTTCCGCACTTGGCTGAAGGAAGCAGAAAGCCGTATGCACGAAGCGGCGGACGGCGATTTGTTCGGCAGCGATACGATAGGCGAACAGGCTGCGTTGGACATGGAAACGTCGTCTGAAAAAATCAGAGAACATGCCCCCGCGCCTGAAAAGCTGGATTATCAAGCCGTTACCACCGAAGCGCAGTTTGCCGCTTTGTTAGACAAACTGTCGCAAGCGGACACAATCGGCATCGATACGGAAACCACCTCCCTAGACGCGATGAACGCCTCGCTGGTCGGCATCAGTATTGCGTTTCAAGCAGGCGAAGCGGTTTACATCCCCGTAGGCCACAGCCTGACCGCCACGCCCGAACAGCTTGATTTACAAGACGTATTAGGTCGTCTGAAACCGCATTTGGAAAACCCTGCCCTGAAAAAAATCGGGCAAAACCTCAAATACGACCAACACGTTTTCGCCAACTACGGCATCGCCCTGAACGGCATTGCCGGCGACGCCATGCTTGCTTCCTACATCATCGAGAGCCATCTCGGACACGGCTTGGACGAATTGTCCGAACGCTGGCTCGGCTTGGAAACCATTACCTACGAATCGCTGTGCGGCAAAGGCGCGAAGCAAATCAGTTTTGCCGATGTCGCCATCGGGCAGGCGACCGAATACGCCGCCCAAGACGCCGATTTCGCCCTGCGCCTCGAAGCACACCTGCGCGCGCAAATGGACGACAAACAGCTTGAAATGTATGAAAAAATGGAGCTGCCCGTCGCGCAGGTATTGTTTGAAATGGAACGCAACGGCGTGCAAATCGACCGCGCCGAACTCGCCCGCCAAAGCGCAGAACTCGGCGCCGAGCTGATGAAGCTCGAACAAGAAGCCTACGCCGCCGCAGGCCAGCCGTTCAACCTCAACTCGCCCAAACAGCTGCAAGAAATCCTGTTCGACAAAATGGGCATCCCCACCAAAGGCCTGAAAAAAACCGCCAAAGGTGGCATTTCCACCAACGAAGCCGTGCTCGAACAGCTCGCGCCCGACTACCCCCTGCCCAAAATCATCCTGCAAAACCGCAGCCTGGCGAAACTCAAATCCACCTACACCGACAAACTGCCCGAAATGATTTCGCCCAAAGACGGCCGCGTACATACCACCTACGCCCAAGCCGTCGCCATTACCGGCCGTCTCGCCAGCAACAACCCCAACCTGCAAAACATCCCCATCCGTACCGCCGAAGGCCGCCGCGTGCGCCGCGCCTTTACCGCACCGCAAGGCAGCGCCATCGTTTCCGCCGACTATTCCCAAATCGAGCTGCGCATCATGGCGCACCTCTCCGGAGACAAAACCCTCATCGCCGCGTTCCAAAACGGCGAAGACGTACACCGCCGCACCGCCGCCGAAGTATTCGGCATCGCCCCCGAAAACGTCTCGCCCGAACAACGTCGCTACGCCAAAACCATCAACTTCGGCCTGATTTACGGCATGGGTCAATACGGCCTTGCCAAATCATTGGGTATCGACAACATCTCCGCCAAAAACTTTATCGACCGCTACTTCGCCCGCTATCCCGGCGTCGCCGAATACATGCAACGCACCAAAGAACAAGCCGCCGCGCAAGGCTTCGTCGAAACCCTGTTCGGCCGCCGCCTCTACCTGCCCGACATCCGCAACAAAAACGCCAACGCCCGCGCCGGAGCCGAACGCGCCGCCATCAACGCCCCCATGCAAGGCACCGCCTCCGACCTCATCAAACGCGCCATGATAGACGTGTTCCATTGGTTGAATTCAGAGTGCGAAGCCTCCCCATGGGACTGCCTGCAAAGCAAACTGATTATGCAGGTGCATGACGAATTGGTATTGGAAGTACCCGAAGCCGAACTGGATTTAGTCAAAGAAAAACTGCCGCAGATTATGGCGAAAGTGGACGAAGGGATGTTGAACGTGCCGCTGGTAGCAGAAGTGGGCGTGGGTATGAATTGGGAAGAAGCGCATTGATGCTTATATGAATGAAATGCCGCCTGAAAATTTCAGACGGCATTTCATTCAAGATATAATTCAAAATATACTAAAATTTATTGTTGTATCACTAGTCTCTAGTGTTTCAACATCTAGTTCTAATATTAATAATTGACTATGATCATCAGACTGATTCATATTTTCTTTCCAATATCCATCGCTTCCCAAACAATAACTTTCCTTTTGGTCTAAAATAAATTCTTGTTTACAAATTTCTCCAATTGACTTCTTTGTACGAAATGATTGGGTAACATAGTGTTCCAATCCAGATATAACATGTGGTTCCGTTAACCATTTCCATTCGTTATTTATTTTATGGCCAAATCTACAATCACCAAGATTAAAACTTTGTGTTTGGAAATTTTCCTTATTAACAATCAATATGTGTAGAGATGCTATTTGATTTGGCAATTTGTTTGGCATGCCTACCTCTCTGACATATGATTCCTTTGCATGTTGCAATATGCTTAAAATATTTCGATTTTCTGAATATAATTCTTTCGCAATAACCTCTAAAATATATTTAATAAAATTTTGAGATTCAATTTCCTCCTTTGCATCCCCAATTATAAATACATAGCAATTAGAATAATTACAAAAAACGCCATAATCGCTATTACATTTTCTATCTTTCCCTTGATAACTTCTCCAAATTACTTTCATTATAATTCCAATATTCTGCAAATCTTATCTTCAACATTTGGATAGTCATATAATTTATATAAAAAGAAATTTTCGTTATTTAATATCTTAAGTTGCTCTTGAATAAATTCTATAACATTATTATCTATAGATTTAAAATTAAAAAGTTCTTCGTAAATTTGGTTTCGCCCATCTAACACAATCAAGATATCCTCAAGATCTTTACTTCCAAGAATGTCTCTATTACCTCGATTGTTGTATGCTTCAAATTTAGTTGCTAAAAAATAAATTGGGTGAATCAATTTAATTATAAATTCATCTAATGGATAATTTTCAGCCGTTTCAAAAGCTATCGGATACCATTTATTTTCAAAACCTAAAATAGCGTTTGTTGGCATTAGATCTATTAAGATATTCTCTAATTTCATTCTGCATATTGGTCCTTCCTCATCTTCTAAGCCAAGCTCTTTAAATCCGCAACTTTTTAATTCTTCTTGGAAGTGTCTGTATTCACCATGTGTTAATACAGAAATAATCAAGTCTACGTCTTCTGTACTGCGAATTTCTTCTTGACTTACATCATCTACAAATAAACAAGTTGTACAGCCTCCTACAAAAACAATTTTTTCTCTTAATGAAGGTGTTAACTTCGATACTACTTTTTTCAGCATATCAAAATGTAATTCACTTGCCGTATTCATCATTTTCCCATAAAAATATCTTTTAATTGCTCAAATGCTACTTGTTTTTCCCTAGGTGCATTGAGCCTAATTGAATCTACCAGCACTAATAATTCATATAGCAGGGGGTCTTTTACCGCAGCATATGGGACTGTCTTATATAGTGGTTCAATAGCATCCCCTACTACTGTACCATTAGCATCTCCCCACACCATCGGAAGTTTTTTGCCTGATATAATGTTCTCATACAAAAAAGGTGATGAATATGAAATAGGTATTCCTCTAACATTACCTATTTTTTTTATAGGGAAAAAAAATCTTAATGCAGGGATTACAACATTCAGGAGATCTTGTGTATTTACATAGGGTATTCTATCTCGAATCAGTAGCAATTTTAAATCAATACATCTTTTTAATGAAAGACTAATTTGAGATTTGCTAATACCTGTACTTTTTTCCAATGATAAAAGTGAATATTTATTCTCATCGAAAAGACTATTGAAATCTATTTTTGAATATAAATTTTCAATTTCACCATAATACTTATTCAAGTAATAGTTGTTATATTTTGATTCCTTATTTTTATAAATAATATTTAAATAATACTGCTTCTTCTGCTGTTCAGTAAGAAATTCCGATTTCACCATTTTTTTGTTTGTAAGGTCAATTTTTTCGTAGTAGGAGAGACTAAATATTTTCAATAGTAGCAGAATATCTTGACTTTTCATGATAAAAACTCCTTGATTTTTTCAAATTATAAAACAGAAATATTTTTTTTCCTAGGAATTAGGAAAAAATTTTCAGGAAGCCTGTTGATAACCTGTGTATAATTTACTTTATAAATTTTAATAAATGTCTTATTGTTTTCAATAAATCCTACTGATTTTTCCTCTTAATCCCGTTTATATCAGCTACCTTAAAGTTAAAACTATTAAACTGGAACTACGTATGTATATCAACACGAATATGGTAATGCTTAATGTCTGAGGCCGTCTGAAAATCCTTAAACATTTTCAGACGGCCTTTTTTATGCCGATTCTCTATATTCTATTCGCCGTATGCTTTTATTCTCGGCCTTTTGTCTCTTTTTTTCATCAACAATGTTGTTGGTGTTACAATCGGCATATTCTTATTGTTATCAAACAGGTGTTTCATGCAGTTTTTCGGCCTGCTTATTCCTATTATTATCGGCTATTTTCTTGATGAGATGGCCACGGGCGTGATTATTGGGTCATTGTTTTGGCTGGTTGCTTGGTCAATCGCCAAACAACGCCAAGAAGAGCGTTTGGCTGAATCTGCTACGGCAGGCGACAGGATGCAAAAGCTGGAGCAGGAAATCGAGCTGCTGAAACAGCGTTTGTCGGTGTTGGAGCATGAGACTGTCCGTGATGAGGCGAAGGTAGGGCAGGGGCTTGAGGCTCGGGCTGTTGCCGATGTTCAGACGGCCTCTAAGCCGCTTCATGTTCGGGTTGAGCCTGAGGCGGAAGCTGCGCCTGTTAAGCAGAAAATTGAAGAGGCGTTTGCCCCTTCTTTTTCTATACCTATTGATCCTGTTTCTGCCAAGGCTGCTGCTTCGCCTGAGCCTGTTGTGGAAGAAGTTGTCGAGGCGGTTGCTCCGGTTGTTGCTGAACAAGCAGGGCTGCCTAAAGAAGAGGTTGTTGTTGCTTCGATGCCGTCTGAAAGCGAAGAAGCGCCATCGCGTCAATTCGTTATCCATAAAAATCAAGCGGAGGATGGAGGGTACAAGTTTTCCGACAATCCGATTGTTGCTTGGTTCTTGCGCGGTAATCCGCTGTTGAAAACCGGTATTGTGGTGCTGTTCCTCGGCTTGGCGTTCCTCTTGCGCTATGCCTCCGAGCGGGTTCATGTGCCTGTCGAACTGCGTTATCTGACTGTGGCAGGCGCGGGTTTGGCGGCGGTGGTCGGCGGCTGGAAGCTGCAAAGCCGTAAGCGTGAATATGGCTTGGTGTTGCAGGGTTTCGGCGTGGCGGTGATGTATTTGACGGCGTTGGCGGCATTAAAACTGCATCCGCTGTTGCCTGTGTCGGTCGTGTTCGGGTTGATGGTGGCGATGGTCGTGCTGATGGCGTGGCTGGCGGTAAGGCAGAACGCGCAGATTATGGCGCAGGTTGCTTTAATCGGCGGTATGGCCGCGCCTTTGCTGACTTCAGACGGCAGCGGCAATTATTTGGTGCTATTCTCTTATCTTGCCCTGCTCAATGCCGGTGTGGCCGCAATTGCGTGGTTTAAGGCATGGCGCCCGCTGAACCTGACGGGTTTTGTTGCTACTTTTGCCATTGCCGCGCTGTGGGGCATGCGAAGTTATACGCCGCAACATTTCTCCACTACCGAGCCTTTTCTGATTTACCACTGACTGCTCTATACCTTTATCGCGTATCTGTTCGCACGCCGTAAGCTGACGGAAAACAGCGAAGACAGCGTTACGCCGATTGCCGACAATGCGACTTTAGAGGAGATTGGCAACAGTATTTACACACACGGCCTGCGCGTGCATGTCCTCGACCATACTTTATTGTTTGGCACGATGGCGGCGGCGTTCGGCCTGCAATACCGCATGGTGGAGCATTGGCCATTCGCGGATGCGCTTTCCGCATTGGGTTTTGCCGCTGTTTACGGACTGGCCGCGCTGCTGCTGAAACGTCAGCAGGGGCTGTATATTTTGCGTCAGGCGTTTTTTGCGTTGGCGGTATTGTTCCTCACGATTGCCGTTCCGCTTTATTTTGAATCGAGCAATACGGTTATCCTGTGGAGTGCCGAATCCGCACTGGTTTATTTCTTCGGTCTGCGCCAACAGCGTCCGCATATCCGTTTGGGTGCGCTGATGGTTTATCTCTTGGCAGCACTGATTCAGCTGGGCAATTATCAGGGCTTCGGCACGGATACCGTTTTGGAAGGGCAGTGGTTTACAACGGTTGTGGTGTTGCTTGTCGGAGCGGTAATTTACTTGCTGTGGTATTTTTCGCGTCGCGAAGGTTCGGCGCAATGGGAAAAATCCGTTCAGACGGCCGTGTTGTCTGTCGCCTTGCTGTACATCTCTATTTTGCCTTTGCTTTTCTTGGCCGACCAAGGCAGCATTGTCGCTCTCTCTGCTTTGGCAGCGGCGTGGGCATTCTGCCGGCGCAAACATGAGCCGAATGTATTTATCACATTTACTTTGGGCAATGTATTGTTCGCCCTGTTGCAGCAAAGCAGCATCATTTATGAATCCAAAGGCTTCCTGAGCCATCTGTACCTTATTGCCGCTACGCCTTTGCTGTTTGCGGCTGCCTACGCGTTGCAATATCCGCGCGTACCGGTTGCAAGCGAAAAACCGGAAGGAAACGAGGTTTACTTTGCGCAGGTTTCAGGCTGGATCATCCTGCTTACTGCGTTGGCGACAGGCAGCTACGCCCTCTATATGCAATGGACAGGCGAGGAAACCCTGTTTATCGAGTTGTGGATGTGGCCGATATTTGCCGGCCTGCTGCTGTTTGCAAAACGTTTGAAATGGGAAGAGCTGTTGCAGGCAAACTTGGCATTCCTGCCCGTGTTTGCCCTGCATTTCGTCTTCTACCATACCGAACACGCATGGACAGCCGCCGCAGCCTTGCCACTTGTCGCCGCCACCGTGTTGAACTTCATTATTTTGAACAACTATCCGCGCCATGATCTGATTTGGTTGCACAAACTCAATATCACGATACTCGGCGTACTTTGGACGCTTTGGACCGCGCTGTATGTCGGCGGTCTTCTCTCCGGCGTTTGGTCGCAGCTCTCATGGCTGGTTGTGCCTTTGGCGATGTGGATTGTTTTCCATACGCAGCGCCACCGCGAATTTTTCAGACGGCATCAAGCCATTTATCAGCACTTCGCCTTGCCGTTGTGCGCCCTTGCCGCTGCCTGTTGGATGCTGTGGACCAACTTCTCCACGCCGTTCCAACCTTCGCCGTTGCCGTATATTCCCGTGCTCAATCCGGTGGAACTTGCCAGCGCCGGCATGCTTTGGTTTGCCCTGAAATCTCTGCCTGAAGCCTTGCCGCCCGACCTTCGCCGTACCACGGCAACCGCAGTCGCCGCCTTGGCATTTATGCTGATCAGCGCGGGCGTGATGCGCGTATGGCATTTCTACGACGGCATCACTTGGCGTCTCGACATCATGCTGCAATCCTTCGGCCTGCAAGCCAGCCTCTCCGTCGTTTGGGCAGTAACCGCCATCATCTTGATGGTACTCGGCAACCGCCGCAAACAGCGTTCCTACTGGATGACAGGCGCGACGCTAATGGGCATCGTGGTCGTCAAACTCTTCCTGATCGAGCTTTCCAACAGCGGCGGTATCGCGCGCATCGTCTCCTTCATCATCGTCGGCCTGCTGCTGCTTCTGGTCGGCTGGTTTGCCCCCGTTCCGCCCAAAGAAGAGAATGATGGCGAACACAAAGCCTAATCATTAACTTCAAATAAAAAGGCCGTCTGAAAAAGCAGCGTTATCTGTTTTCAGACGGCCTTTATTTTTTTAGAAGGTCGCATCTGCTTTGTTCTAGAATGTCTAATCGTATTGAGTTATGATGCCTTTTAATATATAAATGGATACGCCGTAGGCCGTCTGAAAAAAGAAAACGGGTGTAACCCGAATATCCACATACCGCGCATGATGCGCCCGACAGACTGACCATGGGCGGACACATAAAGATAAAAACCGCTACCGAAGGAAATAGAAAATGCCTAACCGCAATGAGCTTCCCTTAATTTATTCTTGTTCCGGATGTTCCGATGTGGCGCAGCTGGCCAACAACACTGCTGTAGCGCTCGACCATGCCGGAGAATTTGAAATGTCGTGCATTTCCGGCGTGGGCGGCAAAGTCGCGCCGTTGGTACGCAAAGCGCAGTCCGGACGGCCGATGTTGGTTATTGACGGCTGTCATCTGCATTGCGCCAAATCGTGTTTGGAAAATGTGGGCGTCGAAATCCCGGAAGGGCATCATGTGAAACTATACGAACTGGGCTACAAAAAACGCTTTGGCAAAAGCTATGACGAGGCTACGGTAGAAGAAGTTTATCAATATGTTTTGACGAAGAAGGGCGATGTATTGAGCAGTTAATAACTTTTAATAACAAAAAATTTAATCAAGAGGAAACAATCCATGGAACAATTATTTATTCCCGGCAGTATTATTGCCGATTATTTTTATATCGGCCTTTTCCTGCTGGTTGCCGCGTCTTTGATTGCGGGCTATGTCGATGCTATTGCGGGCGGAGCAGGGCTGATTTTGATTCCCGCATTTTTGATGGTAGGTTTACCGCCTCAGGTCGCATTGGCACAGGAAAAATTGGTGAGTACCATCGGTACGGTGGCTGCGATTAAAAATTTTATGAAGAGCAGTTCGATCGTATGGCATATTGTGCCGGTTGGCATTGTTGCGGCTTTAATTGGGGCATTTGTCGGTGCAAAAGTCATTTTGATTCTTCCGGTGGAAACCATCAATTACATTATTCTTGCGTTTTTGCCCATAGGCTTGCTGGCAACTTTGTTTAAAGGTGTTTTGCTGAAAAAAGAAGACGAGCGTGGCGAGATAAAAAAATCCGTTATCGCCGTATTTTTAACTTGTCTGATTGTTGGTTTTTATGACGGTTTTTTTGGCCCGGGTACAGGTAGTATTTTCATCATTGCTTTGTTTGTCATTAACAAATTGTCGTTGTTGCAGGCTTCGGCTACTTCCAAGATTTTCAATTTTGCTTCTAACATCGGGGCATTTGTTGCCTTCTTGATAGCAGGGAAAATGGCGTTCCTAATCGGAATCCCGATGATTTTGGCAAATTTGTTGGGCAACCATTTTGGTAGCCTCCATGCTATTAATTCAAACGGAGAAGTTATTCGTAAGGTTTTGGTCGTAACGGTTTTGCTGATTATCGTTTCAATGACATATAAGGCTTTTTCGGCTTAGTAGGTAGATGTTAAAAGGCCGTCTGAAAAATTTTCAGACGGCCTACTTTTTATTAGTTATCTAAAAACTCATCTTCATGCCGCAAGCTGCGGATAAAGGTTTCAAAATCGGGGGCAAGTTCGATTATTTCAAAATCCCATTCTTGTTCGACAAGCACCACTTTCGGCTCGCCGTCTTTTCCACACTCTCGATAGTCCAAGGCAAACAGGGCATGACCTCCTGACGGGTCGGTGGCCAAATACACGCCGATAGGCGGATACTCCCATTCTTCCAGCCAAAGTTTTTGCCCCATCGCGCCGCACAAACTCCCTTCTTTTTCAAAACCGATTCCCGACATCTCGCAAATTTGCACATGATCTTTCGCCCACGAATTTTTCTGCGTGGTCGGAAAGCAGTTTTTAACAAATATCCCGCCGTTTTGTACTGCCATCAATTCAATAAAACTTTGCGGCAATTTATAGCCTAGCTCACTTTCTACGGCAGCCAAAATTTCAGGTGTAAATGGGGCTTCTTTGTAGTTTTTATCTGCCCAACTATTAGTTTTCCATACGGAGGACAAATCAAAATCTTTAAAAACTTGGGACATAATGTTCTTCCTTATTGATTTCAGCTATAAACAGGGGTTAGGTATCTATACCCGACTTTTATCGTCCGTCATTCCCGCCTGCGCGAGAATGACGGCGGAGGTTTGGGCAAAATTTGCTGTTACCGGATTCAGACGGCCTATGCCATCTTCCTTTTCACATCTCTTCCAATTTCGCAAACTTGGTATCCAGCTCTTTCACGCCTTGTTTGCCGAAGTTGATGGTCAGTCGGGCGGATTCGCCTTTGTCCACGGCATCGATGATGACGCCGGTGCCGAATTTGGCGTGGCGGACGTTTTGGCCGATGCGGAAGCCTGCGTAGGTTTGCGGCTGTTTGAAGTCGTCGATGATTTTGTCTTTGAATGTGGCGGTTTGGCGCGGGCTGCCGTAGCTGTCGTAGGTGGTCTTTTTGACGGATAGGTAGTGCAATACTTCGGGCGGGATTTCTTCGACGAAGCGGGAGACGATGCCGAATTGGGTTTGTCCGTGCAGCATGCGTTGTTGCGCCATGGTGATGTAGAGGCGTTTGCGGGCGCGGGTGATGGCGACGTACATGAGGCGGCGTTCTTCTTCGAGGCCGCCGCGTTCGGCAAGGCTCATTTCACTGGGGAAGCGGCCTTCTTCCATGCCGGTGAGGAAGACGGCGTTGAATTCCAAGCCTTTGGAGGCGTGGACGGTCATCAGTTGGACGGCTTTTTCGCCTGCGCCTGCTTGGTTTTCGCCGGATTCGAGGGCGGCGTTGCTCAAGAAAGCGAGGATGGGGAAGGCGGGGTCGTCTGAAATGTTTTCTGGCAGGGTTTCAAAGTTGCTGTCTTCGGGTTTGAACTCGATGGCGGCGTTGACAAGTTCGTCTAAGTTGTCGAGGCGGTCTTGGTTGTCGCCTTTTTGGGTTTTGTAGTGTTCGGTCAGGCCGCTGTCTTTGAGGATGCCGACGATGATTTCGGACAGGGGCATTTGTCCGACTTGGTTGCGCAGGGCTTCAATGAGGCGGACGAAGGCGGCGATTTTGGTGGCTTTTGCGCCGGCATTGCAGGCTGCCTGCCAGAGGGTGATGCCTTGTTCGTTTGAGGCCGTCTGAAGGTTTTCGATGGTGCGTGCGCCGATGCCGCGCGGTGGGAAGTTAATCACGCGCAAGAGGGCGTTGTCGTCGTCGGGATTGACGGCGAGGCGTAGATAGGCAAGGGCGTGTTTGATTTCTTGGCGTTCGTAAAAGCGCAGCCCGCCGTAGATTTTGTAGGGGATGCCGCTGCGGAACAGGCTTTGTTCGATAACGCGCGATTGGGCGTTGCTGCGGTAGAGGACGGCGATTTCGTCCAAATCCCAGCCGTCACGTTCGAGGGCTTTGGTTTCATCCACGATGAATTGGGCTTCTTCGAGGTCGGTAAAGGCGGAGTAGTAGCGGATTTTGTCGCCTGCTTCGGCGTCGGTGCGCAGGTTTTTGCCGAGGCGTTCGTCGTTGTTTTTGATAACGGCGTTGGCGGCGGCGAGGATGTTGCCGACGGAGCGGTAGTTTTGTTCGAGTTTGACGGGCGCGTCGATGTGGAATTCTTCCATCAGCGCGGTCATGTTGCCGACGTTTGCGCCGCGGAATCGGTAAATGCTTTGGTCGTCGTCGCCGACGGCAAAGACGGCGGCGTGGTTGCCGGCAATCAGTTTCAGCCAGGCGTATTGCAGCTTGTTGGTGTCTTGGAATTCGTCGACCAGAATATGGTTGAAGCGGTTTTGGTAGTGTTGGCGCAGGATTTCGTTGTTTTGCAGCATTTCGTAGCTGCGGAGCATGAGTTCGGCAAAATCGACCACGCCTTCGCGTTGGCAGATTTTGTCGTATTCGGCGTAGCACTCAATCATGCGGCGGGTGTGCGGATCGGGCGCGCTCAAGACGGAAGCGCGTAAACCGGATTCTTTTTGCGCGTTGATAAATCCTTGCAGCGAACGCGGCGCGATGATTTCTTCTGCGATATTGAGGCTTTTGAGCAGGCGTTTGATCAGGGAAAGCTGGTCGCCGCTGTCGAGGATTTGGAAGGAGGAGGGCAGGCCTGCGTCGCGGTGGTGCAGGCGCAAAAAGCGGTGGCACAAGCCATGGAACGTGCCGAGCCACATGGCGCGGACGTTGACGGGAATCATCGCGCCCAAACGGGTCTGCATTTCTTTGGCGGCTTTGTTGGTAAACGTTACCGCCATAATGCTGTGTACGCTGGCTTGTCCGCTTTGCAAAAGCCATGCGATGCGCGTGGTCAGTACGCGCGTCTTGCCGCTGCCTGCGCCTGCCAAAACGAGGGCGGATTGCGGCGGCCAGGTTACGGCGGAGAGTTGTTCGGGGTTTAAGCCTTGCAGGAGGTTTGGGGCGGATTCGTTGGGAAACATGAAGAGGCCGTCTGAAAAGAAATGGGAATGCAATATTTTAAAGGAAATACAAAAGGCCGTCTGAAAAGATGTTTCAGACGGCCTTTGTGTTGGAAGCCGATTAGAACGGACGTACTTCCAAACCGAACATACGGCGCGCGGTGTTCAGCATTTGGCAGCTGAAGCCCCACTCGTTGTCGTACCATGCGAACACTTTAACCATTTTGCCTGCGGTTACTTTGGTCAGCGTAGAGTCAAATGTGCTGGCTTGGGTAGTGTGGTTGAAGTCCATGGAAACCAGTGGCAGGGTATTGTAGGCCAATACGCCTTTCAGACGGCCTTCTTCGGAAGCGGCTTTCATCAGCGCGTTGATTTCTTCGGCGGAAGTGTCGCGGCCTGCTTGGAAGCTCAGGTCAACCAGGGAAACGTTGACGGTCGGTACGCGGATGGCGAGGCCGTCGAGTTTGCCTTTCAGGTCCGGCAATACCAAACCGACGGCTTTTGCCGCGCCGGTTTTGGTCGGAATCATGTTTTCCACGCCGCTACGCGCACGGCGCAGGTCTTTGTGGCGTACGTCGGTGACGGTTTGGTCGTTGGTCAGCGCGTGGATGGTGGTCATCACGCCGTTTACGATACCGATGTTTTCGTTCAACACTTTGGCCACAGGCGCCAGGCAGTTGGTGGTACAAGACGCGTTGGAGATAACGGTCATATCGTCGGTAATCACGTCGTCGTTTACGCCGTAAACGATGGTTGCGTCAACGTCATCGCCGCCGGGAGCGGAAATCAGCACTTTTTTCGCGCCGCTTTCCAAGTGGATTTTGGCTTTCTCTTTGCTGGTGAACGCGCCGGTACATTCCATGACCAGGTCAACGCTCAATTCACCCCATGGCAATTCGGCTGGGTTGCGGGTAGAGAAGTAAGGGATTTTTTTACCGTCGATGATGAGGTGTTTCTCATCGTGGGAAACTTCAGAGTTGAAGCGGCCGTGAACAGTGTCGAATTTGGTCAGGTGAGCATTGGTCTCGATGCTGCCGCTGGCATTGATGGCAACGATGTCGAGTTGGTCTTGCAGTTTGTAGTCAAAAATAGCGCGCACTACTTGGCGGCCGATGCGGCCGTAACCGTTGATGGCAACTTTGATACCCATGGCTTTTCCTCTTCTTTTGGGTTTGGGTTATGGAGTGAATGGTGGCAATTATAGCAAAAATGTAGTGCTGTGTAATTAATGTTTTATTGAAAATTTTAGGTTCGATTATTTTTAATTGTAGATGATTAGAGTAGAAATAAAGGTTTAAATTTAATATTATTTTATATTTTTTGAAATTTTATTTTTCATTAATTCTATTTTTAGTGTTTTATGCTCGTTTTAAATCATGGTAATGAATGAAACGAGAAAAGGCGGATTGTTTTTGTTTATATTAAACAGAATGTGAGTGTGGCTTTTGATTACAACATACAACAGTGTAATTTTCAGACGGCCTGGGTTTAATCGAGTAAAAGTAAAAGGCCGTCTGAACATTTTTTTGATGACGTGGAATTTAAACGCCTTGAATTCCCGATTTTCCTTGCCGGATAAGGGGAGGGCAGTTTTTAGCAAAGGGGAAAATTGTCGGAACAAGGGAGGGAAAAACGGTGGATTGAGCTGTGTTTGGGGGTTATATAAATAAGTGTATGAAGGTTTTAGTCGTAGTGTATGAAGATTTTGCTTGTGATTTTAATTTAATTATGACTTGTCAACAGTGTTAAATTTTTTTACGATAAGGTCAGATTATGTTTGCATGGCCATAAGCGGTGCATCCTCTATACCGGATATTATCCTTGTCCGAATATCTACTTTAACCGACCGGCTTGCCCGGCCTGATTCCTAAATATATACGCGCAAGGCTGAACGGCCTTGGCGGCACTCGACTTTTAAGAGGTTCATCGTGTCAAATTCTCAATCCAGCGAACGCGCGACGTTTAGCAGTCGCCGCGCCTTTATGTTTGCTGCCATCGGCTCGGCCGTGGGCTTAGGCAACATTTGGCGATTCCCTTACATCGCTTTCGACAACGGCGGCGGTGCTTTCGTCCTCCCTTACTTGGTTGCGCTGTTGACGGCAGGTATTCCGCTGTTGCTGCTCGACTACGCCATCGGCCACCGTTACCGCGGCTCGCCACCTTTGGCTTTCCGCCGCCTCGGCCGTTTGTTTGAGCCGATGGGTTGGTGGAACTTCCTGACCAACGTCATCATCTGTATCTACTACGCCGTGATTGTCGGCTGGGCGGCAAGCTATGCCTATTATTCTTTGACTTCGGCATGGGGTGCGGATCCGCAGGCATTCTTCTTCAAAGACTTCCTGCAAATGGCCGATGCCAAAGACTTGGGCTTGGATTTTGTCGGCAAAGTTGCCGGCCCGCTGATTGCCGTCTGGGTGTTTACGCTGGCAATTATGGCTTTGGGCGTACAAAAAGGCGTGGCCGGTTCATCTACATTCTTCATGCCTTTGTTGGTGGTGATGTTCGTCATCATGGTGGGCATTGCGCTGACTCTGCCGGGTGCGGCAAAAGGTTTGAACGCTTTGTTTACGCCTGACTGGAGCCGTTTGGCGGATCCGAAAGTCTGGGTAGCCGCATATGGCCAGATTTTCTTCTCGCTCTCCATCTGCTTCGGCATCATGATTACTTATTCTTCTTACCTGAAGAAAAAAACCGACTTGGGCGGCACAGGCTTGGTTGTCGGCTTTGCCAACAGCAGCTTCGAGTTGCTCGCCGGTATCGGCGTATTTGCTGCATTGGGCTTTATGGCTCAAACCGCAGGCAAAGAAGTCAGCGAAGTGGCATCCAACGGTATCGGCTTGGCGTTTATCGCGTTCCCGACCATCATTAACCAAGCCCCTATGGGTGCGTTGATCGGCGTGTTGTTCTTCGGCTCTCTGGTGTTTGCCGGTGTCACTTCGATGATTTCCATCGTTGAAGTGATTGTGGCTGCGATTCAAGACAAAATGAACATTGGCCGTGTCAGCGCAACGCTGATTGCAGGCGTGCCAATGGCAATTATTTCTACCTTGCTGTTCGGTACGACTACCGGCCTGCCTGTGTTGGATGTGTTGGACAAATTCATCAATACTTACGGCATTGTGGCTTCTGGTTTTGTTTACGTTCTGGCGATTGTCCTGTTGCACAAGCTGCCGGAACTGCGCAACCATTTGAATGCGCTGTCTTCTATCCGTGTCGGTAAAGTGTGGACAGCCAGCGTGGTAGTTACCGTCGCTATGCTCGGCTATATGCTGTATCAAGATACTGCCAGCCTCTTAAAAGAGAATTACAGCGGCTATCCTGACAGCTTCCTCAATATCTTCGGTTGGGGCATGGTAGGCACTCTCTTGGTATTGTCTGTCCTGCTATCTTTCTTGCCGTGGAAACATGGTCAGAACTTCAACGTCAAAGACGAACATGAACACGAACGTGAAGGAGACGAATAATGAGTACTTCAGCCATTATTATGATGCTTGTCGCATTGATCGTCATTTGGGGCGGATTCATCGTCTCCGTCCTGCGCCTGCCTAAAGAATAAGGTTTGAGCAAATGAAAAGGCCGTCTGAAACTTAAATTTCAGACGGCCTTTCCCGTTAAAAATGGTAAAACGGCCTAAAAAAGAGTAGAATATGCACCGTTTACAACTCTGCGCCTCTCAGCAGGCTCGAATTATGGACCTTCCCAGTTCGCCTTTGAACTTCCCATCTGATACACAACAACAATAATCATCCCGCCGAAATGCCTTCCCGCGTCCGGCGGGCGGAGCATTTATGAGCATCGAACAAACCCCTCCGAATCTCGACAATATCCCCGACAATGATGTGGTAGAAGACCGCATTTCTGACGATATCGACCGCATCCACGCCTTATGCGAAATCCTCGAGCCGTCCTTTGAACAAATTGAAGCAGGCATGCCGATTGAAGACGAAAGCCTGCGCGATAAGTTTACCGAGCTGACCGTCCTCTTGGCCGAGTTGCACCCTGCCGACGTGGCCGCCGTCTTGGAATCCCTGCCGCCGCGCGAGCGTAACATCGTTTGGCTTTTGGTCGCCCCTGAAGACGACGGCGAAGTCTTGCTGGAAGTATCCGACTCCGTACGCGAAATGCTGATCGAGTCCATGGACAAAGACGAGCTGTTGGCCGCTGTCGATGATTTGGACGCAGACGAATTGGCAGAACTGGCAGACGACTTGCCGCACCAAGTGGTGTACGAAGCGCTGCAAACGCGTGATGAAGAAGAGCGCGAGCAGGTCAAAGCGGCGATGTCTTACGAAGACAACCAAGTCGGTGCGATTATGGACTTTGAATTGGTCAGCATCCGCGCCGATGTGACGTGTGAGGTCGTGTTACGCTACTTGCGCCGTTTCGACAGCCTGCCCGACCATACCGACAAGATTTTCGTGGTCGATGAAAACGACGTGTTGCAAGGCGTACTGCCCATCCGCAAACTCTTGGTCGCCGATCCCGAAGACATGGTGGCAGACGTGATGGCCACCGATGTCGTGCGCTTCCGTCCCGAAGACGACGTGGAAGAAGCGGCGCAGGCGTTTGAACGTTATGACTTGGTGACCGCGCCGGTTGTCGATGAAAACAAAAAGCTGATCGGCAGGATCACCATTGACGAAATGGTGGACGTGATCCGTGAAGAATCCGAAGCCGACATGTTGAACATGGCCGGTTTGCAAGAAGAAGAGGACTTGTTCGCCCCGATTTGGGACTCGGTGAAAAACCGCTGGATGTGGCTTGCCATCAACCTGTGTACCGCCTTCATCGCCAGCCGCGTGATTGGCGCATTTGAAGGCAGTATCGAAAAAATCGTCGCACTGGCCGCACTGATGCCCATCGTCGCCGGTATCGGCGGCAACTCCGGCAACCAAACCATCACCATGATCGTCCGCGCCATGGCGATGGGACAAATGACCAGCACACAGGCAGGCCGCCTGCTGAAAAAAGAAGTCGGTGTCGCCCTCGTCAACGGCATTATTTGGGGCACGGTAATGGGTGTGATTTCATGGCTGCTCTACGGCAACATCGGTATCGGTTTGGTCATGGTGGCCGCAATGACTTTGAACCTTTTGCTTGCCGCGACCGTCGGTGTCCTCATCCCCGTTATGATGGACAAAGCCGGACGCGACCCGGCATTGGGCAGCTCGGTGCTGATTACCGCGGTAACCGACTCCGGCGGCTTCCTGATTTTCTTGGGATTGGCAACCATATTCCTGTTGTAATAGGAAAAAAGGACGTGTTCGACACGTCCTTTTTCAAACCGTTTAAAAGGCCGAGACCTTTGCAAAAAAGCCATTCCCCCCAACAGCCGAAACCTAAACACAGATTTTCGGCTGTTTCCGCCACGGTTTCATGATTTCTCTCGCCGTAACCGCCGCCGCCGTCAGATTGGCAGTGGCACTGTTTGACGGAAAAGACGCGCCCGAACGTGATGAAGAAAGCGGTTTGGCGTATATTGGAAAATAAGCTTGAGGTAAAATAAGCTTTAGTTCGTCTGAAAACGCCGCGCTATCAGTTTTATAAAGGTAACAATATGAATTTAGAAACCAAAATTCCGCCGCCGGCGATATGTTTTATTTGTGCGTTGTTGATGTACGTCTCTGTCCAAGTGTCGGCGTTGGCCGGCATACTGCCGCGCTTTCCTATATTGCTGTCGGTTGTTTTGATGGTGTTTGGGACTCTGTTGAGCGTATTAGGTGTGTGGGCGTTTCGCCGTGTGCGCACGACCGTCAGCCCGCTCAACCCCGAACAAACCGAACACTTCGTTTCAGACGGCGTGTACCGTTTCAGCCGCAACCCGATGTATGCGGGTCTGGGCTGCTGGCTGGTCGCATGGGCGGGCTATTTGGCGCACCCGCTGCCGTGGTTGTTTTTGGCTGCATTTGTTGCCTATATGACGTGGTTTCAAATCATGCCCGAAGAACGCGTTTTGGCGCAGAAATTCGGCGCAGAGTACGAGTCTTACTGTCGGCGCGTCCGCCGTTGGTTATAAAAGCGAAAGCTTCCCATCAAGTATCGCCCCTCTTCTGCTCTACGGCATGAATGCGAATACTCGATGTTTTTAGACAACCTTTATTGCTCCGTAAGAAATGAAAAAGGACACCCCATGACCTTCCCGCCCCTAAAATCCCCGCTCAAATTCTACGTCGTCGTTCCCACCGCCGATTGGGTGGAGCGCATGGTCAAAGCAGGTGCCGACACGGTGCAACTGCGTTGTAAAACCTTGCATGGCGACGAGTTGAAACGCGAAATCGAACGTTGCGTCGCAGCCTGCCAAAACAGCGCAACCCAGCTTTTCATCAACGACCACTGGCGCGAAGCGATTGCTGCAGGTGCATACGGCGTACATCTTGGGCAGGAAGACATGGACACAGCCGACCTCGCCGCTATCGCCACCGCTGGTTTGCGCTTGGGTTTGAGTACGCACTCCGTCGCCGAACTCGACCGCGCCCTGTCCGTACATCCCAGCTACGTCGCCAGCGGCGCGATTTTCCCGACCACAACCAAACAAATGCCCACCGCCCCGCAAGGCTTGGACAAACTGCGCGAGTATGTGAAACAGGCAGGCGGCACGCCCGTCGTCGCCATCGGCGGCATCGATTTGAACAACGCCCAAGCCGTACTCGCCACCGGCGTTTCCTCACTCGCCGTCGTCCGCGCCGTTACCGAAGTGGAAAATCCCGAAGCCGTGGTTAAAGCGTTTCAGGCTTTGTGGAATCAATAAGGTCGTTTGAAAATAAGAAGTCTGACAAGAGGAGCAAACATCATGAAGATTATATTGAACAATGAAACCATCACATTAAACGGCACAACCGTTGCCGACCTTATTACCCAAACCGTGCCGCAAAAGCCGTTTGCTGTTGCCGTCAATACCCATTTTGTCGCCAAAGGCGCGTATGCGGAAACGGTTTTGAATGAAAACGATAAAGTGGACATCGTGCGCCCCGTAGTCGGCGGATAAGCGGTTTGCAATCAACAGGTTGGGCATTTGTGCCCGACTTTTGCCTGTTTGAATATCGGGCAGGGTTGCCCGATTGCCTTATGCTTAAAATCTAAAAAACAATACAAAGGAATCCATCATGTTTACCCTATATGGAGAAACTTTCCCTTCACGGCTGCTGCTCGGTACGGCTGCTTATCCGACGCCGGAAATCCTCAAGCAGTCTGTCCAAATCGCGCAACCAGCGATGATTACCGTTTCGTTGCGCCGTGCCGGCAGCGGTGGCGAAGCGCACGGGCAGGGTTTTTGGTCGTTGTTGGAAGAAATGGGCGTGCCTGTGTTGCCCAATACCGCAGGCTGTCAAAGCGTGCAGGAAGCCGTGACTACTGCGCAAATGGCGCGCGAAGTGTTTGATACCGATTGGATCAAGCTCGAACTTATCGGCGATGATGACACGTTGCAGCCGGATGTGTTCCAACTGGTTGAAGCGGCGGAAATCCTGATTAAAGACGGCTTCAAAGTGCTGCCTTATTGCACCGAAGATTTGATTGCCTGCCGCAGATTGCTTGATGCAGGCTGTCAGGCGTTGATGCCGTGGGCGGCGCCGATTGGCACGGGTTTGGGCGCGGTTCACGCCTATGCGCTGAAAGTCCTGCGCGAACGTCTGCCCGATACGCCGTTGATTATCGACGCGGGCTTGGGTTTGCCTTCGCAGGCGGCGCAAGTGATGGAATGGGGTTTTGACGGTGTGCTGCTGAATACCGCCGTTTCCCGCAGCGGCGATCCGGTCAATATGGCACGCGCTTTTGCGCTTGCGGTCGAGTCGGGTCGTCTGGCTTATGAGGCGGAACCTGTGGAGGCGCGTGAGAAAGCGCGCGCCAGTACGCCGACGGTGGGCCAGCCTTTCTGGCATTCGGCGGAATATTGATAAACATTAGGGCGTGTCGGACACGCC
Source organism: Neisseria sp. HMSC075C10 (assembly GCF_001815615.1). Taxonomy (NCBI): domain Bacteria; kingdom Pseudomonadati; phylum Pseudomonadota; class Betaproteobacteria; order Neisseriales; family Neisseriaceae; genus Neisseria; species Neisseria sp. HMSC075C10. The sequence continues at coordinate 75,482 of NZ_KV821248.1, forward strand.
CTTTTTTATTGGTGGAAAACCTGATTTCAGGTTGAACAGAATGTTCAGACGGCCTTGGCCAAAAGCTGTTTCAATGGCTTTAAGATTTGCCATGCCTGCGCTTTGAGTTGCGGCTGCATCAGCAGGCGGGCGGGGTGGGGAATGACGAAATGCGGCCGCTTCCCGCACAATTCGTTCATCAACCCGATCATGTCGGGGCTGTCGAAGATTTTGCCGAGAAACAAGACTGCGCGCGCTTGCGAAGCGGTCAGCTCGTTTTGCATTTCGGCAAGCTCGGCGCGGATGTGTTCGGCATCGGGGAGGGCGGTGAACACGGGCGCGGTTTTGACCCATGCGGTTTTGTGCGCCTGCTCGGGCTTGAGGCCGATGGCAGCGAGAATGTTGTCGAGAAGCGTGCCGACGTCGCCGCTAAAGAGCGTGCCGTGCAGGCTGTCTTCGGTGGACGGGCAAATGCTGACCACCATGATTTCAGACGGCCTGATGGTTACGTCAAGACGGGGCAGATTGTCTGAATGCGCGGCTTTTTCTGTTTTTGCCGGTGTTTCGGCCATGGCTTTGGGTGCCGCTTCGGGAACGCGGACAGCCGGTTTGGCCGTTTGCGCAGTGGCGATGGCGGCAGTGCGTGCCTGATGGGCGCCTGCGGATAAAGTGCGCACGGCTTGCGCGGTATCGGCGGCAATGGTTTTGGGGCGGACGGGCGCGGCTGCGGCTTGAGGCGCGGCATGGATGATTTTGGCGTTTCGGTTCAGCCACATCGGGCCCAGGCCTAAGGCTTCGTGCAGGTGCAGGTAGCGGCTGCTTAACATGATTTCTCCATCAATACGGCATCTTCGCTGCCACCGTTAGGCAGGGCGTAGTAGTTTTTGCGGCGGCCGCAGGTCTGGAAGCCGTGTTTGCGGTAGAGCTGTTGCGCGGTTTCATTGCTTGCGCGGACTTCGAGCAGCAATCGGGTTGCGCCTTGCTGTTGTACTGCGTTTTGCCAGTGTTGCAGCAGGGCGGACGCAATGCCTTGGCGGCGGTATTCGGGCGCGACGGCAATCAGGTGCAGCTCGGATTCGTCAAACACGGTTTGCCACACGATAAAGCCGGTAATTTGGTGGTCGGTCTGACTGAGCCAAACGCTGTCGGGATGGTGTTGAACCGCCGATTCAAACTGCTGCGCCGTCCACGACGAAGGATTGCCTTGTGCGTCGATGGCGGCAAGGGTGGGACAGTCGGCAAGTACGGCTGGGCGCAGGTTCACGGTTTGGCCTTTTGTTGGGCTTGCTCTTGCGCGGTCAGGGCAATTTTGTTGCGGACGTAGAGCAGCTCGGCGTGTGCCGCATCGGTGGCAACATAGCGGCCGCTGCGGGCAAGTTTAAGATAGTCGGCAGCGGTCGGCATATCGGCCTGACCGTCAAAAGGCGGTTTGTCGGCGAGGGCAAAGGCATTGCCGATGCCGCCGGTAGGCATTTTGCCCTCGGGCGCGGTAATGGCGGCGGCTTTGCCAACCGTGTAATCGCTCAAGCGGACGTGGTTTTGTGTATCAAACCATGCGTAGAACACTTCGCCCATACGCGCATCGGTGGCCGCCAGTACGCAGCTTGATGGCGGCAGCAGCGAAGCGGCGGCATCGAGGCAGGGAATGCCGATCATGGGCGTGTCAAACGGCGTGGCCAAACCTTGTGCAACCGCCGCGCCGATACGCAGGCCGGTAAATGCACCGGGGCCTTGTGCATAAACGATGCAGCCCAAATCGGCGGCCGTGATGCCCGCTTCTTTAAAGAGGCGTTCGATTTGCGGCAGGATTTGTTCGGATTGCTTGGTGCCGACGTTTTCGTGAAACAGGCGGATTTCGCCTTGATGTTCCAATGCGATGGACAGAAAGGATGTGCTGGTGTCGATGGCAAGAGTCGGGCGGTTGTCGGTTGGCATGGTGTTATTTTTTAGAAGGATATGGATTGCCATTATAGTGGAACGGCGAGGGGGAACAAAGCATTCAGGCGACGCGTTGGTAAAAACGCCGTTTGCTGCAAAGCTATTCGATAAGTGAACCAAGGTTTCAGGCCGTCTGAAAATGTTTCAGACGGTCTTGTTTTATTGGTCGAGTTTCAATAAAGGCGAACCTGCTTTTTCAACGGCGCGGCGGTAGGCTTCATGCGCTTCGATGCGTTGCAAATAAGCGCGGATATTGGGGTAGTCGGCAAAATCGAAGCGGTCTGCCGCGGCTTGCAGCGGATAGCTCATCATGATGTCGGCACCGCTGAGGCTGTTGCCGACCAACCATTCGCGGTTTTCCAACTCGCTGTCGATGTGGGCAAGATGCAGCGCGGCTTGCGGATGGATAAAGCTGCTTTTGACACTGCCGCTGATTTTGCGGGCAATCGGTTTGACGAAAAACGGCATGGGCGCACTTTCAATCCGGCGGAACACCAGTCCGAGCAGCAATAACGGCATCAGCGAACCTTCGGCATAATGCAGCCAGCGTTGATATTGCCAGTATTCGCGGCTGCCGCGTTCGGGCATCAGGCGGCCGTTGCCGTAGGTTTGAATCAGATAGTCGGTAATCGCGCCGCTTTCCGCCAAGATAAAGCCGTCATCATCCAATAAAGGCGATTTGCCCAAGGGATGGATGGCTTTGAGTTCGTCAGGGGCGAGCAAAGTGTCGGGATGACGATGGTAGGTTTGCAGGCGGTGGGGCGTACCGAGGATTTCAAGCAGCCAAACAATGCGCAGGGCGCGGGATTGATCGAGAGAATGCAAGGTAATCATGAGGGGCTTTAAATATCGGTTTGTTTGAGGCCGTCTATGCTGATTTGGCAGGCATCGGCGTATTTTTGCAGGGTTTTGGCCGGTAGTTTGGCAAACACTTCGGGGCGGAAATGCCGACGAAGCTGCCATTTCCATACGCCTGCCGCCATGGCCAAGCCGGTTTCATCATAACGGCAACGGAACATATGGTAGTACAGTGGCGAATATTCGCCTTTTTCGACGGCTTCGCGTGCAGCCTGTGTTTGGGCATCGAGTTCGCACACTGCCATTTCGGTGGCGTAGGCTTCGTCCTGCCAACCGTTGCTGGTGGCCGCTTCGTAGTGGCCGTCGCGGGTGCCGTAGATGACTTTGCGGTGGCCGTGGTAGCTGGCGCTGTTGTCTTGAGGGATGTCGTCAATCTTCATTCAGACGGCCTTTACTGCTTCCAAAAGCATGAAACATGTTGAAAAGCGTCCGCTTTCCGGAACGTAACACAGGATTTTTTGGCCGTGTTCGATGGGGAAAGTGCGCATAAATTCTTCAAGGATGATGTAAATCGAGGCCGAACCCGTGTTGCCCTTGCTGTGCAGATTGGTAAACCATTTTTCCTGCGGAATGTCGAAGCCGATGTTTTTCAGGCCGTCTGAAAGGCGGTCGCGGAAAAAGCCGGAAGAGTAGTGGGGCAGGAACCAATCGATTTCTTCGGCGCGGATGCCGTGTTTGGCGGCGATTTGAGAGAGGGGTTTTTCCACCGTGTAGCGGACGATGTTTTCGTTCAGCAGTTTGACGTCCTGTTTGACCGCCATCAGGCTGTGGCGGCGGCCGTAATCGGCATCGGCGTGTTTCCAGCCTTCAAATACGCCGTCGCGGAATTCTGCGCCGGCATACATGCAGGGCAGCATTTCGTTGGCGTAGGAAAGCAGGTCTATCCAATGGATTTTCAGGCTGAGGCCGTCTGAATTGGGATGGTCGGACAGATACACCGCGCCTGCGCCGTCAGACAGCATCCAGCGTAAAAAGTCTTTTTCAAAACCGATTTCGGGGGACGCGTTTTCCAGTTTTTTATGGTCGGTTTCACTTTGGAACACTTCGCCGCGCATGACCGCCGAGGCGTTTTCGGAGGCAACGGAAACCGCATGTGCGTGTTCGCCGGTGCGTACGGCGTTGTAGGCGTGTTTCATCGCCGCCATACCTGCCGCGCATACGCCTGCCATGCTGAACACTTCGCAAGGCGGCATATCCAGCAAGCCATGCACCATCACGCCGTGTCCTGGCATGGTTTGGTCGGGATAGGAAGTGGCGCAGGCCAGGCTGCCGACGGCTTCTGCAGGAACGCCTTGGGCAAACAGGCCGTTGACCGCTTCGGCGGCCAATTCGGCATTGGTGTGCGTCGTGCGGCGGCTTTCGGGGTCGATGGCGTAATGGCGCGACAAAATGCCGTTGGAACGCAAAATCATGCGGCGCACGCGTGAAGGCACATCGCCTGCCATGCCGAGGACGGCTTCCATTTCGTCATTGCCGACGGGGGCGTTGGGCAAAAAGGCAGAAACGCGGTTGAGATAAACGTCTTTGAGTGTGTTATTCGATGTCATGATGTGTTTGTCAAAATAATCAACCGATAAACCGCGCCGCGTAGTCGCAGCTTGCAGTCAATGGGATGTGATGTGTTTCGGCATATTCCATCAGCGCGTCCACCAGCAGTTTGGCAATGCCGCGATGACGGAAGTTGGGCGAGACCTCGGTATGGTTTACGTCCCAGCCGCCGTTGTGTTCGGTATAGCTGATATAGCCTGCTTCCAAACCGTCAATATCGATTTGAAAGCGACGGCGTTCGGGGTAGTGGATTACTTCGGGCATGATGGATTCCTGGTTTGAGGCCGTCTGAAACGTATTATCTGCCTGACGGTTGTCCATAATAATCCGCCAGCTTTTTCAGACGGCCTTTGAGCAGCGGATGCAGCAGTTTTTTCAAAATTACACTGATGGGTAAAACCACCAAAATCATCGCCAATAAAAAGACGATGTAGAAGCACAACAAGGCACGGCGCAAGAGCGGAGAAATACGGCCTGCCGCCATCAAAAGCTTGCCCCAGATGAAGAAGCTGCGGCCGGCGGTACGTTCGCTGAAAATCAGTTTTTCATTCACTGTCACCGCGCCCATGTTTTGAAACAGGGTTTCGTCCAAAGGCTGTTGGTTTAACAGCGCATCGCGCAATTTCGTACCAAACCGCGCCGCATCCGCCAATTCTTCTTCAGTAATGCCGGCGGAGGGCAGGGAGCGGAAATAGCGTTTGTCACCGGTCAGCATCCATGCGGGCGTGGTAATGAAACTGGACGCGCTGTTGCAGGCATCGATTTTTACGATGTTGCCAATGAGTTTGGCGCCGTTTTGTTTCAGCAAAGATTTCATTTTTTCCTGCGCGCCCAGCCACATATTGCGGCAGCCGATAAGCGTGATGACCGGTTTGCCGTCCAGCAGGCGGTGCGTTTCTTCGCGTTGCAAAAAGGCGGTCATCGGTTGCGAAGGGGAGAGGAACCAAACAGTGTAGGCAATGACCACCACATCGTAATCTTCGGATGGGATTTGCGGCGGCAGAATCGGGGCGGGCCTTAAATGGACGGTTTCTGGAAAGGTATCGAAAAAACGCCAAAACGGCCACGGAAACGGAAATGCCTGCGCCGGGACGATATTGACGCAATCAACCTGTATGCCGGCTGTTTGCAACGGCGCGGCAAAATTTCGCGCCAGGCTGGAGAGCTGCCCCGTTTGCGAGTAATGCACAATCAGCACTTTTTTCATTATCTTCCCTGCAATGAGTAAGTTATGGTTGGTTTGGACGGTATTATATAGTAAACCGACCGGCCTTGAACTTTATTCATATTCAGTATGTTCGCGAAGGTTTCAGCCGATTTGGATGGAAGCGCCGTATTCTGTCGGAATGGGGCGGTGAAGCGGATTTTTATGCCATGCCAACATGAACAACGGCCGTCTGAAATTTTTCAGACGGCCTTGT
>NZ_KV821248.1:81325-101072 GCF_001815615.1 Neisseria sp. HMSC075C10
CCGTCTGAAATTTTTCAGACGGCCTTGTGTAGAAATCGGGACGCATGGTCTGGAATGGGATTTGCGCTAAGTATGGCGTGCAAATCGTATAGATAAAAAAATAACCGCTTCAAGGCGGTTGGTGGTGGCCAGAGGCGGAATCGAACCGCCGACACACGGATTTTCAATCCGTTGCTCTACCAACTGAGCTATCTGGCCTTCGCGTGTTTCGTTGCGAGATGTGAATTAAACCAAATTTCGTTGCCTTGTGCAAGCGTTTGTAGGCTTTATTTTTGAGGCGGTAAATTAAGATTTTGTTTTGTATTGAATTATTTTTCGTTTTAATTGGCGGTTTTGGGGTTTGCCGGTTTGATTTTCAGACGGCCTAAGATACAATCGGCTTTTTTGCTTTGGATTTATGCCATGCTGTATGTGTTTGTTCGTGATATGTGGGATGTTTTGCGTTTGCGCTATCGTTCGCCGGAGACGTATTTGTATTCGCCTTTGGTGATGGCGGCGGTGTTGCTGCTGTTGGGCATGGTAAACGCGGCCAGCATGTCGCCTTTGTTTGGCAGTGGCGCGGCGGCAGTGTGCCTGTCGGTGATTTTGGTGATGGTGAAATGGTTGGTGTTGAGCCGCTCGATGCGCAAGGTGCTGCATTATTACGGTGCGCCCCAGCTGCCTTTGTGGGGCTTTATTTTGGTGTCTGAGGCTTTGCTGCTGCCGCTGTTGCTGGTGTTGTATGTGCCGGCGTTGGCTGCGTTTGCGCTGCTGTGGCGGGCTTGGGTTTTTGTGGTGCAGGTACGCGGTTTGATGTGGATGGGAAATGCAACGGTAGGCCGTGTTTTGGTGGGTTATGTGTTGTATGGTATCGGCATGTTGTGCGTGGGTACGGTGATTTTGATGCTGTTTATTGCCGCCGGTTGGTTGGACATGGAAACGTTAAAACAAAACCTGCAGGCGGTGATGTCTGCCCGTCAATAATCAATGAAATTTGGAAGGCCGTCTGAAATGTTCGGACGGCCTTTGTTTTATGTGTTTGTTTCGTGGTCTTGCAGGATTTTTTGATAGACGGGGTCGGGGAGGTAGCGGCCTATCATGTCGCGCCAGCCTTGGGGACCGACCAAGCCTTTGACCATGGTGGAGGACACTTCGGCGATTTCGCGCGGCGGCATCAGGAAGACGGTGGAGATTTCGGGGGCGATGTCGCTGTTGATGTAGCGCATCGAGCGTTCGTATTCGTAGTCGGCGGCGGAACGGATGCCGCGGACGATGAAATTGGCTTTGGCTTCGCGGGCGTAATCGACCAAAAAGCGGTTTTCAAACACGCTGATGCGGACGTTGGGGAAGGAGTGGGTAATGGCGTCGAGCATGGCGCGGCGTTCTTCTATGGTGTAGGTGCTGCGCTTTTCGGGATTGGTGCCGATGGCGACGATGAGTTCGTCAAAGAGGGATTGGGCTTCCTGTATCATCCACAGGTGGCCGAGGGTGGGTGGGTCGAAGCTGCCTGCGTACACGGCACGGCGCGGAGTGGTCGTGGTCATTTTGGGTTGGGAATGGGGTTTGTGTGGCGTTCAGGATAGGGGAGTTTGCCGGTGATGTCAAAAATCAAAAAAGGCCGTCTGAAGTTTCAGACGGCCTTTGCGGCTTGATTAGTCGTCACCGCTGAGAGAGATGAGGATTCTCAAGAGGCTGCTGAAAATATTGTAGATGGAGATGAAGATGGTCAGCGCCGCGCTGATGTGGCTGTCTTCGCCGCCGTCGATGACGGTACGCACCTGCCACATAATCATCAGGGAACTGAAGACAACGAAGCCGGCCGCGATGGTCAGGCTCAGGGCAGGGATGTTGAGGAAGATGTTGGCCACAACGGCAATCATGAGCACGATGGCACCGGCACCGAGGAAGCTGCCGAGTTTGTTCATGTTCATTGTGGTGCGGCGTGCCATGGCGGACATGGTGAAGAATACGCCGGCGGTCATGGCGGCGGCCGTGCCGACGATTTGCGCGCCGTTGTTAATCGCCAGGGCGTATTGCAGCATAGGGCTGATGGCAAGGCCCATGCCGAAAGTGAAGATCATCAACAGGGCGACGCCGACGTTGCTGTAACGGTTTTTCTCGATCAGGAAGGTCATGCCGTAGAAGAAGCCGAAGAAGGCGGCCAGGGCAACCCAGTATGAGCCGAACATGGCGAAAATGTTAAAGCCTGTTTTGGCGGAAAAGAACGCGCCGGCAATGGCAGGAATGAAAGACAGGCCGAGCAGGCGGTAGGTTTTTTGCAGGACGGTATTTTTGGCAACCGAGCCTTGCGAGGTATAGTCGTAAACGTCGTTTTGCATGGCGTTTGCTCCAGTGTGGATTGAAATGAATGAAATTTGGATTTTAACAGAAAATCATGGGTTTGTATGATTTATCTGTTCTATTTGTCTAATATGCGGGGCAATCGGGAATTTTAAAGGCCGTCTGAAAATCGGGTTTCAGACGGCCTTGGCGTTTAATGCTTATTTAGGCTCTTGCGGAACGTAGCCTTGTACGGCATCTGCGCCTTCGCCGAAGAAGTATTGTTCCATCTGCTGGGCGAGGTATTCGCGTGCGCGCGGATCGGCAAGGCTTAAGCGGTTTTCGTTGATGAGCATGGTTTGGTGGCGGGTCCATGCCATCCATGCTTCTTGGGAAACGTTTTCGAAGATGCGTTTGCCCAGCTCGTTGGGCAGCGGCGGAAATTTCATGCCTTCGGCTTCTTTGCCGAGTTTGACGCAGTGAACCATACGAGTCATGGCGGTTTCCTTATGATGGGTTGCAAAGTTGGTATTTTAGCCGATTGCACGGATAGGGGAAAGCGTGGCTTTCAGACGGCCTGAAACCTTGCTATGATGGTCTTTTCTGTTTATTCAGGCAAAGATTATGAACCGCCTCGACGCCGCCCGCCGTTATTCCCTGTTTCTCGCTCGCAACCTTGATTCCGGCAAACTCAAGCCCGAAATTTTCCTGCCCATGCTGGACAAGGTGTTGACCGAAGCGGATTTCCAAGCCTTTGCCGACTGGGACAAAATCCGCGCGGAAGAAAACGAGGAAGAATTGGCGCGGCAGTTGCGCGAGTTGCGCCGTTATGTCGTGTCGCAGATTATCGTGCGCGATATAAATCGCATCAGCGATTTGAACGAAGTAACCCGCACGATTACGCTGTTTGCCGATTTTGCCGTTAATACCGCGCTGGACTTTGCCTACGCCTATTATCAGGATATGTACGGCACGCCGATCGGGCGTTATACCAAATCGCCGCAGCATTTGAGCGTGGTGGCGATGGGCAAGGCGGGCGGCTATGAGTTGAACGTGTCTTCCGACATCGATTTGATTTTCGTCTATCCCGAATCGGGCGATACCGACGGCAGGCGCGAACGGGGCAATCAGGAGTTTTTCACCAAAGTCGGGCAGAAACTGATTGCGCTGTTGAACGACATCACCGCCGACGGGCAGGTGTTCCGCGTCGATATGCGGCTGAGGCCGGACGGCGATTCGGGCGCGCTGGTATTGAGCGAAACCGCGCTGGAGCAATACCTGATTACGCAGGGGCGCGAATGGGAACGCTACGCATGGTGCAAAGGCCGCGTGGTTACGCCGTATCCGAACGACATCAAAGCGCTGGTGCGCCCCTTCGTGTTCCGCAAATATCTGGATTACAGCGCGTATGAAGCGATGCGCAACTTGCACCGCCAAATCCGCAGCGAAGTCAGCAAAAAAGGCATGGCGGACAATATCAAACTCGGCGCGGGCGGCATTCGCGAAGTCGAATTTATCGCCCAGATTTTCCAGATGATACGCGGCGGCCAAATGCGCGCGCTGCAACTGAAAGGCACGCAGGAAACGCTGAAGAAACTTGCCGAGCTGGGCATCATGCCGTCTGAAAACGTCGAAACCCTGCTCGCCGCCTACCGCTTTCTGCGCGACGTCGAACACCGCCTGCAATACTGGGACGACCAGCAAACCCAAACCCTGCCTGCCTCGCCCGAACAGCAGCAACTGCTCGCCGAAAGTATGGGTTTCGACAGCTACGCCGCTTTTTCAGACGGCCTCAATGTTCATCGGAACAAAGTCAATCAGTTGTTCAACGAAATCTTGAGTGAACCCGAAGAACAAACGCAAAGCAACAGCGAATGGCAATGGGCGTGGCAGGAAAAACCCGACGAAGAAGAGCGGCTAGGCCGTCTGAAAGAACACGGGTTTGATGCCGAAACTGTCGCCGCAAGGCTCGACCAAATCCGGCACGGCCATAAATACCGCCACCTCTCCGCACACGCCCAGCCGCGTTTCGACGCCATTGTGCCGCTGTTTGTACAGGCGGCGGCCGAGCAACCCAATCCGACCGATACATTAATGCGGCTGTTTGACTTCCTCGAAAACATCAGTCGCCGCTCCGCCTATCTCGCCTTCCTTAACGAACATCCGCAAACCCTGGCGCAGCTGGCGCAGATTATGAGCCAAAGCTCATGGGTGGCGGCGTATCTGAGCAAATATCCGATTTTGCTGGACGAACTCATCAGCGCCCAGCTTTTGGATACCGCGTTTGACTGGCAAGCCCTCGCCGCCGCCCTTTCAGACGACCTCAAAGCCTGCGGCGGCGACACCGAAGCGCAAATGGACACCCTGCGCCGCTTCCAGCATGCCCAAGTCTTCCGCCTCGCCGTCCAAGACCTCGCCGGACTGTGGACAGTAGAATCCCTCTCCGACCAACTCTCCGCCCTTGCTGACATCATTCTCGCCGCCGCCGTGCAGTGTGCGTGGGCGGATATGCCCAAAAAACACCGCGACACGCCGCAATTTGCCATCATCGGCTACGGCAAACTGGGCGGTAAAGAACTCAGCTATTCCTCCGACCTCGACTTGGTCTATCTTTACGACGACCCGCATCCCGATGCAGGCGACGTGTACAGCCGCCTTGCCCGCCGCCTGACCAACTGGCTTTCCGCCGCCACCGGCGCAGGCAGCCTCTACGAAACCGACCTGCGCCTGCGCCCCAACGGCGACGCCGGCTTCCTCGCCCACAGCATCGCCGCCTTCGAAAAATACCAGCGCGAAAACGCCTGGACGTGGGAACACCAGTCCCTCACCCGCGCCCGTTTTATCTGCGGTACGCCTGATGTTCAGACGGCCTTCGACCGCATACGCACCGAAATGCTGACCGCCGAACGCGACCAAACCGTTTTAGCAGGCGAAATCATCGAAATGCGCGAAAAAATGTTCCCCACCCATCCGCCTGCCGACAGTAACGTCAAATACGCGCGCGGCGGCGTGGTCGACGTCGAATTTATCGTCCAATATCTGATACTTGCCCATGCCCGCCAATATCCGCAACTCCTCGACAACTACGGCAACATTGCCCTGTTGAACATCGCCGCCGACTGCGGCCTCATCGACAAAACCCTCGCTGAACAAAGCCGCACCGCCTACCGCTTCTACCGCCAGCAGCAACACAACACCAAACTGCGAGATGCCAAAAAAACCGAAGTAACGGACGAATTGCTGACCCACTACGGCAACGTGCGAAAACTGTGGCAGGAAGTATTCGGGGCAGAAGTGAAGTTCGGATAAACAGGCGGGCGTATTCAGCGTCAAAAGCCCTGTACAGCAACACAATTTACTGCCACGATAAACTCACTCTAAATAGTAGGTTTTATGTAAAGAAAATATTTTTATAAAAGCTGATTGGCAGCTTGAAGCGGTAACTGTCGGGTATAGAGGGAAGCTTTTTGTTTGCGTATTACTGATTCAGTTTGAGCATGATATGCAAAAACTGTTCTCATTTTGTGTCGATATTGTGATATAGCAAAACAAGTTCTAAAATATGCTGCTTATTTATATATTAAAAACAAGGAGAAACTGATGTCTAAGGTTGCGGTACTCGGTGGCGGTCTGTCGGGCCGTCTGATGGCGTTCCAACTGGCAGAGCAGGGCATTTCGGTCGAGTTGTTTGAGAAAGGCGAACGCAACGGCGCGCAAGCCGCCGCTTATGTTGCCGCGGCCATGTTGGCGCCTTCTGCCGAAGCGGTGGAGGCAACGCCCGAAGTCATCCGTTTGGGCAAACAAAGCATTGCACTTTGGCGCGCGATTGTCTGCCGTCTGAATACGCCGGTGATGATGCAGGAAAACGGCAGCCTGATTGTTTGGCACACGCAGGACAAGCCGCTTTCTGCCGAGTTTGCCCGTCATTTGAAGCGCGGCGGCGTGGCGGAACATGAAACCATACGTTGGAACGCGGATGAAATCGCAGCAAACGAGCCGCAACTGGCAGGGCGGTTTTCAGACGGCCTGTATCTGCCTACGGAAGGGCAGCTGGACGGACGGCAAGTATTGAATGCGCTTGCCGATGCTTTGGAATCAATGAATGTCGCGTGCCATTGGTCGTGCGAACGCGAAGTCGAAGATTTGGCGGCGCAATACGATTGGGTCATCGACTGCCGCGGTTATGGTGCAAAGAGCGCGTGGAACAGGCCGTCTGAAAGCCAATTGCGCGGCATACGCGGCGAAGTGGCGCGCGTTTACGCACCCGAAGTCGAGCTGTCCCGCCCAGTGCGCCTGCTGCATCCGCGCTATCCTTTGTATATCGCGCCGAAGGAAAACCATATTTTTGTGATTGGTGCGACCCAAATCGAAAGCGAAAGCCAAGCGCCGGCCAGCGTGCGTTCCGGTTTGGAACTTTTATCCGCGTTGTACGCCGTGCATCCCGCCTTTGGTGAGGCAAACCTTTTGGAACTGGCCACCGGCCTGCGCCCAACGCTAAACCACCACAATCCCGAAATCCGCTTCAACTGCGAACGCCGCCTGATTGAAGTCAACGGCCTGTTCCGCCACGGCTTTATGATTTCCCCGGCCGTGACCGGCGCGGCCGTGCGTTTGGCCGGTGCGCTGTTTGCCGGGAGCGACATTCCTGAATACGACGAAACCAGTGGTTTGCCGTATATCCGCGCCGCAAATTGAAGACGTTGCGGACGAAGTGGCTTGAAAATCGGGCAAATTGTTTGTGAAAGACAGCCACAGGCCGTCTGAAAATGATAAAATCGCTGTCAATTCAATTAACCTTGCGTCTGAAAACCGCATGATGCTGTATTCAGACGCCAAACCAATTTCCTATTTAACGATAAGCACATGACAACCCAAACCCTTTTAATCGAACTTCTCACTGAAGAACTCCCGCCCAAAGCCCTCAATAATCTGGGCAACCATTTTGCCGCTTCTGTTGCCGAAGGCTTGGAAAAAGCGCAACTGATTGACGGCGCAGCCGAATACACTGCCTACGCTTCTCCGCGCCGTTTGGCCGTTCAAGTCAAAAACGTGAAAGCCGTTCAAGCCGATCAAAAAATCGTGAAAAAAGGCCCGGCCGTGGCGAATGCCATGAAAGACGGTGCGCCGACTAAGGCTTTGGAAGGTTTTGCGCGCGGTGCTGGGGCGAAAATCGAAGACTTGACCATCGTCCACGACGGCAAGCAGGATGTGTACGCCTATGAATACGTCCAAACCGGCAAACCGTTGGGCGAGCTCTTGGAAGACATTATCAATCAAGCGGTTAAGAAGTTGCCGATTCCGAAAGTAATGCGTTGGGGCAGCAGCACGTTTACTTTCGTGCGCCCCGTTCATGGGCTGATTGTGCTGCACGGCGGCGATATCGTAAACGTCAGCGTTTTGGGTCTGCAAAGCGGTAACAAAACACTGGGTCACCGCTTTCTGTCCAGCGGCGAAATCACCATTGAAAACGCCGACAACTACGCCACACAAATACGCGAACAAGGCAAAGTCGTCGCTTCGTTTGCCGAGCGCAAAGCCGCGATTCAGACGGCCTTGAACGAGCAGGCAGGCCGTCTGAACGCGACTGTTGCCGCCGATGAAGCATTGTTGGACGAAGTGACTGCATTGGTCGAATGGCCTGTGGTATTGGAAGCCGGTTTTGAAGAACACTTCCTCGCCGTGCCGCAAGAATGCCTGATTCTGACCATGCAGCAAAACCAAAAATACTTCCCGCTGCTCGACCAAAACGGCAAGCTAATGAATCGCTTCCTGCTGGTCTCCAACCTGCAAACCGAAGACCCGTCACACATCATCCAAGGCAACGAACGCGTTTTGCGCGCGCGCCTGTCTGATGCCGAGTTCTTCTACAAGCAAGACCAAAAAGCGACTTTGGAAAGCCGCCTGCCCAAGCTGGCGAACGTGGTGTATCACAACAAAATTGGTTCGCAGGCCGAGCGCATCGAACGTCTGCAAAGCATTGCCGCCCATATCGCCAAAGCGTTGGGCGCGGATGCCGCCGCAGCCGAGCGTGCCGCACGTTTGGCCAAAGCCGACTTGGTGACCGAAATGGTCGGCGAGTTCCCCGAACTGCAAGGCACCATGGGCAAATACTATGCCCGCTTGGACGGAGAAACCGAAGAAATCGCCGAAGCCATCGAGCAACACTACCAACCGCGTTTTGCCGGCGACAACCTGCCGAACGGCAAAGTGGCAACCGCCGTTGCACTGGCCGACAAACTGGAAACCTTGGTCGGCATTTGGGGTATCGGCTTGATTCCGACCGGCGACAAAGACCCATATGCCCTGCGCCGCTCCGCATTGGGTATTTTGCGTATGCTGATGCAGTACGGTTTGGACGTAAACGAACTGATTCAGACGGCCTTCAACAGCTTCCCGCAAGGTTTGCTCAACGAGAAAACGCCGTCTGAAACCGCCGACTTCATGCAGGCGCGTTTGGCCGTGTTATTGCAAAACGATTATCCGCAAGACATCGTCGCCGCCGTATTGGCGAAACAGCCGCGCCGTTTGGACGACGTAGTGGCCAAACTGCAGGCCGTTGCCGCGTTCAAACAGCTGCCTGAAGCCGCCGCATTGGCCGCAGCCAACAAACGCGTGCAAAACCTGCTGAAAAAAGCCGATGCCGAGTTGGGCGCGGTTAACGAAAGTCTGCTGCAACAGGACGAAGAAAAAGCCCTGTACGCCGCCGCGCAAGGTTTGCAGCCGAAAATCTCCGCCGCCGTTGCCGAAGGCAATTTCCAAATCGCTTTGTCCGAACTGGCTTCCGTCAAACCGCAGGTCGATGCCTTCTTCGACGGCGTGATGGTAATGGCCGAAGATGCCGCCGTGAAGCAAAACCGTTTGAACCTGCTGAACCGCTTGGCAGAACAAATGAACGCAGTTGCTGACATTGCGCTCTTGAGCGAATAAGGTCGCGTTTCATTTGCCCCTTTTTTCAGGCTGCCCGATGTTTCAGGCAGCCTGAAGTTTTTCGGGCGTATCCCCCTTACATGGCGTTCAAGGGTATAATTTGGCAGATTTGTCGCACGACAAATCGCGCACATAAACAATTTCCCACATTCAAGAGGCAGATTATGAATATCCCAGCCATCCGAACCGCACTCGATGCCGTGTTGATTCCCACCACAATACGCACTTTGGGCAGCGAAAAAGCCGTTTCGCTTCTGGAAGAGCATTCAGACGGCCTGCATATCGGCCTGAAATTCGCGTTCCCAGTTGCCCATATTGCCGCAGACATTGCTAACGCCCTCCAAGAAGCCGTCATTTCGCATACCGGCGATACCCACATTCACTTGAGTATCGATACCGAAATCGGTACGCATAAAGTTCAACCCGGCGTAGCAACCATCAAAGGCGTGAAAAACATCATCGCTGTTGCATCGGGCAAAGGCGGCGTCGGCAAATCAACGACCACAGCCAACCTTGCCACCGCAATGGCCAGAATGGGCGCGCGCGTCGGCGTACTCGATGCCGACCTGTACGGCCCAAGCCAGCCCACCATGCTCGGCGTGCAAGACCGCAAACCCGATCAACAAAACAAAAAACTCATTCCCGTTGAAGCCGAAAGCGGCATTCAAGTGATGTCCATCGGTTTCCTGGTCGATACCGACCAAGCCGTCGTTTGGCGCGGCCCGATGGTCAGCCAAGCCTTGCAACAGCTTATGTTCCAAAGCGAGTGGGATAATGTCGATTATCTCTTCATCGACCTGCCGCCCGGTACCGGCGATATCCAATTGACCCTGTCGCAAAAAATCCCCGTAACCGGCTCCGTTGTCGTGACCACGCCGCAAGACATTGCCCTGATTGATGCACGCAAAGCCGTGGATATGTTCAACAAAGTCAATATTCCGATTTTGGGCGTTTTGGAAAACATGTCTGTCCATATCTGCTCCAACTGCGGCCATGCCGAAGCAATCTTTGGCGCAGAAGGCGGTAAAAACCTAGCAGAGCGTTTGAACGTACCATTGCTCGGCCAGCTTCCGTTGAGCCTGCCTGTACGCGAAGCCATGGACAGCGGCACATCTTCGGCCTTGTTTGAAAACAACCAAACTATCGCCGACATCTACACCGAAGCCGCATTCCAAATTGCGCTGGCCATTGCCGATAAAGGCAAAGACTTCAGCAGCCGCTTCCCGAAAATCGTCGTCGAATAAAAAAAGTTTAAAAAAGTGTTGACAGCTGTGTGGCCCGTCTCTATAATGCACAGCTTATCGGGTCGTTAGCTCAGTCGGTAGAGCAGCGGACTTTTAATCCGTTGGTCGAGCGTTCGAATCGCTCACGACCCACCAAATATGAAAACCTACTTTGAAAAAAGTAGGTTTTTTTACGTTTGGATTTTGGGATTTTATTGAGCATATTTTATTATTGAGACAATCCATAGCGCATCAAGCATCAGGCCGTCTGAAAATATCTTTCAGACGGCCTGAAGTTTTTTATAGGAATGTTTTTGAGAAATAAGCTTTCTACTTAGGGCAGACAAACGTTTAAAACCTTACCTGCGTCTGCAACTGCCTACGATAAACCAATACGGCAGCAGTCAGCGTGGTAAAAGAGAATGCAGACAATAAGAGCAGATAACGGCCGATTCCATCCAAGCCGCTGCGGTTGAGCAGCAATTCTTGAAAAGCCTTCAAGCCCCAAGCCATTGGGGAAATCCAAGTGAGTTGCTGCATGGTTTCGGGCATGACGTGTGCGGGCACCATAATGCCGCCGATTGCCGCCATCAGGATAATGCCGCCGCCACCGAGTACGACGGCGTGTTCGGTGGATTTGGCGCAGACGCTGATTAACAGTGCGTAGCCAAGTGCGGCGGCGCTGACGGCGGCGGACAGCAGCGCGTAGGGAACAAGGCTACCGTTGAGTATGAGGGCGGGTACGCCGATTTCGGGCAGCAGGTAGCGGCCGAGCAGCAGCATTCCGACAAACTGAAGCTGATTAATCAGGAAATAGGGGACAAGTTTCGCTGCAATCAGGCCGGATGCGGAAGCGCGGGCGAGGCGCAGGCGGGTGATGGTGTTGGTCTGGCGTTCTAATGCCATGACGTTCGACAGCGGTATCATAATGAAAAACATACCGAAAATCAGCCATGCGGGTACGCTGTGCTGTACGGCGTTGGGTTTTTCCACTGTGCCGCTTCCTGCGCTCAGGTAATGCTCTTCCAGCATTTTTTTATCTAAAAAGCTGCGCACGGCGGCGAATTGTTCGTCGTTTTTTTCATCCACTTTTTTCTGGATGTCTTTGCGGATAGAGCGGGGCAGTTTTTTATTGTCGATTTTGATGCCGTCGTTGTTGTCGAAATAATCGTCTAGCCGCGTTTGGGTGTAGTGCTGCTGCAAAACGCCTTTGACAGCCGCCAGCCATGAAGGCTCGGTATCGGGCGGTACATAGATTTGCAGGGTTTTGTCGTCGGCGATTTTGCCGGAAGCAGGGTTCGGGTTGTGCAGCACCAGTTGGAAACGTTTGTCGTGCAGGCCGTTTTGCGCGTCGGTCAGTTTTTCAGACGACATCAGTGTGACATGAATCTGCTCTTTTTCCAACGCGGCAGCCAGCGCGGTATTGACGCTGTCGTTTGCCGCACCGACCAGCGCAATGCGGCTGTCGGTGTGCGGGTCTTGGTCGCGGCTCAGCGCCAACGACATAATCAGCATGAAGGCGATGGGCATCACAAACAACACGGCCAAACCGTGCAGGTCGCGGCAGAGCAGTTTGAGTTCTTTGAGGAGGGAGGAAGTCGTCATTGTGGATTTTGCTTATCTGTTGCCGGTTCGTCTTTGCGCAGGAAATCGAGGTAAAACGTTTCCAGCGAACCGTGTCCCTGCTGGAAGTAGCGGATTTGCGCGCCACTTTGTTGCAGGGCGGCGTAAACGGCGGCGGCATCGTGTGTCGTTTCCATCATGCCGCGGCTGTCCACTTGCTTGGCACCCAAAGCGGCCAGCGTTTGAGGCGGCAACGGCGGTTCGACGGTAAAACGCACGATATCTGTTTGCGTGCTTAAAAGCTCGTCCAAACCGCCGTGGTACACCAGTTTGCCGTGTTGCAGCAGCGCGATTTTGTCGCAAAGCTGCTCGATTTCCGACAGATAGTGCGAGGTGTACACCACCGTTACCCCCTGCCGCGTCAAATCCGCCACGCTGTCGAGGATAAAGCGGCGCGACTGCGGATCGATGCCGACCGTGATTTCGTCGAGGAACACCAGTTGCGGCGTGTTAATCAGGCCGATAGCAAAATTCAGACGACGTTTAAGCCCGCCCGAAAGATGCTTAGCCGCCTTATTTTTGTGGGCGGTCAGATCGGTCTGTTCCAACAGCGCGTTCAGACGGCCTTTGTCGCGCACTTTGTAAAGCGAGGCGAAAAACAGCAGGTTGTCCCACACAGAAAGCTGAGGATAAAACGCAAAATCCTGCGGCACCAAACCGATTTTCTGCCGTTCGCTGCGGCTCAACAGGCGCAACGGCTTGCCGTCAAACAAAATCTCGCCCTGCCGTACTTCCTGCAAGCCGGCCAAAAGCGACATCAGCGTCGTTTTCCCCGCACCGTTGTGGCCGAGCAGCCCCAAACATTCGCCGTCGGCAATATCGAACGACACATTGTCCAGTGCGGCAGTTTCGGCTTTGGGATAACGGTGGGAGAGGGATTGGATGTGAATCATGGTTTCAGACGGCCTTAGTATGGATGGAGCATAGTGAAATCATTGACAAAGGCGGCATTAGGTCATCTGTGTACAAACGGGCACAGAAAATTTCTCGCTACCGCATAACCCCATTATTTCAATAATCCCCGCCATAACGCTTCTTCATCATCCGCAATTTTGCGCAGAAATTCAGCGATGTTGCGGCAGCCGTTTTCAGACGGCTTTTTGCACTGCTTCACGCACATGGCTGCGAATTGACGCCATTGGTCGCCGATGGAGGTCATTTGTTCCGAGGCCGTCTGAAACGCAGATTCGTTGCAGATATGGGCGGCTTGTTCGAGGAAGTAGGCGTAGATATAGCGGAAACCTGCGCCGCCGGTACCGATTTCTTCCTGCATCCGCACCAAATGGCCGAGAAACAGTTTTTGGTATTTGTCGTTTTGTTTGGCAGGCAGGGATTCGATTTTTTTGGCCAGCGTACGGATGCCTTTTACGCCGATGAAAAAGACTGGCGCGAGCATATGTTTGGCGTTTTTGCGTATGGCTTTGCGGATAATGGCGGGCAAGTCTGCCATGATTTGTTCAGACGGCCTGTTGTCTTCCAAGGTGTACATCATGCCTTTTGCCGCCAATACGCCTTTGGCAAAGCGCGCCCGCTGCAAATCTTCGGCGGCGCAGCGTTGTACGGTTTCAAATACGGGGTCGCTGATGAGGTAGTCGTTGCCGTCTTTTCCGTACACTAAAAGATTGTGTGCGTTGAAATGGAAGCGCATTTGCGGCGGGAAGTAGGGCAGCCAGAAGACGGAGGTTTGCAAACCGGCCAGTTTGCCTGAGGACAGCGCAGCATCCAATGCGGCTTGTCCGCTTGGCGCGTCGGAAAATTTGCGGACGGATAATTTCAGCCCCAATGCTTTGCAGGTGTTTTTGATGATGCTGCGCGGCGCGGTACGGTAAGAAACCAACGGCATGCCGTTTAATTTAATCAGCGGCATCCAGACAAATGTCAGCGCGTGGGCAATGCCGAAAATCATGGCTTCGTCTAAATTGTGGCCATGGTATTTGAGCAGGGTGGACATCACACCGCTTTCGCAATGGGCGGTATGCTGGTGTGGAAATTCTTGTGTGGTCATAAAGTTATTGGTTTTCATGCAATGTTTTCAGACGGCCTGATACGGTCGGAATGGGTTTGTTGTTTTGGAAATCAGCGGGCTTCTTTGGCCGCTTCCTGCTCGGCTTTGTAGCGGCGCAGAAATTCGATGGCAGCGGCTTTTTCGGCTTCGTTGCCGTATTTGGCATCACGTTGGGCGCGGCGCAGTTCGGCGCGTTCTTTGGCTTCTTCGATTTGGCGTGCTTTGAAGTCTTCGCGGTTGTCGGAGGAGACGAGTTTGTCCTGTTGCGATTGCGCTTTTGCCATGGCTTTGGCAATCAAATCCATGGGGTTGAATGCGGCGCTTGGTGTGGCTGTTTGGGTTTTCGCCTGTGCAGCCTGTTTGGCTTTGACGGCGGCTTCGCGTTGCGCCAGCAGGGCTTTGCGTTCGGCATCGTCGCGCTGTTTGCGCACGGTATGGCGTTCAAAACGGCTTTGCGCGTGTTCGGCGGCGGCAAAGCGCGGTTCAGCAGAGGTGCTGAAACGGCGTGCGGACGGCAGAAAGGGCTGCGATACGGGAACCATGTCGATGCAGTCGACGGGACATGGGGTAACGCACAAGCCGCAGCCGGTGCATTCGTCGCTGATGACGGTGTGCATCAGTTTGGACGCGCCCATAATGGCATCGACAGGGCAGGCGCGGATGCAGGCGGTACAGCCGATGCAGACGGCTTCGTCAATCAGGGCTACGGCTTTGATTTGTGTTTTTGCAGGCGCGAGGTATGGCTTGCCCAACAGGTCGGCAATGTCTTTCATGACGGTTTCCCCACCCGGCGCGCACAGATTTACCGGCGCTTCTCCTGCCGACAGGGCGCGCGCATAGGGTAAGCAGCCTTCATAGCCGCACTCACGACATTGGGTTTGCGGCAACAGGCGGCTGATGCTTTGGATGGGAATGTTCATCATGGATAGTCAAAATCGAAAAGGCGCATTATATCAGATTGTTGCGTTTATTTTGTCGAAACCCGCTTTGCTTATTTTAGCGAAACTCTCCACGCTCGTTTTGGCAAAACTCTCCACGCTCGTTTTCAGACGGCCTGAGTCAGGTTTGCGTTATAATTTTGAAATGGATTTATTCGGGTAATTAAGAATGACGGCTACACTTTGCCCCTGTCAGTCGGGGCGTGTTTATATGGAATGTTGCGCACCGTTTCATGCGCATGAGGCGGCGGCCTCGACGGCGGAAGAGTTGATGCGTTCGCGTTACAGCGCGTATGTTTTGCAGGAAATCGACTATATCGTGGGCACGACTGTCCCTGCGCAGCAGAATTTGTTGGACAAGCAGGATTTGGAGTTGTGGAGTAAGCAGACGCAGTGGTCGGGATTGAAGGTTATCCGTCATGTGCCGTTTGGCAAGCTGCATGCTTTGGTCGAGTTTGAGGCGTATTTTGAAGAGAACGGGCAAACTGAGTGCCATCATGAATTGTCGGCGTTTGTGAAAATAGACGGGCGTTGGTACTTTATTGATCCGACCGTTGCTTTGCCGACTATGAAACAGCCTTGTTTGTGCGGTTCTGGCAAAAAGTTTAAGGCGTGTTGCGGACAGTTTTTCAAATAGTAATGTAAACAGGCCGTCTGAACGTTCAGACGGCCTGAGCTGTTTTTGCAGATAAAAAAAACCATTCATACTAAGGGAGAAGTATGAATGGCCAATACATTGCGGGAAAACGTCTTACTTGCTGCACCGCCCAAAAGGGATGAAAGAGCGGTGTTGTGTCAGCGATTAATATTCTACCGTTTTTAGTATTAAATGCTGTTAAGAAGTGAAATAATTTCAATAAGTTGCAAGATAATCGTGATTTTTTGAGGATAAACGGTATTTTTACTGATTTTCTCGAATCCATTTTACCCATTGCTGAAACAGCTCGGGTTGCAATGCGGCAATGACGGAACGCTTGAATACATGTTCGCCGCTCCAAAAATCGTCGCCTTCCAAAGTGGTCAGGCAGCCGCCGGCTTCTTCAAAAATTAATGCACCGGCAGCGTAGTCCCACAGCTTTTGTCCGCCGTGGATGTAAATATCGTAGCGGCCGCTGGCAAGGTAGCACCAATCGAGCGTGCTGCTGCCCATGCTGCGGATTGTGCCGAATGGGGCAAGGGTATTCATGCGACTGGCGAGTTTGCCCGAACGCAGGTATTTGATTTCCACGCCGGCAATGGATTCGTTGAGTTTTTTGTTTTCGGAACGCAGCGGCAGCGGCGTGCCGTTGAGGAACGCGCCTTTGCCTCGTTCGGCATAGAAACATTCGCCGCTGACCGGATTGTAAATCACGCCTAATTCGGCGTGGCCGTTTTTAACCAGCGCGACGGATACGGCAAAATGCGGCAAACCGTTGACGAAGTTGTTTGTGCCGTCTATGGGGTCGACAATCCATAGGCCGTCTGAATGTTCGTTCCACAAACGGGTTTGCTCCTGAACGCTCATCTCCTCGCCCAACATCGGACAATCCTCCAATAAGGGCAGGGCGGCGGCAAAAGCGGTTTGTGCGGCCAAATCTGCTTCACTCAAAACCGATCCGTCTTCCTTGCGTCGTGACGGCGTGTTCAGAAAACGCGGCATGACTTCGGTTTGGGCGATGTGGCGGACGACTTTCTGTAAACGGTATAGCACGGCGTATCCTTGTTTTTTGCAGTTTTGCGTGACAGTGGATTAAAATTCGGGAAGTCTTAAATTATAGTGGATGAAATCGAAATCAGGCAGGAGTATGTCGCCGTGTTTCAACTTCATTCATGAAATTTTAAATTTAAATTATATACATGAATAAAGCAGGAAACCATGCCCCGATTTTATGTTGATTTTGCCTTAAGCCCCGACAGCGTGGTCGAATTGCCCGATAATGTGGTGCGCCATCTGAATGTATTGCGCGTGAAAAACACGGAAGAAATCGTGTTGTTTAACGGCAATGGCAAGGCATATCCGGCTTTGCCCGAAGTTTTGGAAAAACGCCGCGCCAGCGTGCGGATTTTGCGTGAAGAGGCAACGGACAACGAATCGCCGCTGAACATTACGTTGGTACAGGCGGTATCCGCCGCCGAGCGCATGGATTTCACTTTGCAGAAAAGCGTGGAATTGGGCGTGGCAGAAATTCGCCCGGTCATCAGCGAACGCTGTGTCGTCCGCTTGAACGGCGAACGCGCTGAAAAGCGGGTGGCACGTTGGCAGGAAATCGTCGTTTCGGCGTGTGAACAAAGCGGCCGCAATATTGTGCCGAAGGTTTTGCCGCTGACGACTTATGCACAGGCTCTGCAGCAGTTGCCGCAGGAAACGACCAAACTGTTAATGAGCTTGAACCGCGCACAAAAACTGGGCGATGTTCGGCCGCAATCCGGCAAAGTCGTGTTTATGGTCGGTCCGGAAGGCGGCTGGACGGAGAAGGAAGAGCAGCAGGCATTTGATGCCGGTTTTCAATCCGTTACGCTTGGCAAACGGGTGTTGCGCACCGAAACCGCCTCACTTGCGGCCATTGCCGCCATGCAGACGCTTTGGGGCGATTTTGCATAAAGTTCAGGCCGTCTGAAAACGAGCGTAGCGAGTTTTGTTAAAACAAGCTGTTGCTTCATGAGATAAAAATGGGAGTTTAAAAAATGTCTTACACCTTTACACTGGCCGAGCACGAGCTGGAAGCGGAATTGAAAAAGTTAATCGTGCAAGAGGCCGATAAGGCCGACGATGTGGATATGGATGATTTCACCGACGATGCACTTTTGTTTGGTGATGACAGTCCGGTTGGTTTGGATTCGCTTGATGCGCTGCAGATCAGCGTTGCCTTGCAACAGTATTTCCAAGTGCGCCTGCAGGGCGACCGTATGGTGCGCAAACATATGATGTGCGTACGCGATTTGGCGGCGTTTATCCGTACGGAGCATGGCGCGTGAGTTGGGTTTGCGGTACGGCGGCCACTTCTGCCTTAAATCCGCAAGCGGATTTCAGACGGCCTGATGCGGTGTCTTATACGTTTTTAAACCAACCGCAGCAGGCTGCTTATTTTCGTGCATTCGCCGACGACAGTTTAGGGCGGAAGGAATTTGCGGATATCGCCGAACAACATTTGCGCCGAGCCGCCGAAAATGCAGGCTGGCCGTCTGAAAGCTGGCACGATACGCCGGTGTTTATCGGTTCCAGTTCCTATTCCATCTCCGAATATGAAAACCGCCATTTTGCGGGTAATAGGGCGGTAGAGGAACACAATCTGCTTTATCTTGCCGAAGATTTGCGCCGGCGTAGCGGTAATCGGCAGATTTTCAGTTTCGCTACTGCCTGCACTTCATCTGCCCATGCGCTGATTCAGGCGGATAATTGTTTGCGCGGCGGGGCGGAGCGCGCCTTTGTGCTTGGTATTGAAAACCTCAACCGGCTGACTTTGCTGCATTTTCACAGCTTGGGTTTGCTGGCCGAGCAGTATCGGCCTTTTGGCGGAAATGGTTTGATTTTAGGCGAAGGTGTTGCCGCGCTTGCTTTATCTTCCGCTGCTCCCGAATCTTCTTCAGGCCGTCTGAAACTTATCGGACACGCCGCCAATACAGGCAATGACCTGATTCAAAGCGATGGCCAAGCACAAGAGCAGGTGATGCGACGCGCTTTGGGTGTTGCAGGCATCGCTCCTGAAAGCATTGCGGTCGTTAAAACACACGGCATCGGCACGGCTGACAGCGATGCCGCCGAATTGGCCGCACTGGAAAATATATTCGGTACACTGCCCCCTTTGATGGCATTCAAGCCGCAAATCGGACACACGCTTGGCGCAACGGCAGCCCTTGAAACAGTCCTGCTTTTATCCGCTTTAAAACAAGGCGGAAGCAGCGATTATCAGGGGCGGGAAATTCGTTTTTCCGAGTGCGCGGCTTCACAAAAAGGCGGCTTTTTTTGTTTGGCCAATCAGTTTGGTTTTGGCGGCAGCAACACATCTTTGGTATGGCAATGGCAACCATAAATCCTGATATCCGTATTACCGCAGCCGTGCGTTTTGATACTGACGCCGGTACCAGCGGTAAAATCCTCAAACAAACCTTAAAGCAGCAAAGCAGTATAGATACCCGCCGCCTCAGCCGCTTGAGTTTGATTGCCGCGCTTGGCGCAGGGCAATTTAAGGAACAAAGCGAAATTCGTTCTGATTGCGCTGTTTTTCTCGGTACGCCGTTTTCTTCGCCATCCGTATTTGAAAAAATGGCAGACAATGTACTGAACCATCACGCCGCGATGCCGTTTGATTTTATCGCCAATCTGCACAACTCCCCAGTCTTTCATGCCGCGCAAGCGTTAGGCACGCATGGTGCAACTTTGGTCGTTACTGCCGACAACAATGTAGATACCTGCTTTCAGCCATTTTTGCTGGCGATACAGTCTTTGCAAAATGGCGGACAAGCTGCGGTTGGCTGGGCGTATGAACATCAAGCAGCCCGTGCCGATACCCAAGAAGGCAGTATCTGGATTTTGCTTGAAGCCGGTGCAGAGCAGGGGGTTCCCGTTGTGTTGAATGATGAAGGTATTCAGGCTGATAGGCCGTCTGAAAAGCCGCAATATTATTGGCAAAATATCGTCGATTGGATAGAAGCAGTAATGGCGCACGAGGGTAAGGTTGTAAAGAAATGTACTTTGGCGTGATGGGGAAAATGATTTTAGAGAATGAGTTTGTTTGTTGAAGTAAATAGGTTGTGAGCCATTAAAAAGGCCGTCTGAAAATATTTTCAGACGG
>NZ_KV821248.1:101172-136244 GCF_001815615.1 Neisseria sp. HMSC075C10
CCGTCTGAAAATATTTTCAGACGGCCTTTTGTATAAAAATCAATCAACGAGACATCTCACCTTGAATAGCGCGGATATTCGCTTTACGGGCGTTGATGGTACGGGTCAGTTGTTGGATTTTAATTTGATCGCCTTTTTGTTTGGCCGCATTCAGCTGTGTTTGAAGGCGGGTAATGGCGGCCTGTTCGTTGCGAATTTCCCCTTGTAATACCTGTTTACGTGTTTCTTTAGGTTTGGGTTGTGGTGCAGCAATGGTTGCAGGAATGGTACGAATTGGTGCTTTGCGGCGGATGTCTTGCTGGCTGTTTTGCTTGGCCTGGCGTTTCTGTATGCTGTTGCGTAGGAGGATATTCAGACGCGGATTAGCAGCTTCGGCAGTATTGGTAACGCCACCGATCGGACCATTTAGCAGAATTTTGATGTCGTTATCGACATCTTTATCGCTGAAGAGTGCATCAGTGGTTGGTCCATATGCTTTGGGCAATGGGGTTTTGGTAGGCTTCGTTGGAGTTGCTGCCGCTGGTATGGGTTCGGTCGGCTTGACCGAGTCTGTCAGTGCGAAAATCTCGGTTGTAGATCCTGTTAATATATTGGTTTTGTCGGACGATGCAGAAGAGTTTTCAGCGTTAAGTGGTTTGGTTACTGTTTTTTTAATATTGGTTGTGCGGTTTATCGATGTTTTGGAAACAGTTTGTTCTGTGTGTGTAACTTCAGTTTTGGCCGGTTCTTCGGCTGTTGTACTTTTTGCTGTCTTGTTGTCCAATGGCTCCAAATCTAGAGAATGATTCAGGAATTGGGTGGTGGTAGCTTGGTCAGTGTGCACGTTCGGGGCGGTGAGAGTTTGGGTAGGTATCTGTTCAGTATGAGGAGAGAAAAAGCTATCCGATCTATGACTTTCCTGAGGGGTAGTTTGTACCTGAGCGATAGGTGCAGAGGGGTATACTTGAACAACAGGTGTGGTATTGAATATGGCGAAAGTATTAACGGGATATTGCTTGGTTTCAACAGGAGCTATTGCCGTTTGTGTTTCTATAACAGGAACATAGTGATCAGCCGTTGATCTAGTAGTTTTTTGGTTTGTTACTCCTGTTTTATCGAAAATGTTCTGTGTTCCAACCAATTTCGGATCTGTTTGTTGCTCTGTAAGAGTCGAATTCAAATTTAGCTGCTCAGCGTTTGTTTGAAATACATTTGTTTCTACTGGACTGTACGAATCGGTAACGCGGCAGGTATTGTTGATCTGGTGTGAGGTATAAACGGTGATGCCTTCAACATTGCAGACATACTCGGCAGCGTTGGCGGCGGCAGGGAGGGTCAGGCTGAGGGCAATGGCGGTTTTGCAGAAAAACGGTTTCATAAAGGCAATAGAATCAGGTTGTTTGTTCAAAGTGTAATTATACTATGTACACTGTCAGCATCCGCCAACTTATTTTTAGGCGGTGTAAAACTGTGGCTGAAAGGTTGAAAATTGGAATAAAAGGTTTTAGGCCGTCTGAAACTTGTTATATAGAGTTTCAGACGGCCTTTGCTGTTATAGCGTATTAAGCGTTCAACAGGCTTTCGTCCAATGTCAGCTCTTCGTTTTTATTGACGGCGACTTTGCGTGCCAAAACGTTTTGGGCGATTTCGTGTGCTTCGGCAAGCGAGTGCATCAGGTAAGTACCGCATTGGTATTCGTTCAGTTCGGGGATTTTGCTTTGGTCTTGAACGGTCAAAACATCCTGCATTGAAGCGAGCCATGCATCGGCCACTTTTTGCTCATCGGGCGTACCGATGAGGCTCATGTAGAAACCGGTACGACAGCCCATCGGGGAAATGTCGATGATTTCGACACCGTTGCCGTTTAAGTGGTCGCGCATAAAGCCTGCGAACAGATGCTCCAGCGTGTGAATGCCTTTTTCAGGCAGGATTTCTTTGTTGGGAATGCAGAAACGCAGGTCAAACACGGTAATGGTGTCGCCTTTGGGCGTGGTCATGGTTTTTGCCACGCGTACGGCAGGGGCGTGCATACGGGTGTGGTCGACTTTGAAACTGTCTAGTAGGGGCATTTGGGTGTCCTTTGAGGTAAATAGATTTTTAGCTAGGGATATTTGAAGACTGAATCACAATTCCGCAATCTCAACTGCTTCGCCCGAAGCCGCGCTCAGTGCTTCGTTTAAAACGTCGTAGAAATCGCGGCTGTCGCGCGTTGCCAGCCATTTGCCGTTTTGCTCGGCGAAATGGTAGCCGCCGCTTTTGGCAGCAATCCACAATTCTTGGTTGGGCGTGTGGCGGTTGACGATGATTTGCGTACCGTCTTCGGCTTCGATAGTCAGTACGTTTCCGGCAAACTGGCAGTCGAAATCCCAGCCGTTTTCATCGATTTGGTCTTCAATGTGTTCAAACAATTCTTCGCTCATGCGGATGAATTCGCTTTCGGTCATCATGGCTTTTTGTGTGGTTTTTGTTTAAGATACCGAATCTTGCCACATTCGTAATGATGAAGAAAGTTTTACTGATGAAATACGGCGTATTTTTTGCAGCGGCAACGGTTCTGCTGCTTTCTGCCTGCGGCTACAAAGGCGACCTCTATCTGCCCAAAGAAGGCGACAAGGCGCGCTTCGGCGTGATTCAGACCGGCTTGAAATTCGATACGGCTAAAGAGCCGACCACTCAAACCAACGATTAAAAAAAGATTTCACAAACATGACCTTATTCTGCGAACAACTACCTTATACACACCTTGCTGAAGAGTTTGGTACGCCGCTTTATGTGTACAGCAAATCTGTGCTGACCGAGGCATTTGAAAACTACCAAACCGCGTTTTCCGCTTTAAATCCGCTTGTCTGCTACGCGGTTAAAGCGAATGGCAACCTGAGCATCATCAAACACTTTGCTTCTTTGGGGAGCGGTTTTGACATTGTGTCCGGCGGCGAGTTGGCGCGTGTTTTGGCGGCCGGCGGCGATGCGGCGAAAACGATTTTTTCTGGTGTGGGCAAGAGTGAGGCAGAAATTGAATTTGCGCTGAATGCAGGCGTGAAATGCTTCAATATGGAAAGCATTCCCGAAATCGACCGTATTCAGAAAGTTGCCGCGCGCTTGGGTAAAGTCGCTCCGGTTTCCCTGCGCGTCAATCCTGATGTCGATGCCAAAACCCATCCTTATATCTCCACCGGCCTGAAAGCAAACAAATTTGGTATTGCCTATGCCGATGCGCTTGAGGCCTATCGTCATGCTTCCCGACAAAGCCATTTGAAAATCGTCGGTATCGACTGCCATATCGGCTCGCAACTGACCGACCTCAGCCCGCTTGTCGAAGCCTGCGAACGTATTTTGGCCTTGGTTGACCAACTGGCAGACGAAGGCATTGTGTTGGAACACTTGGACTTGGGCGGCGGTGTCGGCATTGTTTATCAAGACGAAAATGTGCCTGATTTGGGCGCGTATGCTCAAGCCGTTCAAAAACTGATGGGTACACGCCATCTGAAATTGGTTCTCGAGCCAGGCCGCAGTTTGGTCGGCAATGCAGGTGCGTTGTTGACGCGCGTTGAATTTGTCAAACATGGCGAAGAGAAAAACTTTGTGATGGTCGATGCGGCGATGAACGATTTGATGCGTCCGGCGCTTTATGATGCCTATCATCACATCGAAGCGGTCGAAACCAAAGACATTGAGCCTCTGACGGCCAATATCGTCGGCCCGATTTGCGAAACCGGCGACTTCCTCGGCAAAGACCGCACCATCGCCTGCGAAGAAGGGGATTTGCTGCTTATCCGCAGCGCCGGTGCGTATGGCTCAAGCATGGCGAGCAACTACAACACGCGCAACCGTGCGGCGGAAGTATTGGTTGACGGCAGCGAATGTAAACTTATCCGCCAACGTGAAACCGTCGAGCAGCAAATGGCCAACGAATTGGCTTGTTTGTAAGGTTTGATTGTTTAAAAGGCCGTCTGAAAGCTTGATTGACTTTCAGACGGCCTTTGTTATGAAAGAAAAGGGCATGTATCAAACACGCCCTTTTTTAGCTAATCAATAATGCGGCGGAATCTCGTCGCGTAGGCTGTACGGTTCGCGTTCGCCGTTTGCGCCTTTGTCCTGCATCCGTTGATACAGAAGCCGTAGCTGGCCTTGTTGCAAATCCAAAGCCTGTTGCATCTTGGCGATGGTGTCGTTCAGACTGCCGATTGAATCTTCCTGCAAGGCCGTCTGAATTTCCAGCTCCGTGACGCGGTGTTCCAATTCCTGAATATCGCTCATAATTACAGCACCATCGCGGCAATCCAGCCGGCAGCCATCAGCGGGATATTGTAGTGGATAAAAGTCGGGATAACCGAATCGCGGATGTGGTCGTGTTGACCGTCGGCATTCAAACCCATGGTCGGGCCGAGCGTTGAGTCGGAAGCGGGGGAACCCGCATCGCCCAGCGCACCGGCTGTGCCGACGATGGCGACGGTCGCCATAGGTGAGAAGCCCAAGCTAATGCACAAAGGCACATAAATCGCGGTAATAATCGGCAAAGTGGAGAAAGACGAGCCGATGCCCATGGTTACCAGCAAGCCGACGAATAACATGGTCAATGCGGCCATGCCTTTATTGCCGCCGAACAAAGCCATGCTGTGTTCTACCAAAGGCTGGATCTCGCCGGTCGCGTTCATGACGGCGGCGAAACCTTGTGCCGCGATCATAATAAAGCCAACCATCGCCATCATTTTGATGCCTTCGCCGAACACATCGCTGGCGGCGGAGCGGTTCATCACGCCCAGCATCATAAACACGGCAAAGCCCAACATAGCGCCCAATACTAGCGAACCATCATACAAAAGCTGAATGGCAAAACACACGGCAATCGCCACGGCCGCCACCAAGCTGCGATAGGTTGAAGGCTCTTGTTGTTGCACTGCTGCACGGTTGTCTTCCGTGTCAGTGGTATTGTTTTGATAAATGCGCGGTTTGCGATAGTGCAAAAAGGCCAGCAGTAAACCGGAAACCATGCCCAAAGCCGGAATCGCCATTGCGTGCATTACATTGATGCCGCTGGTGTCCATGCCTGCCGAGCGGATATTGCCCAACATGATGTCATTCAAGAAGATGGCGCCGAAACCGTAAGGCAGGAACATATAAGTCGTTACCAAGCCAAACGTAATTACGCAGGCCACCAAGCGGCGGTCGAGTTTCAAACGGTTGAACACCAACAGCAGCGGCGGAATAATCATCGGGATAAACGCAATATGAATCGGCACAACGTTTTGGCTCATCACACCCATGCACAAAATAATCGCCAGCAGCAGCCATTTGACCGCGCCTTCGCCTTTCGCATTGCCTTCGCCGCCGTTGAGTTTGCGGATAATCACGCCGGCGAGCTGTTGCGGCAGACCGGAATGCGTGATGGCCATGGCAAACGCGCCGAGCATGGCATAAGACAGCGCGATTTGCGCCCCGCCTTTCAGACCTTCGTTAAAAACAGGAATAATCCCTTGCTGCACCACATCGCCGGCCGCGTTGGTTACATTCTCCAAAGGCATACCGGCCACCAAGCCGCCGACAAACGCGCCGACAGCCAAGCTGAGTACCACATGCACGCGCGATAAAGACAGCACAAGCATGATGATGACCGCAATTACAACCGCATTCATATCGTTCTCCGTTGTTTCAGACGGCCTGTTATGTAAAAACAGGCAATCATCTGTTTACATATTACAAATAAACATCATAACCCAAGCATGAAGCCTTTGCAAAAAACGGCAGGCCTTCTGAAAAACAGACCATCGGTTTCAGACGGCCTGCCGTGAACCCTTATTCAGAGTTTTAATAGGGCGTACGGTTCTGGCGATAAAAATATCTAAAAAACACGTGCTTCCTATTCTTTGCATATGGTACCAATGTTAAAATCGACACAATGTCTCGGTTTCAGGTTTGTCACTGAAATTAAAGCATTTATTGCTAAAACCCAATTCAATCATACAAACAAAGGAAAGAAACTATGGATATTCTGACGCGGCTGCACAATCTGCCGCCTTCCCACTTTCATTACAAACTTCTGGTCTTGGTCGGCATAGGTTGGTTGTTTGATGCCATGGATACAGGCTTGGTGTCGTTTGTATTGCCGGCTTTGGGCAAAGATTGGGCGCTGGCTCCAGCGCAGTTGGGTTGGATTGTCAGCATTGCTTTTGTCGGCATGGCCTTGGGTGCGGTATTCAGCGGCTGGCTGGCGGATAGGTTCGGACGGAAAACCGTTTTTGCCGGCACGATGGTGGTGTACAGCATTGCCACAGGTTTGTGTGCGCTTGCGCCTGATTTGACGGTTTTGCTGGTGTGCCGCTTTTTTGTCGGCGTCGGCTTGGGCGGCCAACTGCCCGTCGCCGTGTCGCTGGTCAGCGAATATGCGCCGCCGAAAGTACGCGGCCGTTTTATTGTGTTGCTGGAAAGCTTTTGGGGTTTGGGCTGGCTCTCAGCCGCGCTGGTGTCTTATTTCTTTATTCCGCAAACCGGCTGGCACAGCGCGTTTTTATTTGGCGCCTTGCCCCTGTTTTATGTGCCGTTGGTGTTGAAATTTGTTCCCGAACCCGTGCCTTACCTGCTTTCCCGCGGCAAAACCAACGAAGCGCACCATTTGGTATCCGCGTTGGAAATTCAATCGGGCATAACGCCGCCGACAGAAGCCGTTGCCGCACCGGCCGCCCCGCGCGAACGCATCCGCTTCATCCAACTTTGGCAACATCCGTTTGCACGGCGTACGCTGATGCTGTGGCTGGTTTGGTTCGGCATCGTGTTTTCGTATTACGGCATTTTTACTTGGTTGCCTAAACTGCTGGTTGAGCAGGGCAATACCGTGGTCAAAACCTTTGAATATGTGTTGGTGATGATTGTTGCGCAACTGCCCGGCTATATAGCTGCCGCGGCTTTGGTGGAGAGAATCGGCCGCAAAGCAACGCTGGCAGGCTTTTTGGCTGCGTGCGCCGTGTGCGCATGGTTTTTCGGGCAAAGCACAACTGCGGCCGAAGTCATGATCTGGGGCAGCCTGATGTCCTTCTTCAACTTGGGCGCATGGGGCGTTTTGTACACCTACACCCCCGAACTCTACCCTTTGCGCTTCCGTGCCTTCGCATCCGGCTGGGCAGGCGCCATCGGCCGCGTCGGCGGCATACTCGCGCCCATGGTGGTGGCGGCGATGGTTGGCAACAGCGGCGGCTTCGGCAATATCTTTATGATGTTTGCGCTGGTTATGCTGCTGATTGTGGCGGTAATCTTGGTATTGGGTGAAGAAACCAAAGGCCGTACGCTGGAAGACATTAGCCAATAAACGGCAAAGCAAAAAAGGCCGTCTGAAAAATATTTTCAGACGGCCTTTTTCATTTATGTTTGTAATTTTAATACATAGATTTTCTGTTTTTATCTTAATTATCGAGGAAAGCGACGAAGAATAACCGTCTTTGTTTTTGTGTAGATAAAAATATTATACGTCAAAGAATTAAAATGAATAAACGATAAAATGGCCGTCTGAAAAGTTCAATCATGGTTTGTGATGTAGGTCAAAGCAAAATGTAACTAAATTACCTATAGTTATCGTAGTGAAAATTTATTGATCTTATTGCCACCTTTTATTAAGGAGATACACCATGAACGCATCAGCCGACAACGTCGTCAGCCCAGCCGTAGCCGAGGTAAACAGCCTGGTTGACAAGGGTTTACGGGCATTGGACGAGTTTCTTAAGTTGGATCAGGAGCAGATTGACTTTATTGTTGCCAAAGCCTCCATTGCCGCGCTGGACAAACATGGTGTACTCGCCATGCACGCGGTGGAAGAAACAGGACGCGGCGTGTTCGAGGATAAGGCGACGAAAAACCTGTTTGCCTGCGAAAACGTTGTGCGCCGCCTGCGTGATTTGAAAACCGTGGGCGTCATCAGCGAAAACGATGTAACCGGTATTACTGAAATTGCCGATCCGGTCGGCGTGGTTTGCGGTATTGTGCCGACAACCAATCCGACTTCCACCACCATTTTCAAATCCCTCATTGCGCTGAAAACCCGCAATCCGATTATTTTCTCGTTCCACCCGTCCGCCCAGCAGTGTTCCGCCCATGCAGCGCGTATTGTGCGCGATGCGGCGATTGCGGCCGGTGCGCCGGAAAACTGTATCCAGTGGATTGAAAAGCCGTCTATGGAAGGCACTTCCGCGCTGATGAAGCATCCGGGCGTGGCAACGATTTTGGCGACCGGCGGCAATGCGATGGTGGAAGCCGCGTATTCTTGTGGCAAACCTGCGCTCGGCGTCGGGGCGGGCAACGTACCTGCTTATGTTGAAAAAACGGCGGACATCAAACAGGTGGCACACGATATTGTGATGTCGAAATCTTTTGACAACGGCATGGTGTGCGCCAGCGAGCAAGCGGTGATTGCCGATAAAGAGATTTACAAAGAGTTGGCCGAAGAATTCAAATCTTACGGCGTGTACTTTGCCAACAAAAAAGAAAAAGCCATGCTCGAAGAGTTTATCTTCGGCGTAACGGCGAATTGCGCCAGCTGCGGCGGTGCGAAACTCAATTCTGCGGTAGTGGGCAAACCGGCGGCATGGATTGCCGAGCAGGCTGGGTTTAAAGTACCTGAAAAAACCAACATCATCATCGCCGAATGCCGCGAAGTCGGCCCGAATGAGCCGCTGACCCGCGAAAAACTTTCGCCTGTTTTGGCCATGATTAAGGCGGATTCGACCGAACAAGGTTTGAAGTTTGCCGAAGAAATGGTTGCCTTTGACGGCTTGGGACATTCCGCCGCCATCCATACCGCCGACGAAGAATTGGTCAAAACGTTCGGCTCACGCGTCAAAGCCCTGCGCGTGATTTGGAATTCGCCTTCCACCTTCGGCGGCATCGGCGACGTGTACAACGCCTTCCTGCCTTCTCTGACCCTCGGTTGCGGCTCTTACGGTAAAAACGCCGTCGGCGGCAACGTCAGTGCGGTCAATCTGTTAAACATCAAAAAAGTAGGCCGTCGGAGAAACAACATGCAATGGTTCAAAGTGCCCGCCAAAATCTATTTTGAACGCGATTCCATCCAATATCTGCAAGACATGAAAGACTGTGAAAAAGTCATGATTGTGACTGACCGTTCGATGGTCGATCTGGGCTTTGTCGATAAAATCACCAACCAACTGCATCAACGCAAAAACAAAGTGACCATCCAGCTGTTTACCGATGTCGAAGCCGATCCGAGCGTCCAAACCGTCTATAAAGGCACGGATTTGATGCGCAGCTTCCAGCCGGACACCATCATCGCGCTGGGTGGCGGTTCGCCAATGGACGCGGCCAAAGCCATGTGGCTCTTCTACGAACAACCCCAAGTCGATTTTGAAGATTTGGTGCAAAAATTCATGGACATCCGCAAACGCGCCTTCCGCTTCCCTGAATTGGGCCGCAAAGCCAAATTCATCGGCATCCCTACCACATCGGGCACCGGCTCCGAAGTCACGCCGTTTACCGTCATCAGCGACGGCGACAAAAAATATCCGATTGCCGACTACTCGCTGACACCGACCATTTCGATTGTCGACCCTGCGTTTACCATGACCGTTCCCGCCGGCGTAACCGCCGATACCGGTTTGGACGTATTGACCCACGCCGTAGAAGCATATGTTTCCGTACTGGCGAACGACTTTACAGACGGCCTCGCCCTGCAAGCCATTAAGCTCGTGTTCCAATACCTCGAACGCTCCTACAAACACGGTGCGGCTGATCCTGAAGCGCGTGAGCATATGCACAATGCCTCCACCATCGCAGGCATGGCGTTTGCCAATGCGTTCTTGGGCATCAACCACTCGATGGCACACAAAATCGGCGGCAAATATCACGTTCCACACGGTCGTGCCAACGCTATCCTGCTGCCGCACGTCATCCGCTACAACGGCACGCGTCCGCAGAAAACCGCCACTTGGCCGAAGTACAACTACTACAAAGCCGACCTGAAATATCAGGAAATCGCCCGTACTTTAGGCCTGCCATGCAGCACACCAGCAGAGGGCGTCGAATCCTTCGCCCGCGCCTGCCATGAGCTGGCAGTCAACGTCGGCATCAAAATGTCGTTTAAAGAGCAGGGCATCGATGAGAAAACCTTCCTCGACGGCAGAAAAGAGCTGGCCATGATGTCTTTTGAAGACCAATGCACCCCGGCCAACCCACGCCTCGCCATGGTGGCCGATATGGAAGAAATCCTGACCAAAGCCTATTACGGCGAATAAAATCGGGCAGTTAAAAAGGCCGTCTGAAACCTGAATACAGGGTTTCAGACGGCCTTTCTTTATCCGGCTAAACCTTGTCTTTATCAAAGCTAAGGTTTTCATTTGAATACGATGGTTCAAAAAATATCTTTATGATTTTGATTTAATTGAAAACCTTACGTTTAAATGAAATAACGATTGGGCTTGAAAGCCAAAATAAAAGGCCGTCTGAAAACCAAGTTTCAGACGGCCTTTATCCGTATGGCTAAACCTTAAAATCGGTTTAGACGACGATATTTACCAAGCGTCCGGGAACGACGATGATTTTCTTCGCAGGCTTGCCTTCCATGAATTTCACTGCGCCTTCGTTGGCAAGGGCGGCGGCTTCGAGGTCGGCTTTGGATGCGTCGGCGGCGACGGTGATTTTGCCGCGCAGTTTGCCGTTGACTTGAACCATCACTTCGATTTCGGATTTGACCAAGGCGGCTTCGTCGACTGTCGGCCAGCCTGCTTCCCACAGTTTCACGCCGTTCAATTCGCTCCACAGGGTTTCGCAGATGTGTGGAACAATCGGCCACAGCAGGCGTACGGCGGCTTCCAATACTTCTTGTGCGACGGCGCGGCCTTGTTCGCTGCCGGTGTCGGTTTTGTCGTATTGGTTGAGCAGTTCCATCACGGCGGCGATGGCGGTGTTGAACTGCTGGCGGCGGTCGTAGTCGTCGCTGACTTTGGCGATAGTGGAATGCAGTTTGTGGCGCAGGTCTTTGAGTTCTTTAGACAAACCGTCTTGGCTGCCTGCGAACGCTTTGACTGCTTCGCCTTGTTTCAGGTATTCGTAAACGGTACGCCACAGACGACGTAGGAAGCGGTGTGCACCTTCGACGCCGCTGTCGCTCCATTCGAGAGACTGTTCGGGCGGTGCGGCGAACATCATGAACAGGCGGGCGGTGTCCGCACCGTAGGCGTTAATCAGTTCTTGCGGATCGACGCCGTTGTTTTTGGACTTGGACATTTTTTCCGTGCCACTGATGACGACGGGCAGGCCGTCGGCTTTGAGGACGGCGGAAACGGGGCGGCCTTTGTCGTCGAACGTCAGCTCGACATCGGCAGGGTTGATCCAGTCTTTGCCGCCTTTGTCGTTTTCGCGGTAGTAGGTTTCGCAAACGACCATGCCTTGCGTCAGCAGGCGTTCAAATGGTTCGTCAACATTGACCAATCCTTCGTCGCGCATCAGTTTGGTGAAGAAACGCGCGTACAGGAGGTGCAGAATCGCGTGTTCGATACCGCCGATGTATTGGTCGACCGCGCCCCAGTATTTTGCGGCTTCAGTCGATACCATGCCTTCTGCGAACTTGGGCGACATGTAGCGGAAGAAATACCAGCTCGATTCCATGAAAGTGTCCATTGTGTCGGTTTCGCGTTTCGCCGCGCCGCCGCAGCATGGGCAGGTGGTTTCG
Source organism: Neisseria sp. HMSC075C10 (assembly GCF_001815615.1). Lineage (NCBI taxonomy): Bacteria > Pseudomonadati > Pseudomonadota > Betaproteobacteria > Neisseriales > Neisseriaceae > Neisseria > Neisseria sp. HMSC075C10. The sequence continues at coordinate 112,820 of NZ_KV821248.1, forward strand.
TAAAATTCGGGCATTTTTGCCAAAGGCGAACCCATGCCGTCGGGTACGACGTTTTCAGGCAGGACGACGGGCAGTTGGTCGGCAGGGACGGGGACGTCGCCGCATTTTTCGCAATGGACGATAGGAATCGGGCAGCCCCAGTAGCGTTGGCGCGAAATACCCCAGTCGCGCAGGCGGTATTGGGTTTTTGGTTTGCCTGCGTCTTGACTTTGCAGCTTGGCGGCGATGGCGTCAAAGGCCGTCTGAAAATTCATGCCGTCCAAGTCGCCGCTGTTGACCAATACGCCGTTTTCTTTGTCGCCGTACCATTCTTGCCATTGGTTTGCGTCGAATGCGTTGTCGCCGACGGCAATGACTTGTTTTTTAGGCAGATTGTATTTGGTGGCGAACTCGAAATCGCGTTCGTCGTGTGCCGGAACAGCCATCACCGCGCCGTCGCCGTAGCCCCATAATACATAGTTGGCAATCCACACTTCCAGTTTGTCGCCGTTAAGCGGGTTGACGACGTAGCGGCCGGTCGGCACGCCTTTTTTCTCCATCGTCGCCATGTCGGCTTCGGCAACCGAGCCGGCTTTGCATTCGGCGATAAATGCCTGCAATTCGGGTTTGTTGGCGGCTGCGGCGGTTGCCAGCGGATGCTCGGCGGCAACGGCAACATAAGTCGCACCCATCAGCGTGTCGGGGCGGGTGGTATAAACTTGCAGGAATTTCGCGTAATCGCCTTCCAAGCCTTGTTTGCTGTCGTCTGAAACGGCGAAGCGCACGGTCATACCGCGTGATTTGCCGATCCAGTTACGCTGCATGGTTTTAACTTGTTCCGGCCAGTGTTCCAGCTTGTCCAAATCGTTGAGCAGCTCTTCGGCGTAATCCGTGATTTTGAAGTAATACATCGGGATTTCGCGTTTTTCGATCAACGCGCCCGAACGCCAGCCGCGTCCGTCGATGACTTGCTCGTTGGCAAGGACGGTTTGGTCGACCGGGTCCCAGTTTACCGTGCCGTTTTTGCGATAGACGATGCCTTTTTCAAACAGCTTGGTAAACAGCCATTGTTCCCAGCGGTAGTATTCGGGTTTGCAGGTGGCGACTTCGCGCTCCCAGTCAATCGCAAAACCCAGGCTTTTGAGCTGGGTTTTCATGTATTCGATGTTGTCGTAGGTCCATGCGGCGGGGGCGACGTTGTTTTTCATCGCCGCATTTTCCGCCGGCATGCCGAACGCGTCCCAACCCATAGGCTGCATGACGTTGAAGCCGTTTAAGCGTTTGAAGCGGCTCAATACGTCGCCGATGGTGTAGTTGCGTACATGCCCCATGTGCAGCTTGCCGCTGGGGTAGGGGAACATGGACAGGCAGTAGTATTTGGGTTTGGAAGCGTCTTCGGAGACGTTGAAAATACGCTCGTCGTCCCATTTTTTCTGCGCCGCAGGCTCGATGGCGGCGGGTTGGTAATGTTCTTGCATGGTCATTCTGTTTTTCGCTTGAAAACGTTGGAAAAAATAAAGATGGGATTATAGCAGGTTGTCGGGCCTGTCGGTTTGACAAAGGCCGTCTGAATGTTTGGATGTCGGAAAAGCACAATTTCAGACGGCCTTGAAAATACTGACTTGAGTTTTTGATACTCGCCCACATATCCCACCCAGTTTGAATTCATTCTTAACACTATCAAAATTATGAGCAATAAAGATTTTTACGAAACACTTGGTGTTGCCCGCAGCGCTAGCGACGATGAAATCAAAAAAGCCTACCGCAAGCTGGCAATGAAATATCATCCCGACCGCAATCCTGACAATAAAGAAGCGGAAGAAAAATTTAAAGAAGTCCAAAAAGCTTACGACACCTTGTCTGACAAGGAAAAACGTACCATGTACGACCAATACGGCCATGCTGCGTTCGAACAGGGCACAGGTGCGGGCGGATTCGGTGGCTTTGGCGGTTTCGGCGGCCAAGGCGGATTCGGTGGTGCACAAGGCTTCGATTTTTCCGATATTTTCAGCCAAATGTTCGGCGGTGGCGGCAGCGCTGGCGGCCGTCAGCCGGATTACAGCGGCGCCGACTTGCAGGTCGGCATAGAGATTTCGCTTGAAGAAGCCGCCAAAGGCGTGAAAAAACGCATCAACATCCCGACTTACGAAGAATGTGATGTCTGCCACGGCTCAGGTGCCAAACCGGGCACATCCGCATCGACTTGTTCGACCTGTCACGGCTCAGGTACGGTGCACGTCCGCCAAGCCATTTTCCAAATGCAGCAGACTTGTCCGACTTGTCACGGTACAGGCAAAGAAATCAAAGATCCTTGCGTCAAATGTCGTGGCGAAGGCCGCACCAAGACCAGTAAAACGGTTGAAGTCAACATTCCGGCAGGCATCGACGACGGTCAACGCATCCGCTTGAGCGGCGAGGGCGAGCCGGGTCAACACGGCGCGCCGGCAGGCGATTTGTACGTCAATGTCCGCGTGAGACAGCACAAAATCTTCGAGCGCAACGGCTTGGACTTGCATTGCGAGTTGCCGATCAGCTTTGCCATTGCAGCATTGGGCGGCGAAGTCGAAGTGCCGACTTTGGATGGCAAAGTCAAACTGCACATTCCGAAAGAAACGCAAACCGGCCGCCGTATGCGCGTGAAAGGCAAAGGTATCAAGTCTCTGCGTTCCAGCTCGACCGGCGATTTGTACTGCCACATTTTGGTTGAAACACCGGTCAACCTGACCGACCGTCAGAAAGAGTTGCTGGAAGAATTTGAAAAAATCTCCTCCGGCCTCGACCTCAGCCAAACTCCGCGCAAAAAATCGTTTTGGGAAAAAGTAGGCGATTTGTTCTCCGATAATTAATCGTTGTGAAAAAGGCCGTCTGAAACCTACTTGAATCAGGTTTCAGACGGCCTTTTGTTTTTCTTGCTTCAAACTTTTGTTTGCCGTAAAATCCGCGCTTCACTCTTACGGGAGTAGCCATTCGGCGCAATGCCGAAACCGTTGTCAACATAATCGGCTTGTGCGGCCGTGGCAGCGGTATCTTCTCTGCTTTATCGGAAGACAGGCAAGACGTAAGCGTTGTCCATACCCTTGCGGGCGGTATGCACAGCGCTTTTTGTTTGCCCGCTTTTCGGTTGAGTATCTTAAATCATGGAAGCTTTTTTCTCCTCGACGCTGGGCGTGGCTATTGCCGAAATCGGTGATAAGACGCAATTGCTCGCGCTCTTTTTGGCAGCACGTTTTGCCCACAAAAACGCAATTGTTGCCGGTATCTTTATTGCAACCCTGTTGAACCATCTTGTTTCAGCCGCACTCGGTGTCTGGCTGGCATCCGCTATTTCGCCCGAAGTCATGAAATGGGTGGTCGGCGGCAGTTTTATTGCGGTCGGATTATGGCTGCTGTTGCCGGACAAAGACGAAGACCCTGATGGCAAGTGGCTGAAATACGGCGCATTTACGGCGACGGTTGTCCTGTTTTTCTTAGCTGAAATCGGCGATAAAACGCAGATTGCAACAGTTCTTTTGGCAGCAAAATACCAATCTATCCTGCTGGTCGTGGTCGGCAGTATTGCCGGTTTGATGATTGCTTCTGTGCCTGCCGTGTATTTGGGCGAAATGCTGATGCGCAAAATTCCAGCCAAAGCAGTGCGTATTGCTGCATGTATCTTGTTCTGCCTGCTGGGTATTTTGACCCTGCTTGGCGACGGTATTGTGTTGAAGGCCGTCTGAAATGTGGGACATTGTTTTTGAACACGAAGACTTTGTGGTCATCAATAAGCCTTGCGGCGTATCGGTGCACAGCGAATCGGAAGGGGATGTTTGCCTGACCGCTTCGCTGGCGCAGCAACTCGGCGTTGAACGCATGTGGCTGGTCCACCGTTTGGATAAAGCCACCAGCGGTCTGTTGCTGCTTGCGTTAAACCGCGACAGCGCGGCCGCTTTGTCGGCACAGTTTGCCGAGAAAACCATGCGTAAAACTTATTTGGCACTCGGTACGCACAAGCCGGCGAAAAAGCAGGGCTGGGTGAAAGGCGGTATGGCGCGTTCGCGCCGCGGTACATGGAAGCTGACGCGTGATGAGGATAATTTTGCCGTTACCCGTTTCAGCAGCCAAAGCCTGAAGCCCGGTTTGCGCCTGTTTGTGTTGCAACCGTTTACCGGCAAAACCCATCAGCTGCGCGTGGTCATGAAAAGCATAGGCAGTCCGATTTTGGGCGATACGCTGTATGGCGGCGATGAGGCGGGACATCTGTTTCTGCACGCTTGGCGTTTGGTTTTCGACTATCGCAGTGAGCATTTCGATATTCGGGTTGCGCCTGATAAAACATGGCCGTCTGAAATCGATTTGTCGGCGTGTTTGGGCTCGGATGAATCCGAATAGAAGCAGTGAGATTTTTGTGTATATTAAAAAAGGCCGTCTGAAATTGTTCAGACGGCCTTTTGATTGTTTCAAGTTTACATTTCCAATTCGCTCAAACCCGGCAAGTCGGCAAAACAGCGGTCATGCGTGATTTGGCAGAAGTTGTCCAGATAGCCTTTGTTGGCATCTTCCGTACGAATGGCTGCATAAAGTTTGCTTTGCAGGCCGTCTGAAGTGATTTTGCGGTGGACGACGTAGCCTTTTTCCAAATACGGCATGACCGTCCAATAGGGCAGGGCGGCGATGCCGCGTTTGCTGGCAACCAATTGAATAATGGCAATGGTCAGCTCGCTGTGGCGGCGCGGCGGATTAATGCCTTTGGGCAGCAGCACTTTTTTGGGCAAATCCAGCATTTCGTCGGGGACGGGATAAGTAATCAAGGTTTCGTCGATAAAATCTTCCGCTTCCCAAACGTCTTTGTCGGCAAGCGGGTGGTCTTCTGCGCAGATACCGACCATTTCATAGGCAAACAGAGGGCGGTAGCTGATGCCGTTGAGCGGCTCGGCTTCGGAAACGATGGCAAGGTCGGCGCGGTGTTGCAGCAGCAGCCCGACCGGATCGGCTTGGAAACCGGAGACGATGTCCAATTCAACTTGCGGCCATAAGGGGCGGAACTCGCCCATGGCAGGCATCAGCCAGTCGAAGCAGGTGTGGCATTCGACGGCAAGCCTGAGTTCGCCCGCTTCGCCTTCGATAATCCGCACCAAATCACGTTCGGCGGCAGCAACCTGCGGCAACAGCTCGCGCGCCAGTTGCAACAGGCGCATACCGGCCGGAGTGAAGCGCAAAGGTGTGGATTTGCGTTCAAACAACGGCGTTTCGTAATAATTTTCCAAGGCGCGGATTTGGTGCGACAGGGCAGATTGGGTCAGGAAAACCCGTTTGGCGGCAAGGGAAACGCTGCCGGTTTCTTCTAAAGCCAGCAAGGTTTTGAGATGACGCAATTCGATAATAGAGTCCATGTGTTTTCAGACGGCCTGTGGGTAAGGTGGGATATATTAAAATAATTCATGATGATGTGCAAATGATTAATGTTGGGAATGATTGCTGAAATCGGAATGTAAGAATTTGAGGCATAAACAGATTTTGCGGTTAGAATGCGAAGCTGTTTTTGAAGATAGATATAAGGAGCGGAATATGGCTTTACGCCGTGAAATTCTGGCTTGGTGCGATGAGACATTGCAGGTCGGGCTGTTTAAGGACTATGCGCCCAACGGTCTGCAGGTCGAAGGCAAAGAAGAAATTGCTAAAATCGCCACTTCGGTTACCGCCAGCAAAGCAGCAATCGATTTTGCCGTAGCGCAGGGAGCGGATCTGCTTTTGGTTCACCACGGCATGTTTTGGAAAAGCGAGCCTGTCACGATTACCGGTTGGAAAAAAGCACGCATTGAAACCTTGCTGCAACACCAAATCAATATGGCGGGCTACCATCTGCCACTGGATGCGCACCCGCAATTGGGCAATAACGCGCAGTTGGCCGAGAAACTCGATTGGGTGCTCGAAAAACAATTCGGCGAGCAAAATCTGTTGAATACAGGCCGCCTGAAAACCACGCAAACGCTGGCGCAGTTGTCTGAACGCATCGAGGCGGTATTCGGCCGCAAGCCGACCGTTATCGGCGATCTTGAACGCGAAATCAAACGTATTGCCTGGTGTAGCGGAGGTGCGCAGGGATTTTTTCAGACGGCCGCAGACGAAGGTGTCGATGCGTATCTGACCGGTGAAATTTCCGAAGCACAATATCATCTTGCCAACGAAACGGGTGTGGCATTTATCAGTGCCGGTCATCATGCGACAGAACGTTACGGCGTCCGCGCCTTAGGCGATGCCGTGGCAGAAAAATTCGGTATCGAAGTGGTTCACTTTGATGAAAACAATCCTGCTTGAGTATTGAGCAATATCATAAAACTTTACCTTATTTTAAATAATGCTTTGAGTATTACAACAAACTAGGTAGAATTACGCTGTTTAATGGCTCGGTATTCCCAAAATTTTAGGACGACTGAATAATGGATAATCAAGAAATCAACAACGGTCGCCGCCGTTTCCTGACACTGGCTACATGCGGTGCAGGCGGTGTGGCGGCTCTAGGCGTAGCTACGCCTTTCGTGGCCAGCTTCTTCCCATCGGAGAAAGCTAAGGCTGCCGGTGCTGCTGTCGAAGTAGATGTCAGCAAAATCGAAGCAGGCCAAATGCTGACTGCCGAATGGCAGGGCAAACCAATTTGGCTGGTCAATCGCACAGATCAACAGCTCAAAGACTTGAAAAGTTTGGATGGCGCAGTTGTCGATCCTAATTCCGAAGTGGATCAGCAACCGGAATACGCTAAAAACGAGACCCGTTCGATCAAGCCGAACCTCCTCGTTGCTATCGGTATCTGTACCCACCTGGGTTGCTCCCCAACTTACCGTCCCGATATTGCTCCCGCCGACTTGGGCGCAGACTGGAAAGGCGGTTTCTTCTGCCCTTGCCACGGTTCGAAATTTGACATTGCAGGCCGAGTATACAAAGGTGTTCCTGCACCGACCAACTTGGTTGTACCGCCTTACAAATATCTGAGCGATACGACTGTTTTGGTGGGCGAAGACTAAAAATAAGGAACGATAATTATGGCAAACCAAACCAATAGCAAAGCAAAAGCATTGTTAGGCTGGATGGACGATCGCTTCCCTCTGTCTAAAATGTGGAATGAGCATTTGGCTCAATACTATGCGCCGAAGAACTTCAACTTCTGGTACTACTTCGGCTCTTTGGCTCTGCTCGTCCTTGTAATTCAAATCGTCAGCGGTATTTTCCTGACCATGAACTACAAACCGGACGGCAACCTTAACGCCTACCATCTGCCTGCTGCCTTTACCGCAGTAGAGTACATCATGCGCGACGTGTCCGGTGGCTGGATTATCCGCTACATGCACTCCACCGGCGCATCTTTCTTCTTCATCGTCGTTTATCTGCACATGTTCCGTGGTCTGATTTACGGTTCGTACAAAAAACCTCGTGAATTGGTGTGGATTTTTGGTTCCCTGATTTTCTTGGCATTGATGGCAGAAGCCTTTATGGGTTACCTGTTGCCTTGGGGTCAAATGTCCTTCTGGGGTGCGCAGGTAATTATTAACCTGTTCTCCGCCATCCCTGTTATCGGTCCTGATTTGTCCACTTGGATCCGCGGTGACTTCAACGTTTCCGACGTTACTTTGAACCGCTTCTTCGCCCTGCACGTTATCGCAGTACCTCTGGTATTGCTCGGCTTGGTTGTGGCTCACATCATCGCCCTGCACGAAGTGGGTTCTAATAACCCTGATGGCGTTGAAATCAAGAAAAACAAAGACGAAAACGGTATTCCACGCGATGGTATCCCATTCCATCCTTACTACACCGTTAAAGACATCTTGGGCGTCGTTGTATTCCTGATTGTCTTCTGTTCTGTGTTGTTCTTTGCACCTGAAGGCGGCGGCTACTTCTTGGAAGCGCCAAACTTCGATGCAGCTAATGCGCTGAAAACACCTCCGCACATTGCTCCGGTATGGTACTTCACTCCGTTCTACGCAATTTTGCGTGCGATTCCTTCGATGGCAGGTACTCAGGTATGGGGTGTAATCGGCATGGGTGCAGCAGTTGTATTGATTGCCTTGTTACCTTGGCTGGATAAGTCACCTGTAAAATCTGTTCGTTACCGCAACAACTCTTTCAAAGTAATGTTGGCGTTGTTTGTTGTATCTTTTATCGGCTTGGGAATTTTGGGTGCGTTGGTAGCAGATGATACTCGTACAGCTTTTGCTCGTGCATTCAGTGCATTCTATTTCTTGTTCTTCATCGGTATGCCTTTGCATACAAACCCTAAATGGTTGGCTGAAAAAGCTGGTGGTATTAAATATTTAATCAGTCTGTTTGTTTATGCTGCCTTAATTATTTATAACCTGTATTTAGTTGCAGTCTTGCCAAATAACATCGTTAAGGCGTTCGTTCTGGCTTACACTGTTTTCTTTGCAGCTATTCCATTCCTGAATGCGTTTAATAGCGAAAAAGCTACGCCTGAACGCGTAACCATGAGCACTACTAAACAAAAAATTATGTTCTTTGTTTACGTCGGTATTACCGTTGTCGGTGCTTACTTGTTTGCAACCAATATCTGATGAGGGCAGCGAAAATGAAACAAACTCTGAAAAACTGGTTTGCTGCCTTATTGCTGGCAGTGCCTATGAGTGCAGCCGTCGCCAGCGGCGGCGGACACTACGAAAAAGTCGATATCGACCTGCGTGACCAAGTCAGCCTGCAGCACGGTGCGCAAATCTTTACAAACTACTGTTTGTCTTGCCACTCTGCAAGCGGTATGCGCTTCAACCGTCTGAAAGACATCGGTTTGACTGAAGATGAAATCAAGAAAAACCTGATGTTCACAACAGACAACGTTGGTGATGTCATGGTAGCGGCAATGGATCCGAAAGATGCCTCCAAATGGTTGGGTGCGCCTCCGCCGGATTTGACCCTGATTGCCCGTTCTAAAGGTGCAGACTACCTGTATGCCTATATGCGCGGCTTCTATAAAGACCCAACTCGTCCGACCGGTTGGAACAATACTGTTTTGGCCGGTGCGAGTATGCCTCACCCACTGTGGGAGCAACAAGGTGTTCAAGCCGTTGAGTTGGATGCCAAAGGTCAGCCCGTTATGATTAAAGACGAGCATGGCAACCTGACTCCTAAGCTGTATTGGGAATCTACCGGTCTGCACAGCCGTCGCCTGCCTAACGGTAAAGTGATCCAAAAAGAGTACGATACTTATGTACGCGATTTGGTGAACTACTTGGTGTACATGGGTGAGCCTGCTCAGTTGCAACGCCACCGCATCGGCTACATGGTTTTGGCATTCCTGTTTGCGGTAATGCTGCCATTGGCTTACTTCCTGAAAAAAGAATTCTGGAAAGACGTTCACTAATTCTTTTGAATCAAAAAGGCAAATCTGTTTCAGGTTTGCCTTTTTTGTTTGTGAAATTGGTTTATGCGGAAATAATGTAAATTTTAAAATTACTCAATATAAACAATAATGTAGTTGAAATTTCTGGATTAAGTGTTTGAAATTATGTATAATTCTGTCTGAATTTTTATAAGGCTTAAGGCCGTCTGAAAAGATTTATCAGGAGTAAAAGATTATGATGACATTGTATTCAGGTATTACTTGTCCATTCAGCCAGCGCTGCCGTTTTGTGCTGTACGAAAAAGGCATGGATTTTGAAATCAAAGATGTGGACGTGTTCAATAAACCTGAAGACTTGGCTTTGATGAATCCGTATAACCAAGTACCGGTTCTGGTTGAGCGTGATTTGATTTTGCACGAATCAAACATCATCAACGAATACATTGATGAGCGTTTCCCTCATCCTCAGTTGATGCCGGGTGATCCTGTTATGCGCGGTCGCGGCCGTTTGGTGCTGTACCGCATGGAAAAAGAATTGTTCAGCTTGGTGCAAGTGTTGGAAAACCCTGAATCTACCAATAAAGAACAAGCTAAAGCGCGTGAAGCCATTGGCAATGGTTTGACACTGTTGGCACCGTCTTTTACTAAAAACAAATACATCTTGGGCGATGACTTCTCCATGATTGATGTTGCCTTATCTCCACTGTTGTGGCGTTTGGACTATTACGACATCAAACTGGGTAAATCTGCTGCGCCTTTGCTGAAATACGCCGAGCGGATTTTCCAACGTGAAGCCTTTATTGAAGCATTGACGCCGGCTGAAAAAGCCATGCGCCGCTAAAGGACGGATCTATGGCAACTTCAACCAAACCGTATTTGTTGCGTGCTTTGTATGAATGGTGTTTGGATAATAACCAAACACCGCACATCGTAGCTTGGGTAAATGAACATACCCGTGTGCCGATGCAGTATGTGCGCGACAATGAAATTGTTTTAAATATTGGTCCTACCGCCAGTCATAACTTGAATATCGACAACGAATGGGTCAATTTTTCTGCGCGTTTTTCCGGCGTAGCGCACGAAATTTGGATTCCGGTCGGTCATATTGTCAGTATATTTGGCCGCGAAAGTGGAGAGGGTATGGGTTTTGAGGTAGAACCATATCAGCCTGCTTCTGCCGAGGTTGCGGTAGCTGAAGATAAAAAAGCTGAATCTGCGGAAGAAAAACCGAAAAAAGTATTGAAGCTTGTGAAGTAATTAAAAGATAGAAGGCCGTCTGAAATGTTTCAGACGGCCTTTATTGATTAGGTATTGTATTGATTGGGTATTGAAGTGGCAAAATTAATGAGCAATCAGTTATTAATCAAGCTAAACAAAAAAGCTCTTGCATTTAACAAGAGCTTTTTTGTTTAGTGGTGGAGGTAAGCGGGATCGAACCGCTGACCTCTTGCATGCCATGCAAGCGCTCTACCAACTGAGCTATACCCCCGAAATTTGGTGGCGAATCAGGGACTCGAACCCCGGACACAAGGATTATGATTCCTCTGCTCTAACCGACTGAGCTAATTCGCCGTTTCGTGAAGTCGCTATTATAGTTTTTTTTGAATATTTGGCAAGCGCTAATTTTGATTTTTTTTATTTCTTATTGTTTTTAAAAAATAAAAAGTAGGTTGTCAGGCTATAGCTTATGGCAAATATCGCCGTGGCTGAAGCCTGTCCAATCGATATCGATGTCTTTGCCAAAAGCGATCACTTTAAAAAGTTCGCCCATTTCGTGCTGATGTATCAGTTTCTGTACTGCTGCTGCGGCTTGGATATATTCAACCGAATCCGAGCTGCCGATTTGTGCCAGCAAATCGGTGATGCCGAGATTGAGCAGGAAATAAGATTGGGGCAGGTAGCCGATTAAGTCTAAACCTGATTCCGTGCCGGCACGTGCAATATCAGTGAAATTGACGTGTGCAGTCAAATCGGTCAGACCGATATTGAAAAACGGATCATGGATGGTATGGTGGCGATAGTGGCCGATAAATGTGCCTTCCTTGCGTTGCGGATGGTAATACTGAGCGGCATCGAAGCCGTAATCAATAAATATCATGCCGCCGCGCTGCAATTTGGCGGACAGGGTTTGGATAAAGGCATATTGTGCCGGATGCAGCTCGCTTGTGTATGAGGGAAGGGGAGGGAAGTACAAGGCAGCTGTTTGCGTAAGTTCGGCTTGGGCTAATGGTCTTATGGCTTCGATTAACTCGTCATTCTTTAGGCTGACGCCGATTTGTTGAAACCCGTCATCTTGATAAATCAAGCGTTCAACCGGCATGGCATCCAATACTTCGTTGCCGATGATGATGCCGTCAAAGTGTTCAGGCAATGTGGTGAGGTGGATGGCTTTAGCGGCTGTTTCAGGGGAGGTATGTTCAAGAATATATTGACGTTGTCTCTCTGCAAGCTCTGCCGATAGCTCGATAATATAGTAATGATTCAGGCCGTCTGAAAGGTTTTGCAAGAGTGTGGCAGCGAGATGACCTGTGCCTGCACCAAATTCGTAGATATTGCCTGCTGTTTGCGGCAGTAATTCGGCAAGTTGTTTGGCAAGGGTTTGTCCGAATAGGGGGGAGAGGGTAGGGGCGGTAATGAAGTCGCCGTCCGTACCGATTTTATGGCTGCCTCCGCTGTAATAGCCGTATTGAGGTGTGTAAAGGGCAAGCTCCATAAAACGGGAGAAGGGTATCCAGTTTTGATGTTGTTCAATTTCGTTTTTTATGAGCTTGGTCAGGTGTGCTGAAGAGGCTTGTGCATCAGGGGAAGGAAGGGGGAGTTGAGGCTTCATGACTGTTAGATAATGTAAAAAATTTGAATTTGTTTGTATATTATAGCCCCTTATGAGAGGGGTGGTAATAGGGTATAAAAACACTATATGTAGTATGTCAAAAACAAAAATAATACTACATATAGTGTTTTATGCTATATGAAACTACTGATATATCAATTTGTCATGCTTTTTTATATATATAACCTATTGAATTTAAAGTGTTTAGTGTTTTATTTCAGATAAGAAACGGATTTGACCTGATTGCCAAAATTTCTTATAGTGTCGGTTAGTGGGGCATAGTGGGTGAAAGTGGTTACTTTTTCCTAAAAAGTGTTCCGTGGAAGTGAAAACGAAAGATTTTAGGAAGGTGGGATTTTTAATCCCACTCTGTTTTATTTTAATCGAATTTGGGGTGTGATGTGTTTGGCGGTGCTCATGAATTGAGTATGGACAGTAAAGGGCGGTTGGCGATTCCTGCCAAATTCCGCGATATTTTGCTGCGCCGTTATACGCCTGCAATTGTGGTCACACTGGATTCCCGAAAAAAATTATTAATGTACCCCGAGCCCGTTTGGGAAGAAAAAGCCGAGCAGGTTTTGAAGTTGAAAGTAGCCGGCAATGAAGCTTTGCAACGGTATCAGAATTTGCTGCTGCACAATGCTGAGATTTTGGAGTGGGACAGCGCCGGACGCGTTTTGATTCCGGCCAATCTGCGTAAACGTGTGGATTTTGAAAAAGAAGTTACTTTGGTTGGCCGTGCAAACCGTATGGAGTTGTGGGGCCGCGAACATTGGGAAGAGGAAATGAATCAGGCTTTGGATATCGATCCTGATGAATTGGCTTTCCAATTGAGTCAAACGGATTTGCAATTGTGAGTAAAGTTGAAAATTATCAGCATGTTACTGTCTTGTTGCATGAGGCAGTGGACGCGTTGGCAATCCGTGAAGACGGGATTTATGTGGACGGTACGTTCGGTAGGGGAGGGCATTCCCGGCTGATTTTGTCGCGTTTGGGTGAGCAGGGTCGTTTGGTTGTTTTTGATAAAGACCCCGAGGCGATTGCGGTAGCAAATGAGCTGGCGGCGCAAGATAAACGTGTCAGTGTCGTACACAATGGTTTTGAAACATTTCAGACGGCCTTGGATGAATTAGGCATCGATAAGATTGACGGTGCGCTTTTTGATTTGGGGATTTCGTCGCCGCAAATTGACGATGGCAGCCGCGGATTCAGTTTCCGCTTTGATGCGCCGTTGGATATGCGGATGGATCCGACTCGCGGGATGTCTGCGGCAGAATGGATTGCAACCGCATCCGAACAGGATTTACACGAGGTAATTAAGAATTATGGTGAAGAGCGGTTTAGTCGCCAGATTGCGCGCGCCATTGTTGCGCAACGCGAGGAGAGTCCCATCGATACAACCCGCAAGCTGGCGCAGCTTGTGGCGCAAAACGTCCGTACTCGTGAGCGCGGACAAGACCCTGCAACGCGCACCTTCCAAGCAGTTCGCATCTTTATTAACCGCGAGCTCGAAGAGGTAGAGGCAGTTTTGCCGCAGGTTGCAGGCCGTCTGAAAGAGGGTGGGCGCTTGGCTGTCATTGCGTTCCATTCGCTGGAAGACAGAATTGTGAAACAGTTTATTAAAAAATATTCGCAACATGCGCCATTGCCCCGTTGGGCAGTGGTTAAGGAAGCGGATTTGCCTCAGCCGCCTTTGAAGGCTGTGGGCAAAGCAATCAAACCGGGTTCGACAGAGACTGAAGCCAATCCGCGTGCGCGCAGTGCAGTTTTGCGTGTGGCGGAGCGCAGTAGCGGCGAATTTTCGGTTATTGAGTAGGGGATGGCGTCTAAACGCTGTCGTAAGAGATAGTCCTGTTGACAGGCCGTCTGAAAGTTTGAGATGGGTAAGTTGAATATTTTATTGCTGGTTTTGGTGACGGTCTCAGCCTTTGCCGTAGTGTTTAAGCAAAACCAGTCCCGTTTGCATTTTATCGAGTTGGATAAGGCACAAAAACGGGAAATTCAGTTGGAACAGGATTACGCGCGCTTGAAGCTGGAGCAAGCAAGATTGGCAAACCACAAACTGATTAAAGTGGCGGCCGAAAAGCAACATCTGCTTCCACCGGGTGCGCATAATACGGCTATGCTGGAACGCAAAAAATAAGAATATAGAGCCTTGCATTGGTGCAAGATTTACGGGATTTGATGGCTCACTGAGCAGCTAAGTCATGAGAAGTTCAACATGTTAATTAAGAACGAATATAAACCTCAAATGCTGTCTGGAACAACAAAAACGAAAAAGCCGCTGACAAGTAACGGGCGAATCGGTTTGGTGCTGGGCGCTGTTGCGCTGGCATTTACCGGTCTGTTGGTACGCGGGGTTTATTTGCAAACCAGTCAGCATGAATTTTTGAAAAATCAGGGCGACCAACGTTTTGTGCGTACGCTTCCGCTGCCGGCATCACGCGGTATGATTACCGACCGCAATGGTGCCACATTGGCTTTGAGTGCGCCTACCGAATCATTGTATGCCATGCCTTCCGGTATGGAGGAAATGCCGACTGACGAGCAGTTGGAAAAATTGTCGGCCATTGCCGATGTCCCTGTTGAAGTTTTGAAAAATAAATTGTCTAAAAAAGACAAAGGTTTTATCTACCTGAAACGCCAACTCAGCTACGAGAAAGCAGAAGAAATCAAAGCATTGGGCATTAAAGGCATTGCATTCCAAAAAGAATTGAAACGCCATTACCCGATGGGCAATCTGTTTGCGCACGTTATCGGTTTTACCAATATCGACGGCAAAGGTCAGGAGGGCTTGGAGCTTTCCCGTGAAGACAGCCTGCGCGGTGAAGATGGTGCGAAAGTTGTATTGCGTGACAACAAAGGCAATATCGTAGACAGCCTCGACTCTCCACGCAACAGCGTGCCTAAAAACGGCCAAGACATGATTTTGTCTTTAGATCAGCGTATTCAGACGCTGGCTTATGACGAGTTGAACAAGGCTGTGGCTTATCACAAGGCTAAAGCGGGTACAGTTGTGGTATTGGATGCGCAAACCGGCGAAATTTTGGCTTTGGTCAACAGCCCGGCTTACGATCCGAATCAACCGGGTCAAGCCAATAGCGAACAGCGCCGCAACCGCGCCGTAACCGACATGATCGAACCCGGTTCTGCCATGAAGCCGTTTACCATTGCCAAAGCATTGGATTCCGGCAAAGTAGATGCAACCGACACATTCAATACCCTGCCTTACAAAATCGGTCCGGCTACCGTACAAGATACCCACGTTTATCCTACTTTGGATGTGCGCGGCATTATGCAAAAATCTTCCAACGTCGGTACCAGTAAACTTTCTGCCATGTTTACGCCTAAAGAAATGTACGATTTCTATCACGATTTGGGTGTGGGCGTGCGCATGCATTCAGGCTTTCCTGGTGAGACTGCAGGTTTGTTGAGAAGCTGGCGCAGATGGCAAAAAATCGAACAAGCAACCATGTCTTTCGGTTATGGCCTGCAATTAAGCTTATTGCAATTGGCGCGTGCCTATACTGTCCTGACCCATGACGGCGAATTGTTGCCGGTCAGCTTTGAAAAACAAGCGGTTGCCCCTAAAGGCAAGCGCGTCATCAAAGCCTCTACTGCGAAAAAAGTGCGCGAGTTGATGGTTTCCGTTACTGAAGCCGGCGGTACCGGTACTGCCGGTGCTGTGGATGGTTTCGACGTAGGTGCGAAAACCGGTACGGCGCGTAAACTGGTCAATGGCCGCTATGTGGACAACAAACACGTCGGTACGTTCATCGGTTTTGCCCCGGCTAAAAATCCACGCGTGATTGTGGCCGTTACCATCGACGAACCGACTGCCAACGGCTATTACGGCGGCGTGGTTGCCGGTCCCGTATTCAAAGAAGTCATGAGCGGAAGCTTGAACATCTTGGGCGTTTCCCCAACCAAGCCTTTAAGTAATACCGCTACTGTCAAAGTACCGTCATAATCCAAACAATCAAAGAGATATTGTTTATGTTCAGCAAGTTAACCCCCTTGGCTGAAACCAACTTTCCGCCTCTGCTGTGTGAAAACGCAGCAGGGCGTTTGTTGCATTCAGACAGCCGACAAATTAAACAGGGTGACATTTTCGTTGCCTGTCAGGGCGAATATACAGACGGCCGCAGCTATATCCCTGCCGCCATTGCCAACGGTGCAACCTTTGTTTTTTGGGATGATGACGGCAAATTTACATGGAATCCCGAATGGAACGTTCTCAATCAAGGCATTAAAGATCTGAAACATCGCGCCGGTATGTTGGCGGCACAGGTTTACGGCAATGTTTCAGACGGCCTTAAAGTTTGGGGCGTAACCGGTACCAACGGCAAAACCTCTATCACACAATGGCTGGCGCAAGCTGCCGATCTGTTGGGCGAAAAAACCACCATTATCGGCACAGTCGGCAACGGCTTTTGGGGCGCATTGGAAGAGACCACGCATACCACTCCTGCCCCCGTCGATGTCCAAACCCTGCTCTACCGCTTCCGCCAGCAAGGCGCAACAGCCGCCGCAATGGAAGTTTCCAGCCACGGCCTTGACCAATCGCGCGTCAACGGCGTGCCGTTTCGCAGCGCAATCTTTACCAATCTCACCCGCGACCACCTCGACTATCACGGCACCATGGAAGCCTATGGTGCCATCAAATCGCGCCTGTTCTACTGGCATGGTCTGCAACACGCCATCATCAATGTCGATGACGAATACGGCGCAGAACTCGCAGGCCGTCTGAAAAAAGACTGTCCCGATTTAGCCGTTTATGGCTATGGTTTCAGCGAACACGCTGATATCCGCATTACCGATTTCACCGCTTCATCAGACGGCATGGAAGCCGTATTCCAAACCCCGTGGGGCGAAGGAAAATGCCGCACCCGTCTGCTCGGACGGTTCAACGCGCAAAACCTCGCCGCCTGCGTTGCCTTGCTGTGTGCCAACGGTTATCCACTCAATAACGTTTTGGAAGTACTGGCAAAAATCCGTCCTGCTTCAGGCCGCATGGATTGCATTATGAACAGCGGCAAACCTTTGGTTGTCGTCGATTATGCCCATACGCCCGATGCACTGGAAAAAGCACTCTCCACTTTGCAGGAAATCAAACCGCAGGGAGCGGCTTTGTGGTGCGTATTTGGCTGTGGCGGTAACCGCGACCGTGGCAAACGTCCGCTGATGGGTGCAGCAGCCGTACAGGGCGCCGATAAAGTGGTGGTTACCAGCGACAACCCGCGCTTAGAAAATCCGCAAGACATCATCAATGATATTTTGCCTGCCGTACCTAATCCTGAACGCGTCGAAGTTGATCGCGCAGTTGCCATCCGTTATGCGGTTGAGCAAGCCGCTGCGAACGACATCATTCTGATTGCCGGTAAAGGGCATGAAAACTATCAGGATGTACAAGGCGTGAAGCATCATTTCTCCGATTTTGAAATCGCAGAAAAAGCATTGGCAGAGCGCGGTTAAGCCATATCGCAAATATTCAGACGGCCCGAAACCTTAAGGCCGTCTGAAAAAGATTTAAACCTATACAATAAAAAGCAACACGACACACGCATTACGGCACGTCAGCCATTAAACCCATCACAGTTGTTTGTTTCAGAGGATTTTTTAACAAGGCCGTCTGAACAACAAGGAGACCGATTTGATGCTGAAAATGCCGACAAAAACCTTATTAATCAGTGCAGCCGTAGTTTTATTTGCAGGCTGTACAACCAAACAACTTCCTCGTCCAACTGCCGAAATCGAGCAGTTGAGGGCGCAACAGCCTCCTGCCGAGCAAAGCCTGCCCAATCCCGTTAAAGGCAAGCGTTTTGACGACACTTGGGGCACGGCGCGCAGTCAGGGGCGCAGGCATGAAGGTGTGGATATTTTTGCTAAGAAAAACACGCCGATACGTAGTACAACGCCTGGTATCGTCACTAAAATCGGGCGCAACCGATTGGGCGGTAAAGTTATCGGTATTCAAGGGCCGGGTGCGTGGCATTATTATGCCCACCTGAATAAATTTGCCCGTATCCGCCTGTATGAGCGAGTCAAAGAAGGGCAGGTCATCGGCTATGTCGGTAAAACCGGCAACGCTAAAACCACACCGGCCCACCTGCATTACGGCGTGTATCTGCCGAGCGGTGCGGTGAATCCGTATCCGCTGATTAACCAGGAAAGATAAAATTTTCAAACGTCGTCTGAAATAAATTTTGAAACAAATAATAAGGGAACATTATGGGTATTTTTCGCTGCAATAAATGCGGTTACATGAATGAGCATTACTACGAATCCGGAATGAGTGAAATTGCTTGTCCAAAATGCACGGCTCCGGTTAAGGTTTACGACACTTTATTTTTTGTCAGTAAATTGTTGGAACGTTATTTTTCAGTGAACCGGGAATTGCAGGCTTTGAAGCAACAGGAAGACGGCAGGGAGGAAAATGCACAGCAAGATACTGGTTCGGAAAATCAAAATTATAATCTGCTGGCAGGCGTCAATTTATCGGAAACCGACATTTTAGCTACTGAAAAACAACATGAACCAATACGGCAATGGTTTGCCCGAGCCAATATTGTGCCGATGTTTAACTTTCAGGCGGTCAATATGAGCGGTTTTTTTGATGAGGCTGCCATTAAATTAGGCAACAATTATCAGATTACTAAAAATATGTTGGGGCAGATTAGTTGGGCATATAGTCACAACCACACAAGCATTAGTTTGGATATAGGCAAAATGTCGCAAAAAGATGGGCAAACAATGAATAATCTATGCCGACAATTTTATAGCCATACTCTGTTTTCTAAGTATTTCTATCAGAAACAGGAAAAAATTGTTCGCTTGAATCTGCAACGTGCCACTGCCATCAAGCACTTTTTTTGTGGTGGTTGGCTTGAATGGTTTGCGTTGGGCAAAATGCTTGAAGAAGCAAAACACAAAGGCAAAGATTATGCTTTTTCTTGTGCCCGAAATGTAAAAGTCAAATTCGACAATGAAGATAAACAGGAGTTAGATGTTGTATTTTTGCCGATGGGTAAAGAGCCGGTTGTGGTGGAATGTAAATCAGGGGAGTTCAGACGAGACATTGAAAAATATGTACGCTTGAAAAAACGATTGAATTTGCCGGATGACCGCTTTGTGATACTGGTTGCCGATTTAGAGGAAAGCCAGGCAGTGGCATTAGGCAGTATGTACGGTTTAACTTTTGTTACGCCTAAATCTATGATGAAACATTTACAGATGGTTATGTGAGGCCATCTGAAAAAAACAAACGAAAGAAACCATGAAACCACTAGACCTAAATTTCATCTGCCAAACCCTCAACCTTCCGATGCCGTCTGAAAATCAACCTGTTTCGCGTATTGTTACCGACAGCCGCGATATTCAGGAAGGCGACGTATTTTTCGCGCTTGCCGGTGAGCGCTTTAACGCGCATGACTTTGTTGAAGATGTATTGGCAGCGGGGGCGACGGCGGTTGTGGTTTCGCGCGAAGATTGTGCGGCTTTGAAAGGCGCATTGAAGGTTGACGATACGCTTGTGGCTTTGCAAAAACTGGCGAAGGCTTGGCGTGAAAATGTGAATCCGTTTGTCTTTGGTATTACCGGCTCTTCCGGCAAAACGACGGTTAAAGAGATGTTGGCCGGCGTATTGCGTCATCGATTCGGTGATGAAGCTGTGTTGGCGACTGCCGGCAATTTCAACAACCATATCGGCCTGCCGCTGACTTTGTTGAAACTGAACGAAAAACACCGCTATGCCGTCATTGAAATGGGTATGAACCATTTTGGCGAGTTGTCTTTGCTGACCCGAATCGCCGGTCCGAATGTCGCTCTGGTCAATAACGCTTTGCGCGCGCATGTTGGTTGCGGTTTCGATGGTGTCGGCGATATTGCTAAAGCTAAAAGTGAAATCTACGAAGGTTTGTTTGCAGACGGTATTGCGCTGATTCCATGCGAAGATGCCAATATCGCTACATTTGAAGCCGCTACTGCACAACTGAATGCTCAGACTTTCGGCATTGCCAGTGGCGATGTCCATGCAGAAAATATTGAGTTGAAACTGTTGTCCTGCGAGTTTGATTTGGTGCGTGACAATGAACGTGTTGCCGTGGTGTTGCCAGTCCCCGGCCGTCACAATGTGCATAATGCCGTAGCGGCAGCGGCTATGGCTTTGGCGGCAGGTTTGAGCCTTGCCGAAGTTTCAGACGGCCTGAAAAATTTCAGTAATATCAAAGGCCGTCTGAATATCAAGCAAGGCATTAAAGGCGCGACTTTGATTGACGATACTTATAATGCCAACCCTGACAGCATGAAAGCCGCCATTGATGTGCTCGCCGCTATGCCTGCGCCGCGTATTTTTGTAATGGGCGACATGGGCGAATTGGGCGAGGACGAAGCCGCAGCCATGCACGCCGAAGTTGGCGCGTATGCACGGGATAAAGGCATCGAGGCCGCATATTTTGTCGGTGACAACAGCGTTGAAGCGGCAGAGACGTTTGGTGCGGAAGGTTTGTGGTTTGCAGATAAAGATCCGCTGATTCAAGTGTTGAGCCACGACTTGCCTGAACGCGCTACTGTATTGGTCAAAGGCTCGCGCTTTATGAAGATGGAAGAAGTGGTCGAGGCACTGACGGATAAAGAGGTTGTCTGAAAATGGAACAGAAAAGGAAACGGCCTATACTGTTGCAGGTTATCGTTGGGATGATGGTAGTGGCAGCAGTGTTATGGCCGGTTGTAGTGTGGCAGTACATCAAAGATGTAGGATTTGAGACAATAAGCGAAGCATACGAAAGCACAAGAGGACGTTGGGGTTGGTTTGAATTTTGGTTAGGAAATTTTCATTTGCTTGTGCAAGTGATATTGATGCTGGTTAGTGCTGTTGGATTATGGAGAGGTAAGGATTGGGCGCGTAGGTTATGGCTGTATGGCTGTATACTGTATATCGTCTACAATATGGTCGGTTATTTGGTTTCCCCTAGAATCGGGTTTCCATTGTTGGATGTCATTATTCGCGCTGCAATTTGTTACAGCTTGTTTTGCTTACATCCCAAGGATTATTTTCAGACTCAAGAAAATAAAACTTAAGAAGGCCGTCTGAAATATGAAAAAGATTTTACTATTGGCTGGTTTGCTGATTGCTGCGTTTTATGCTGGAATGAAAGTACAGGCATTTATTTATGAAGATACCTGCTTGGATTTGGGCGGCGGAAAGAATCCTGGAAACTATCCGATTTGCGTGGTAGAGAAATAATCTTACTCAACAAGGCCGTCTGTAATTTCAGACGGCATACCGATTTATTTTTAATTGGGCAATAAGCCCGCTGTAACAACAAAAACAAAAAAGGAAGCCCCATGTTTTTATGGCTCGCACATTTCAGCAACTGGTTAACCGGTCTGAATATTTTTCAATACACCACATTCCGTGCCGTGATGGCTGCGCTGACTGCTTTGGCGTTTTCTCTATTGCTTGGTCCGTGGACCATCCGCAAACTGACTGCGCTTAAAGTAGGCCAAGCCGTCCGTACCGACGGACCTCAAACCCACCTGATCAAAAACGGTACGCCAACCATGGGCGGCTCGCTGATTTTGACCGCCATTACCGTGTCCACAATCTTGTGGGGCAACTGGGCAAATCCTTATATCTGGATTCTCTTAGGAGTCTTGCTTGCTACCGGCGCACTCGGTTTTTACGACGATTGGCGCAAAGTGGTTTATAAAGACCCTAACGGCGTGTCTGCCAAATTTAAAATGGTGTGGCAGTCCAGCGTTGCCATCATCGCTGGTTTGGCGTTGTTCTACCTAGCGACAAATTCCGCCAACAATATCCTGATTGTTCCCTTCTTCAAGCAAGTTGCCTTGCCGCTTGGCGTAGTCGGCTTCTTGGTGTTGTCCTACCTGACCATTGTCGGCACATCCAATGCCGTTAACCTGACCGACGGCTTGGACGGCTTGGCCGCATTCCCCGTTGTACTTGTCGCAGCCGGTCTTGCCATCTTTGCTTATGCCAGCGGCCACTCCCAATTTGCCCAATACCTGCAATTGCCTTACGTTGTCGGCGCAAACGAAGTGGTGATTTTCTGTACCGCTATGTGTGGCGCATGTCTCGGCTTTTTGTGGTTTAACGCTTATCCGGCACAAGTCTTCATGGGCGACGTCGGCGCGCTGGCATTGGGCGCGGCACTCGGTACCGTTGCCGTCATCATCCGCCAAGAATTTGTCCTCGTCATCATGGGTGGCCTGTTTGTTGTTGAAGCCATTTCCGTTATGTTGCAAGTCGGTTGGTACAAACGCACCAAAAAACGCATTTTCCTGATGGCGCCGATTCATCACCATTACGAACAAAAAGGCTGGAAAGAAACCCAAGTCGTCGTCCGTTTTTGGATTATCACCATCGTCTTAGTGCTGATTGGTTTGAGTACCCTCAAAATCCGCTAAATTTCCAAAGGCCGTCTGAAAGTTTCAGACGGCCATTATGTAGGATAAGCATGCTTGTCTGAATCCTCTATTTCAAAAATAAATCCCGCAATAATCCACACAGAAAGTCCCCAAACATGTACCAATCTTTCGGCGGCGCAACCGGTATCCGCACCCTGACCGACCGTTTCTACGACTTAATGGAACTTGAGCCGAAATACCAAGCCTTACGCCAAATGCACGGCGAAGACATGACCCTGATACGCGAAAAGCTCTACGAATTTTTCAGCGGCTGGCTCGGCGGTCCACAACTCTTTGTCGAAAAATACGGCCATCCCCAACTACGCGCCCGCCATATGCCGTTTGCCGTCAACGTACAAGTCCGCAACGAATGGATCGCCTGCTTTGCCCAAGCCATGAGCGAACTGGACATCGACAAAGCACTTGCCGAGCCTGTTTTAATCCAAGTCTTTGCCATGGCAGATTGGTGCCGTAACCAAAACGAAGACGGTATCGAACCACCTATGCCGCCGATGGCGGTTGACCCATGGGTGCGCGCACCGGAATTGCAGCAGATTTTAGCCAGCTATGATGTCAATGGATTTTTTGAGGAATTTGCTAGTTAAGGCCGTCTGAAAAAACTAGGATAAAATAGAAACAATAATTTGAAAGAAATGGATTTTAGAATGAATAAATTATTAAAAACAATAATGGTAGCCCTATTGTCTTTGGGCTTGGCGCAGGCAGTTTGGGCTGATGACGTGTCAGATTTTAAAGAAATGCTTCAAGCTGCGGAGCAAGGAAATGCTAAAGCCCAATTTTATTTAGGTGTGATGTACACCAATGGGCAAGGAGTTCGACAAGACGATGCACAGGCAGTGCAGTGGTAT
>NZ_KV821248.1:136344-214554 GCF_001815615.1 Neisseria sp. HMSC075C10
CGATGCACAGGCAGTGCAGTGGTATCGCAAGGCGGCAGAACAAGGGAATGCACAAGCTCAATCTAATTTGGGCTGGGTTTATGTCAATGGTCGAGGAGTCCGTCAAGATGATACACAGGCAGTGCAGTGGTATCGCAAAGCGGCAGAACAAGGGGTTGCAGAAGCCCAATATAATTTGGGTGTGGCGTATGCAGAAGGGCAAGGAGTCCGTCAAAACGATGCACAGGCTGTGCATTGGTATCGCAAGGCGATAGAACAAGGGCTTGCAGAAGCCCAATATAATTTGGGTGTGATGTATGCCAATGGGAAAGGAGTGCACCAAGACGATGCACAGGCAGTGCAGTGGTATCGCAAAGCGGCAGAGCAAGGACTTGCAGAAGCTCAATCAAATTTGGGTATGATGTATGCCAATGGGAAAGGAGTACGCCAAGACTATGCACAGGCTGTGCATTGGTATCGCAAAGCGGCAGAGCAAGGGTATGCTGCTGCCCAATATAATTTGGGTGGAATGTATGTTAAAGGGCAAGGCGTCCGTCAAGATTATGCACAGACAGAGCAGTGGTTTCGCAAGGCAGCAGAACAAGGGTATGCCAAAGCCCAATATAATTTAGGTTTGATGTATGTTCAAGGGCAAGGCGTCCGTCAAGATGATACACAGGCAGAGCAGTGGTTTCGCAAGGCGGCAGAACAAGGGCATGCCAAAGCCCAATATAATTTGGGTGCGATGTATGCTAATGGACGAGGAGCTCGGCAAAATCCAGTGATTGCCAAAGAGTGGGTTGGTAAGGCTTGTGATAACGGACTACAACAAGGTTGTGATGCTTATCGAAAATTGGATCAGGAAGGATATTGAATCCTTATTCAAAGGCCGTCTGAAAAACTTAGGATAAAACCAAAATGACTTTCCAAAACAAAAAAATCCTCGTCGCCGGACTTGGCGGCACGGGTATTTCCATGATTGCCTATCTGCGCAAAAACGGCGCGGAGGTTGCCGCGTATGATGCGGAGCTGAAACCGGAGCGCGTGTCGCAAATCGGTAAGATGTTTGACGGGCTGGTGTTTTACACGGGCCGTCTGAAAGATGCGCTGGACAACGGTTTCGATATTCTGGCGCTCAGTCCCGGCATCAGCGAGCGGCAGCCGGATATCGAGGCCTTTAAGCGAAACGGCGGACGCGTGTTGGGCGACATTGAATTGTTGGCGGATATTGTGAACCGCCGCGGCGATAAGGTGATTGCGATTACCGGCAGCAACGGCAAAACCACGGTAACGAGCCTGGTCGGCTATCTTTGCATCAAGTGCGGGCTGGATACCGTTATCGCGGGCAATATCGGCACGCCGGTTTTGGAGGCGGAATTGCAGCGCGAAGGCAAAAAGGCGGACGTGTGGGTGTTGGAGCTTTCCAGCTTCCAACTGGAAAATACCGAAAGCCTGCGCCCGACTGCGGCGACGGTGCTGAACATTTCTGAAGACCATCTCGACCGCTACGACGACTTGCTCGACTACGCGCATACCAAGGATAAGATTTTCCGAGGCGATGGCGTGCAGGTTTTGAATTCAGACGACGTGTTCTGCCGCGCCATGAAGCGGGCAGGGCGCGAGGTGAAATGGTTTTCGTTGGAACACGAAGCTGATTTTTGGTTGGAACGCGAGACAGGCCAACTGAAACAAGGCGATGAAGATTTGATTGCTACGCAAGACATCCCGTTGCAAGGTTTGCACAACGCCGCCAACGTTATGGCTGCCGTGGCTTTGTGCGAGGCCGTCGGTTTGCCGCGCGAAGTATTGTTCGAACACGTTAAAACCTTCCAAGGCTTGCCGCACCGCGTCGAAAAAATCGGCGAGAAAAACGGCGTGGTGTTTATCGACGACAGCAAAGGCACGAACGTCGGCGCGACCGCCGCCGCGATTGCCGGTTTGCAAAATCCGCTCTTCGTGATTTTGGGCGGTATGGGCAAAGGGCAGGACTTCACGCCCCTGCGCGACGCGCTTGTCGGCAAGGCAAAAAGCGTGTTCCTGATCGGTGTCGATGCGCCGCAAATCCGCCGCGATTTGGACGGCTGCGGTCTGAATATGACCGACTGCGCCACTTTGGAAGAAGCGGTTCAGACGGCATATGCCCAAGCCGAAGCGGGCGATATCGTGTTGCTCAGCCCGGCTTGTGCGAGCTTTGATATGTTTAAAGGCTATGCGCACCGTTCGGAAGTGTTTATCGAAGCGTTCAAAGCTTTGTAAGGCCGTCTGAAAGATGAAAAGAGGGTTGGTTTTACCGTAAACCATGTGTGTCATTGTCTCAAAGGTCGTCTGAAAACGTTAAGGCAGTTTCAGACGACCTTTTTGCAGCAACGGTAAACTTGTTCCTTGCCTTTATCCGGTGTTACTGTTTCTTAAAATTTGCCTATGCGGGCAAACAGCGAGGCGGAGGGCAGCTATGCCTGACCGACAAAACGTGTGTTTATCAATCCGAAAGGAAAACCCATGAATTTTCAAGACTACATCCGTTACGATGCCGTCGGTTTGGCAGAGCTGATCCGTAAAAAAGAAGTCTCCGCCGATGAAGTGTTGCAGGCTGCTTTAAACCGCTTGGACGAAGTCAATCCCAAGCTCAATCTGTTGGCGCACGATTTGCGCGAACGCGCGGCGGCGTGGCAGGGGTCGTCTGAAAATGCCGATACGCCGCTGGCGGGCGTACCGTTTTTGCTCAAAGACTTGCTGGCGGATTGGGAAGGCGCGCCGACATGGTCGGGTTCGCGTATGATGCAGCATTACATTGCCAAACAAAACAGCGATTTGACCCAAGCCTATCTCGATGCGGGGCTGCGCGTGTTCGGCAAAACCACTACGCCCGAATGGGGCGCGTATCCCGTTACCGAAACCGAAATTTACGGCATCACGCGCAATCCGTGGCATTTGGATTACACCGCGGGCGGCAGCAGCGGAGGCGCGGCGGCGGCAGTGGCTTCGGGCGTCGTACCCGCAGCGCACGGCAGCGACGGTGGCGGCTCCATTCGCTTACCCGCGCACAACTGCGGCGTGTTCGGGCTGAAACCCACGCGCGGCCGCAGCAGTTACGCGCCGAACGCATCGGAGGCATGGCAAGGTTTGGTATGCGACCATGTGTTGACCCGCAGCGTGCGCGACAGCGCGGTTTTGCTGGACATCGCCGCCCAAACCCAAGCCCGCGCCCTGTATGCCTGCCCGCCGCCGCCCGAAAACGGTTTTGCAGACAGCCTGAAACTAGAAACAGGTCGTCTGAAAATCGCTTTTTGGAAACAGACATGGTTTGGCGGCGGTAACGACGAAGGCACGGAAGCCGCGTTCGCCCATAGTTTGAAACTGATGCAAGACACGGGACACGAATTGGAAGAAGCCACGCCCGATTTTGTGCCGCCCGAACAATTAAACCGAGCCGCCCGCATCATCGTCATGGGTGAAACGGCAAAACTGTTCTACCAATATCAATACGAAACCGGACAAAAACTGCCGCACCGCCTGCTTGAGCCGACAACGTGGGCAATGATTGTGCAGGGGCGGCAAATCAGCGCGGGCGAAATGGCTTGGGCGCGCGACGTGATGTTGGCGCAGGAACGTGCCGCCAAAGCATTTTTTACGCGCTACGACGTGTTGATGACGCCCGTCTGCCCGCGCACCACGCCGAAAATCGGCGAGATGATGCCGCCACCCGCCGCGCAAAAAGCCATGCGCCTGCTGTTCGGCACGCTGCGTTTGGGTTTTCTGTTGAAAAACAACCCGTTTTTGGAAAAAGAAGCCGCCACGACGCTGCAATACGTCGGTTATACGTCGCCGCTGAACATGAGCGGCAACCCCGCCATGAGCGTGCCGCTTTACCGGCATAACGGGCTGCCTGTCGGTACCCAGTTCGCCGCCGCACACGGGCGCGAAGACACGCTGCTTAGCCTCGCCGCGCAGTTGGAACAGATACAGCCGTGGGCGGAAATACCGCAGTTGGCTTAGGGTTTGCATGGGATAAAAAGTAGCCTATTTCCCTGAAGAAAAGATTTATACAAGGCCGTCTGAAAACATAAAAGCGTTTTCAGACGGCCTTTTGCCGATATCAAAGGGTAGGGGAGGGCGCAAAGAATGTCGGAATCTGACATCTTTAAAGAATCTGAATTGTTGGTTTGGAAATAAACCTTTAAAATAACGTTAATTCATTTTTTCAGACGGCCTCTTGCCCATTTGCAGGCCGTCTGAATATTTTATTCAAGCCGTTACGGATGTTTTCATGATTAGTCTTTCCAAAATGCTTGACCGGCCGATTGCGCGCGATGGTCGGAAGTTTGATGTTTCTCTCTTGTGGATGGTCGTCTTAATGACGGTCTTCAGCCTGATTATGATTTATTCGGCTTCGATTGCGTATGCGGCATCGGAAGGGGGCAGCCAGTTTTCTTTTGTGTCTAAGCAGGCAATGTTTATCCTGTTTACGGTGGCCATATGCTTGCCGCTTTTCCTGCTGAAGATGAGTTTCTGGCGGCGGATTATTCCGTTTTATTTTGCTGTTTCGGGTTTGCTGTTGTTGCTGGTTTTGTTTGTCGGCCGCGAGATTAACGGCGCGACGCGCTGGATTCATATCGGGCCGCTCAACTTGCAACCGACTGAATTTTTCAAATTGGCGACGGTCTTGTATTTGTCCAGCCTGTTTACGCGTCGTGAAGAAATGTTGCGTGATTTGGATTCTTTGGGTTGGTCGTCTTTGTTTACCGGTATTGGCGATTTGGTGTGCAGCCCCTTTAAAAGTGAAGCTTGGGTAAGGGTAAAGGAACGCTTCCGTAAGTTTAAGACCTTGATTCTGCCGATTATGTTGGTGGCGGTCGGTTTGGTTTTGATTATGGGTCAGCCGGACTTTGGCTCGTTTGTCGTGATTGTCGTGATCACCATGGGTATGCTGTTTTTGGCAGGCTTCCCGTGGAAGTATTTTGCTGTATTGGTGGCAACCGTTGTGAGCGGTATGGGCTTGCTGATTTTGGCCGCGCCCTACCGTATGGCACGTGTGGCGGCGTTTTTGGACCCTTGGAGCGATCCTTTGGGTAAAGGCTATCAGCTGACCCATTCCTTGATGGCGATTGCGCGCGGCGGCTGGTTTGGCGAGGGCTTGGGCGCAAGTTTGGAAAAACGTTTCTATCTGCCTGAAGCGCATACGGACTTTATTTTTGCCGTCATCGGCGAGGAATTCGGCTTTTTCGGGATGCTGGTTTTGGTGTTCTGCTATGGCTGGCTGGTGTGGCGTGCGTTTTCCATCGGCAAGCAGGCGCGTGATTCGGGCTTGATGTTCAGCGCGTATATTGCTAACGGTATCGGTATTTGGATTGGTATTCAAAGTTTCTTCAATATCGGTGTAAACATCGGTATCCTGCCTACTAAAGGCCTGACTTTGCCGTTTATGTCTTACGGTGGTTCGGCTGTCTTTATCATGCTGGTGTGCATTACTTTGTTATTGCGCATTGATTATGAAAACCGCCAAAAAATGCGCGGTTATTCGGTGGAGTAAAACCATGAGCGGTAAAACTTTTATGCTGATGGCCGGCGGTACGGGCGGCCATATTTTCCCTGCATTGGCGGTTGCTGAGTCGCTGCAAAAGCGCGGCCATCATGTGATTTGGCTGGGCAGTCAGGATTCGATGGAAGAGCGTATCGTGCCGCAATACGGCATACGCTTGGAAACGCTGGCCATTAAAGGTA
Source organism: Neisseria sp. HMSC075C10 (assembly GCF_001815615.1). NCBI lineage: Bacteria > Pseudomonadati > Pseudomonadota > Betaproteobacteria > Neisseriales > Neisseriaceae > Neisseria > Neisseria sp. HMSC075C10. Next base: position 142,045 of record NZ_KV821248.1, read on the forward strand.
TACGCGGCAATGGCATCAAGCGCAAGCTGATGTTGCCGTTTACGCTGTATAAAACTGTCCGCGCGGCGCAGCAGATTATTAAGAAACACCGTGTCGAGTGCGTTATCGGTTTTGGCGGTTTCGTTACTTTCCCCGGCGGCTTGGCGGCAAAAATTTCCGGTGTGCCGATTGTGATTCATGAGCAAAACGCCGTAGCCGGTTTGTCCAACCGCCAACTGTCGCGTTGGGCAAAACGTGTTCTGTATGCTTTCCCGAAAGCCTTTCAACATGAAGGCGGATTGGTGGGTAACCCTGTCCGTGCCGATATTGCGGCATTGCCTGTTCCTGAAGAACGCTTTGAAAACCGTCAAGGCCGTCTGAAAGTTTTGGTGGTGGGCGGCAGTTTGGGTGCGGATGTGTTGAACAAAACCGTTCCGCAAGCTTTGGCATTATTGCCTGAGGCTGCCCGTCCGCAAATGTATCATCAGTCCGGCCGCAATAAATTGGGCAACCTGCAGGCGGATTACGATGCATTAGGTGTGCAAGCCGAGTGCGTGGAATTTATTACCGATATGGTATCCGCCTACCGCGATGCCGACTTGGTGATTTGCCGTGCCGGTGCGCTGACGATTGCCGAGCTGACGGCTGCTGGTTTGGGTGCATTGCTGGTGCCGTATCCGCATGCGGTAGATGACCACCAAACAGCCAATGCGCGTTTTATGGTGCAGGCCGAAGCCGGTTTGCTGCTGCCGCAAACTCAACTGACGGCAGAAAAACTGGCCGAAATCCTCGGTGGATTAAACCGTGAAAAATGCCTGAAATGGGCGAAAAATGCCCGTACCTTGGCGTTACCGCACAGTGCGGACGATGTGGCGGAAATTGCCATATCTTGTACCGAATAAGCAGGCAGACTTTGTTCAAGGCCGTCTGAAAAGTTAATTAACGGCGTTTCAGACGGCCTTTATTGCTTTTGTTAAAATTCCTTTACAATAAAAGCATAGCGCAGAAGCGGATAGCCCTTTAAAATAACGCCTTTACGCACTAAAAACCAACCGGAACGCAACGTTATGATGAAAAATCGAGTGACCAACATCCATTTTGTCGGAATCGGCGGCGTCGGCATGAGCGGTATTGCCGAAGTTTTACACAATTTGGGCTTTAAAGTTTCCGGTTCGGATCAGGCGCGTAATGCCGTTACTGAGCATTTGAGCGCTCTCGGCATCCAAGTTTACCCAGGTCATACTGCCGAACACGTCAATGGTGCCGACGTGGTCGTTACCTCTACTGCGGTCAAAAAAGATAATCCGGAAGTTGTTGCCGCGTTGGAACAGCAGATTCCCGTGATTCCGCGCGCGTTGATGTTGGCAGAATTGATGCGCTTCCGCGATGGTATCGCCATTGCCGGTACGCACGGTAAAACCACAACCACCAGCCTGACCGCTTCTATTCTCGGCGCGGCAGGACTCGATCCGACTTTCGTTATCGGCGGCAAGCTCAACGCAGCAGGTACCAACGCCCGTTTGGGTAAAGGCGAATACATCGTTGCCGAAGCCGACGAATCTGATGCCTCTTTCCTGCACCTGACCCCGATTATGTCCGTCGTGACCAATATCGATGAAGACCACATGGACACTTACGGCCACAGTGTTGAGAAACTGCATCAGGCGTTTGTGGATTTCATCCACCGTATGCCGTTTTACGGTAAGGCCTTCTTGTGTATCGACAGCGAACACGTCCGCGCGATTTTGCCCAAAGTGAGCAAGCCTTACGCGACTTACGGCTTGGACGATACTGCCGATATCTATGCAACCGATATTGAAAACATCGGCGCGCAAATGAAATTTACCGTTCATGTCCAAATGAAAGGACATGAGCAAGAGCCGTTTGAAGTTGTTTTGAATATGCCCGGCCGCCACAACGTCCTCAATGCGTTGGCGGCTATCGGCGTTGCGCTGGAAGTTGGCGCATCGGTTGAAGCGATCCAAAAAGGCTTGCTCGGCTTTGAAGGTGTCGGCCGCCGCTTCCAAAAATATGGCGACATTAAATTACCAAACGGCGGAACCGCTTTGCTGGTGGACGATTATGGCCACCATCCTGTCGAAATGGAAGCAACCCTTTCCGCCGCACGCGGTGCATACCCTGAAAAACGCTTGGTCTTGGCTTTCCAACCGCACCGCTATACCCGTACACGCGATTTGTTTGAAGACTTTACCAAAGTCCTCAATACCGTTGATGCTTTGGTGTTGACCGAAGTTTATGCCGCAGGCGAAGAGCCGATTGCCGCGGCCGATTCCCGCGCCTTGGCGCGCGCCATCCGCGTATTGGGCAAACTTGAGCCTATTTACTGCGAAAACGTTGCCGACTTGCCGCAAATGCTGCTGAATGTTTTGCAGGACGGCGATGTTGTGTTGAATATGGGTGCCGGCAGCATCAACCGCGTTCCGTCTGCATTGGTGGAATTGTCAAAACAATCATAATAAACAGGCATATTTGCCTTTGAGGACAGATAGGTCGTCTGAACAATATTCAGACGGCCTGTATCAGTATTTAAGAAAGTGGAAATTATGCAGAATTTTGGCAAAGTGGCCGTGTTGATGGGCGGCTTCTCCAGCGAGCGCGAAGTTTCGCTGGACAGTGGCGCCGCTATTTTGGCTGCCTTGAAAAGCAAAGGCATCGATGTCCATGCGTTCGACCCCAAAGAAACCCCGTTGTCTGAATTGAAAACACAAGGTTTTCAGACGGCCTTCAATATTCTGCACGGCACTTTCGGCGAAGATGGCGCGATTCAAGGCGCGTTGGAGCTGATGGGTATTCCTTACACCGGCAGCGGGGTGGCTGCTTCCGCGCTGGGTATGGACAAATACCGCTGCAAACTGATTTGGCAGGCTGTAGGCTTGCCTGTTCCTGAGTTTGCCGTATTGCATGACGACAGCGACTTTGATGCCGTTGAAGAAAAATTGGGCCTGCCGATGTTTGTGAAACCCGCCGCGGAAGGCAGTAGCGTCGGTGTGGTAAAAGTCAAAGAAAAAGGCCGTCTGAAAAGCGTTTACGAAGAATTGAAACATTTGCAGGGTGAAATTATTGCCGAACGCTTTATCGGCGGTGGCGAGTATTCTTGCCCGGTATTGAACGGCAAAGGCCTACCGAGCATTCATATTATTCCGGCTACCGAGTTTTACGACTACGAAGCCAAATACAACCGCGACGATACGGTTTATCAATGCCCGTCGGAAGATTTGAGCGAGGCGGAGGAAAACCTGATGCGCGAACTGGCTGTGCGTGGCGCGCAGGCGATTGGTGCGGACGGCTGTTCGCGCGTGGACTTTCTGAAAGATACGGACGGTAAACTGTATCTCTTGGAAATCAATACCTTGCCTGGTATGACCAGCCACAGTTTAGTGCCAAAATCTGCAGGCCATACCGGCGTAGATTTTGCTGATTTATGTATTGAGATTTTGAAGACCGCTCATGTGGGATGATGCAGGCGCACTGGGTCGGCTGACCCGCCGGCTATTGGTGCTGATGACCTTTCTGTTGATAGGTTCGGGCATAGCTTGGCTTTACAATTCCAAATATTTCCCGGTGAAACAGATTGCCATTCAGGGCAAGCTGAAATATGCTTCCGGCAAAGAATTGCAAACCGTTGCACGAGAGCATATCAGGGGTAATATGTTCCGCGCCGATATTGATTCGGCGCAGGCCGCTTTTCAGGAATTGCCTTGGATTGACTCGGCAATGGTACGCCGCCGTTTTCCGGAAACCGTGGAAATTATCCTGACCGAGCGTGTGCCGGTTGCACACTGGCGCGCTGGCGGCTTGGTGGACAGTAAGGGTAATGTGTTTGCTGCAAGCCTGAAACAGGACCTGCCTATATTTGAAGGGCAGCAGGGGACAGGCAAAGACATGGTCAAACATTATGCGGACTTTTCCGGTATTTTGAGCCCGTTGAAACTGACCATCAAAGAATTGATCTACACGCCGCGTTCGGCATGGCTGCTTGTATTGAACAATGGCATTACCGTGCGCTTGGGGCGTGAAAACGAAATCAAACGTTTGCAGCAGTTTGCCCAGATTTGGCCATCGCTGCTGCGTAAAAAACAAAGTCGTATCGAGTATGTCGATATGCGTTATAAGGATGGTTTTTCAGTCCGTTACAGGCCGCCTGAAAACCCTTCCGACAGTGAATAGCCGATTAGACGTGAAGCAATCTTGTTTCAAAAATAATCAAACCGTCAGTCAGACAACATAGCGAACGAGCAATTATGGAACAACAACAAAATAAATATATCAGTGCCTTAGACATTGGTACGTCCAAGGTCATCGCCTTAATCGGTGAGATTCGGGAAGATAACGAAATCCACATTGTTGGCTTGGGTCAAAGCCCTTCACGCGGCCTGCGTGCAGGTATGGTGACCAACATTGACGCCACTGCGCAAGCCATTCGTCAGGCGGTAGAAGATGCCGAGCTGATGGCAGATACCAAAATTTCCCACGTCGTTACCGGTATTGCCGGTAACCATATCCGCAGCCTGAATTCACAAGGCGTGGTCAAAATTAAAGATGGCGAAGTATCGCAAGCCGATATCGATCGTGCCATCGAAACGGCCAAAGCCATCAATATTCCGCCTGATCACAACATCTTGCATACCGTGGTTCAAGAGTACATCATCGACAACCAACCTGGTGTGAAAGAGCCTATCGGCATGAGCGGCGTGCGTTTGGATACCCGTGTACACATCATTACCGGTGCGAACACTGCTTTGCAAAATATCCAAAAATGTATCCAACGTTGTGGCCTGCAAATGGATCAAATCATGCTTCAGCCTTTGGCAAGCGGTCACGCCGTTTTGACTGAAGACGAAAAAGATTTGGGCGTGTGCGTTATCGATATCGGTGGCGGTACAACCGACATCGCGGTTTATACCAATGGCGCAATTCGCCATACTGCGGTGATTCCCGTTGCCGGCGATTTGATTACCAAAGACTTGGCACAAGCCTTGCGTACGCCGCACAGTGCAGCTGAGTACATCAAAATCCATTACGGTGCTGCGATTCCGACTATGGACGGCTTGGATGAAATGATTGAAGTTCCTAGCGTTGGCGACCGTCAATCACGTCAAATTTCACGCCGTGTATTGGCTGAAATCATCGGCCCGCGCGTAGAAGAAATTTTGGAATTGACGCTGAACGAATTGCGCCGCTCCGGTTTCCCTGAAGAAGTGCTGACTTCCGGTATCGTTTTGACCGGTGGTGCTTCTATGTTGACCGGTATTGTTGAGTTGGCGGAAGAAGTCTTCAATCTGCCAGCGCGTATCGGTGTTCCACAAGAAATGGGCGGTGTATCTGAGCGTATCCGCAATCCACGCTATTCAACCGCCATCGGTCTTTTGCAGGCTGCAAGAGGAGAGGAAGACGGCGCGCCGGTGACAGGTGCCATTGTGGTTCATGATCAGGCTGAAAAAATCAGTCTGTGGGCAAGACTGATGAAATTCGTTAAAGACAATTTCTGATAAAAGTTTTCAGGGCAGGCGGTGTAGCAACCGTTTGTCCTGAATATTTAAGTGAGATTAAACGGTTTTAAATAATTGCTAAGTGAATAATTTAAAACTTGTATATTTTCTGTTAAAAAATGTAGTAAAAATATAACGCTGACAGCCGAATGGTAAGAAGATTTTTGCCAGTATCTGGATACTTCTTATATAATACGGATAATGAGTTATTTTTGAACCGTCCTTAATAAAGCGGGGCGCGGAGGATTATTGAATGGAATTTGTTTACGACGTAGCAGAATCAGCAACGAGCCCTGCTGTTATTAAAGTTATCGGTTTGGGTGGCGGTGGCTGTAATGCCATCAACAACATGGTTGCCAACACCATTCATGGTGTTGAGTTCATCAGTGCCAATACCGATGCGCAATCATTGGCTAAAAACAATGCGGCTAAACGCATTCAATTGGGTACAAACCTGACTCGCGGTTTGGGTGCCGGTGCAAATCCTGAAATCGGTCGCGCCGCTGCTCAAGAAGATCGCGAAGCCATCGAAGATGCCATCCGCGGTGCAAACATGCTGTTCATCACTACCGGTATGGGTGGTGGTACAGGTACCGGCTCTGCTCCTGTTGTGGCTGAAATCGCTAAAGAAATGGGTATCCTGACCGTTGCGGTTGTGACTCGTCCGTTTGCTTACGAAGGCAAACGCGTACATATCGCTCAAGCAGGTTTGGATCAACTCAAAGAGCGCGTCGATTCCCTGATCATTATCCCGAACGACAAATTGATGACTGCCTTGGGCGAAGACGTGACCATGCGTGAAGCTTTCCGTGCGGCAGACAATGTACTGCGTGACGCGGTTGCCGGTATTTCCGAAGTGGTTACTTGCCCGAGCGACATGATCAACTTGGACTTCGCCGACGTGAAAACCGTGATGAGCAATCGCGGTATCGCCATGATGGGTTCAGGTTTCGCGCAAGGTATCGACCGTGCCCGTTTGGCTACCGATCAAGCTATCTCCAGCCCGCTCTTGGATAACGTTACTTTAGATGGCGCACGCGGTGTATTGGTAAACATTACCACTGCTCCTGGCTGCCTGAAAATGTCTGAGTTTAACGAGATTATGCGTATCGTCAACCAAAATGCACACCCTGAAGTGGAATGCAAATTTGGTGCTGCCGAAGACGAGAGTATGAGCGAAGACGCTATCCGTATTACCATCATTGCTACCGGCTTGAAAGAAAACGGTACTGACAACCAACTGCGTGCTGCTGCCCGTACCCAACAATTGGTACGCGGTGCGGAAGAAGCGCCCCAAGCTCAAAGCCAAAGCAATGCTGAAAGCCTGGTTCGTACTAACCGCAATATCCGTTCTATGAACCTGACTGCGGCTGATTTCAGCAACCAGTCTGTGCTGGATGACTTTGAAATTCCTGCTATCTTGCGCCGTCAGCAACATACTTCTGATAAATAATCAGGATCATGTATGAAAAGACCTGCCTTTAAGGCGGGTCTTTTTTATTAGTAAAATATACTTAAGGCCGTCTGAAAATTTTCAGACGGCCTTAAGTTCAAATAAAGCAAATAACAAACTTACCCTTTATTGAGAATTTGTTTGTTTTCGCCCTCACGACGCAATTCTTTGGGCAAGACAAATACAATGCTTTCTTCTGCGCCTTCACCTTCGCGTATGGTCTCGTGTCCCCAGTCTTGAATAGTTTGTAATACTTCTCTGACCAAGACTTCAGGCGCAGATGCCCCGGCAGTGACACCGACCTTGGTTTTGTTTTCAAACCATTCTTTTTTCAGATAGGTAGCATTATCGACCATATAGGCATCAACTCCGCGCAATGCGGCTACTTCACGCAAGCGGTTGCTGTTGGAAGAATTGGGCGAGCCGACAACAATCACGAGATCGCATTCTTCGGCTAATTCTTTAACAGCAGTTTGGCGATTGGTTGTAGCGTAGCAAATGTCTTCTTTGTGCGGATTGCGGATATTGGGGAAGCGTTGATTCAAAGCTGCAATAATGTCTTTGGTTTCGTCTACCGATAAAGTGGTTTGGCTGACGTAGGCCAGTTTGTCAGGATTTTTGACGTTCAGTCCGGCTACATCTTCCACTGTCTCAACCAGAAACATTTTGCCCGGAGGCAATTGTCCCATCGTACCTTCCACTTCGACGTGGCCTTTGTGGCCGATCATAATGATTTCGTAATCTTGCTCATCGAGGCGGGCTACTTCTTTATGAACTTTGGTTACCAGAGGGCAGGTAGCATCAAAAACGCGGAAACCACGTTGTGCCGCTTCTTCCTGTACGGCTTTGGATACGCCGTGAGCAGAGTAAATCAGTGTGGCGCCCTTTGGGACATCCGCCAAGTCATCGACAAATACGGCACCTTTTGCCCGAAGATTATCCACGACGAATTTGTTGTGAACGACTTCATGGCGGACGTAAATGGGCGCGCCGAACTCTTCGAGTGCACGTTCAACAATGCTGATGGCACGGTCAACACCGGCACAGAAGCCGCGTGGATTGGCAAGGATAATGGTTTTTTGAGTCATGTGTGTTCCGTTTTCAGACGGCCTTTGTGTCGTTTGAAGGTGTTTTTTTGTGCAGCAAACCGTCTATTACCAAGCAAACTGCGCCAACGCAGATAAAGCTGTCGGCAATGTTAAATGCGGGATAGAACCAGTTTTGCCAATAGAAAAGCAGAAAATCGACAACGTGGCCGTGAATCAGACGGTCAACCACATTGCCAATTGCGCCACCGATAATCATGGCTGCCCCTAGTTTGCCCCAGCGTCCAAACTCATCGCGCCAGATGGCACGGGCCAAATACAGGCTGATGACGACGGCCAGACCTAAAAAGAAGAATTTTTGCCAGCCGCCTTGGTCGGCCAAAAAGCTGAATGCCGCGCCTAGATTATAGGCAAGCGTCAGGTCAAAAAAGTCTGGAATGATATTGAGGCGTTCGCCTTCGGTAAAGTGTTTCAAGATTTCCCATTTGCTCAGTTGGTCAAGAATGATGGCAACGAGGGAAAGTAAGAAAAAGGGCGTTTTTGCAGAAGAGGATGAACTCATGTTTTCAGACGGTTTATGTAATAAAGGGCTTATTTTACCTGAAAGCAGGCAGGAAGTGTTTGCGATGGCATCGACGTTAAGGTCGTCTGAAAATAGAAACGCCGCCACTTGAATGCATCAAAGGGCGGCGTGGTAAGTATGTGCGGACTTATTGGTTTTTAAGCAATGGGAAGCCCAGTTTCTCGCGGCTTTCAACGAATTTTTGAGCAACGATACGGCTCAGCGCACGAATACGGCCGATGTAGGTTGCGCGTTCGGTAACGGAAATGGCGCCGCGTGCATCCAAGAGGTTGAACGTATGGCCGGCTTTGAGTACAAGCTCGTAAGCAGGCAGGGCAAGACTGGTGTCCTCAACTGCAAGTAGGCGTTTGGCTTGTTCTTCATAGTCGTTGAATTGGCGCAAGAGCCAATCGGCATCGCTGTATTCGAAGTTGTAGGTGGATTGTTCGACTTCGTTTTGATGATAAACGTCACCGTAAGTGACGATGTTGCCATCAAGGGTTTTTGCCCAAACGAGGTCGTACACGTTTTCTACGCCTTGCAAATACATGGCGAGACGCTCGATACCGTAGGTGATTTCACCGAGTACAGGGGAGCAGTCGATACCGCCGACTTGTTGGAAGTAGGTGAATTGGGTTACTTCCATACCGTTGAGCCAAACTTCCCAACCCAAGCCCCAAGCACCGAGAGTAGGGTTTTCCCAGTCGTCTTCGACAAAGCGGATGTCGTGTACTTTAGGGTCGATACCCAATTCGCGCAGGGAATCGAGGTAGAGGTCTTGAATATTGGCGGGAGCTGGTTTGAGCGCAACTTGGAATTGATAGTAATGTTGCAGGCGGTTGGGGTTGTCGCCATAGCGGCCGTCTTTGGGGCGGCGGCTGGGTTGAACGTAAGCGGCAAACCAAGGCTCCGGGCCTAATGCGCGCAGGCAGGTGGCTGGATGCGAAGTACCGGCACCGACTTCCATATCGAAAGGTTGGATAACGGTGCAGCCTTTGTCTGCCCAGTAGTTTTGTAATTTAAAAATAATTTGTTGGAAGGTGAGCATGGTGGATGGAATAGATTGGAATAAAGAGGGTATTTTACTGTTTTGAGCCTGTTTTGGATAGGCTGAAGGAAGCAGAGCAGTTTATTTGCCGTCCAATAGGTCTGAAAAGGGGTCGTCTTCCGAAGAAACGGTGTATTTTTCTTGTGCCCATTCTCCTAAATCAATGAGTTTACACCGTTTGCTGCAGAAAGGGCGGTAGGGGCTGTCGGTGTTCCAAACGACTTCTTTGTGGCAGGTCGGACATTTTACAACAGGAGCAGTCATGCAGTTTCTTTCAGTGATTGTGCAATGGATTGATAGTATTGATGCAAGCGGGCAACCTTGATTTTTGCTTCTTCCAAGCTATGGGTATTGTCTAATACATCGTCGGCATGAAGCAGTCTGTCAGATTGAGAAGCTTGGGTGGCCATGATTTGACGCGTTTGTTCTTCTGAAAAACCATTGCGTTGATGTACGCGTTCGATTTGGACGGACTCTGGAACATCTACAACCAAAATACGGTCGGTCTCCGCTTTAAATGCCGGATTCTCAATCAAAAGCGGTACATCGACAATGCCGTAGGCGTATGAGGCAAGTTGTTGTTTCTGCTGTTGGATTTTGTTTAAGATTAATGGCAGAAGCAGATTTTCCAGTTGTTTCTTGGATTGAGGCCGTCTGAAAACTTCTTCCCGTAAAGCCGTACGATTCAGACGGCCTTTGCTGTCAAAAACCTCATCGCCGAAAAGCTGGCGGATGGCTGGAAGCGCTTCACCGTTTTCAGCGGTCAGTGAGCGGCTGATGGCATCGGCATCGATAATGGGTACGCCAAGTTCGGCAAACATTTGGGCGATAGATGATTTGCCGCTGCCGATACCGCCGGTCAAGCCTATCCATAATGTCATTATCGGAATCCTGATTGTATGAGCCACCATTGTACCAGTTGGGTAATAGGTGCATTGGCAACCAAAATAATCCATCCTGCTACAGCGAGGCTGGGACCAAAAGCAAAATACTGACCTTTACCGACGCGGGCGATGAGTGCGCCTAACAGCCCGACTAAGGCAGCCATGAAGATCAGAACAGGCAAAATTCCTACGCCCAGCCATGCACCGAGTGCGGCCAAAAGTTTGAAGTCGCCATTGCCCATACCGATTTTACCGGTCAGAAGTTTATAGACGGCGCATAAAGCATAAAGGCTCATATAGCCTGCGATTGCACCCCAAACGGCTGAATGTAGGGGCACGAATGTATCGTTCAGATTAAACAGCAGGCCGATCCAAATTAGGGGCTGAGTCAGGCTGTCGGGCAAATATTGCGTATCAGCATCGATAAAGGTCAGCGCAATCAATATGGCAGTCAGAATGAATCCGCCAATAGTCGCCCATGACCAGCCGTATTGCCATGCGACAATACCGAATAAGACACCTGTCAGCAGCTCAATCAACGGATAGCGTATGCTGATATGGGTTTTGCAGGCGTGGCATTTCCCACCTAGGAAAACATAGCTGAGGATGGGTATATTTTGCCAAACTCTGATCGGACTTTTGCATTTTGGGCAGCGTGAATCCGGTTTACGCAGATTAAATGGCTGTTTTTCTTCGTCTGTCAGCTCGATGCCCAAATGCTCTTTGGAAAATTGTGTCCATTCACGCTCCATCATTATCGGCGTGCGATAAATGACGACGTTCAGAAAGCTGCCAATCAGTAATCCCAAAATAACGGCTAAAGGAATAGCGAATGGGGCAAGAACGGAGAGGGCGTCGATGGCAGAGTAAATACTATCAAGCATATCAACCTACGACATTACCCAAGTTAAACAGCGGCAGATACATGGCAATCAGTAAAATACCGATGAGCGAACCCAATACCACCATGATGATAGGTTCCATCAAGGCAGATAAGCGGGAGACGGAGTTGTCTACTTCATCTTCGTAGAATTCGGCTGCTTTGTTCAGCATATCATCCAAGGAGCCAGACTCTTCGCCGATGGCCGCCATTTGGATTACCATATTGGGGAACATATCCGTGCTTTGCATACTGGATGTCAGCGACAGACCTTGTGTTACCTTGGCACGGATGTCTTGAGTGGCTTCTTCATAGAGAATATTGCCGGATGCGCCTGCAACTGAATCTAATACTTCCACCAAAGGAACGCCGGCTGCGAAGAGGGTGGAAGTCGTACGCGCCCAACGGGCAATGGTCGCTTTTCGGACAATGGTACCGAAGATAGGCAACCTCAAAATCAGAGCATCGATTCGTTTTTGGAAGGTAGGCGATTTTTCATGGAGTTTGTACAGGCCGAAGGCGGAAGCAATCAAAAGGATGATCATAATCCAGCCGTAATCGACAAATAAATCAGACAAGTTCATGACGAGTTGGGTAAGGCCTGGCAGCTCTGCACCCATATTGGCATAAACTTCTTTAAAGGCTGGCAGCACAAACATCATCATGATGAAGATAAGCGCGATGGCCACCACGATAATGGCAATCGGGTAGGTCAGCGCGGTTTTAACCTTTTTCTTAATGGCTTGGGTTTTTTCTTTATAAACAGCCAGTTTGTCCAATAGGCTTTCCAATACGCCGCCGGACTCGCCTGCGCTGACCAGGTTGCAATAGAAACGGTCGAAATATTTTGGATATTTGGAGAACGATTTGCCTAATGCGCTACCTTGTTCGACATCGGAGCGAACCTGCATCAGCATTTCGGTCATGCTCGGATTGGAGTGGCCGCGAGCAACGATTTCAAAAGCCTGCATCAGCGGCAAGCCTGCCTTCATCATCGTTGCCAGTTGGCGCGTAAACACCGTGATGTCTTCTTGGGTAATACGGCGTTTGCGTGCGGTTTTGACTTTGCTGATACGCAAAGGACGAATGCCTCTGCGCTGGAGTTTTTTGCGCGCCTCTTCTTCATCTTTGGCAACTACTTCGCCGCGGACAAGACGTTCGGTCTCGATGTTTTTTCCTTCAAATGTAAAACGCTTACCTTTGCTTCTTGAACCGAACAGACTTCTTGTTTGCTCTGCTTGAGCCATGAGTTATCCCTTGTTAGTAAGAAATAAAGCGGACTGTTTCCCCGTGCCGCTTTATTGTAATTTTCGAAAATATGGCAGTTTTAGTCATTGGTATGAGCGGTTACTTCTTCCAACGAAGTCAGGCCCTGCATGACTTTCATGAGGCCGGCGCGACGCAAGTCTACCATGCCTTCCTGATAGGCCATGTTCATGATATCAACTTCCGTACCGTTGTTCATAATGACTTTTTGCATTTCATCGCTGACCGGCATGACTTCATAAATACCGACGCGGCCTTTAAAGCCTTTACCGCGGCAGCTGTCGCAGCCAACCGGGCGGTAGAGCTTCCAATCTTGAGCTAAGTCTGCATCGGTAAAGCCGGCCTTTTTCAATGCCGGAACCGGCGGGCGCTCCACTTCGCGTTTGCAGTTTGGACACAGTCTGCGCAACAGCCTTTGCGCCATAATCAGGCTGACCGAGCTGGCGATATTGAAAGGCGCGACACCCATGTTCAAAAGGCGAGACAGCGTGGCCGGTGCATTATTGGTATGCAGGGTAGAGAAAACCATGTGGCCGGTTTGGGCGGCTTTAATGGCGATGTCGGCGGTTTCCAAATCACGAATCTCACCGACCATAATAATATCAGGATCTTGACGCAAGAAGGATCGGAGTGCGGCGGCAAACGTCAGGCCTTGTTTTTCATTGACGTTGACTTGGTTGACGCCCGGCAGGTTAATCTCGGCCGGATCTTCTGCCGTTGAAATATTCACATCTTCCGTGTTCAAAATACTCAGGCAGGTATAGAGCGAAACGGTTTTGCCCGAACCTGTCGGACCGGTAACCAATACCATGCCGTAAGGGCGGTTGATGGCCTCAAGCAGCATTTCTTTTTGGAAAGGCTCTAAACCGAGCTGGTCGATATTGAGCGATGTACCATCGGAATTTAGGATACGCATCACCACTTTTTCGCCAAACAATGTCGGCAAAGTGCTGACACGGAAGTCAATCGGACGGCCGTGTTTATGGAAGGCAATTTGAATTCTGCCGTCTTGCGGAATACGTTTTTCAGAAATATCCAAACGCGCCATCACTTTGATGCGCGATGCCAACTGACCGCGTACGGCGACAGGCGGCTGTACGACTTCGCGCAACTGTCCGTCCACGCGGAAACGGACGCGCGCCATTTGTTCGTAGAATTCAAAGTGGATGTCTGATGCACCTGCGTTTAGGGCATCGGATAAGGTTTTGTGGATGAAGCGGGGGATAGGGCCGTCTTCAGCCTCTTCATTATCGATATAAAGTGATTGAGATTGCTGCGTTGCTTCATGTTCTTCGTTGATTTCTTTCAGAATAGTGGTCGAACGCTGACCCAACCATTCCAGCAAGGAGCTGAGTTGGTCATCGGGAACCACTACCAAGTCGACACTTAAACCTGAAGCAAAAGCAATTTTTTGAAAGTTTTGGATTTGGGTCGGATCGGATACGGCGAAATAAACCTTGCGTCCGCGTTTGAAAATCGGAATGCAACGGTTTTGTACCATTTGCTCTTCCGTCAGAATGTCGCTGACTACATTATTGCGCGGGTAGTAGCGCAAATCCAAAAGGGGATAGCTGAATACGCGCGCAACCAATTCGCCCAAGGCTTTAGGGGTGATGATGCCGTCTGAAAACAAGTCGGGCAGGATTTCTTTGCCCGATTGTAAAAGGCTGTTGTAATGTTCCGCTTGTTGATTTGAGATGGTCTGGCTTTGAACCAAAACACGCAATAATCCGACACTCATTTTATTTTCCGTTTCTTGTGCAGTTTTCCCTTTAATTTAGAGGAAAGCCGTATTATTTTATCATTATTATGATTAAAGCATATGTTTAATTATGCAAATCTGCTTAAGTTGCAAAGACATGCTTCTGCTTTAATTGTATTTTTCTTTCAGACGGCCATTATAAAGCAAGGAGAATAGGCGTTAAACTCAATATTTTGGGATGATGATGAAAAAACAACAATTTTGTCGTATGAATCCAATCAATAACGAAATTATATTTCATGTTGCTATTGCTTGTTTGGAGATGGCAGAAAAGGTTGTTTTGATGGATAGACGGTTGGAATTTGAAATATGAAAAGGCCGTCTGAAAAGAGGAAACACATAATTTCAGACGGCCTCTGTTTTTGATTCTCTTATCCGTAAATCTTGGTTCGGATTTCAATAAGGGCATTGATTGCCAAACTGCTGTTTACAGCTTCCGGTAGATCGGACTGGGCGAACAAATTTTCCACTTCGTTAATCAATGTTTCTGCACGCGCCAACAGTTCATTGTAAGGAAAAGAACCGCGCTTGATGGCCAGCAATTCGTCACGATTGGGACGGCGTGGACGGATTTCGCCATGAAGGGCAATATCGCGCGCAGTTTCAAGCAGGCGGAAGGTGTGCATCATATTTTTTGCATCGTAACCTTGACCGTGTGCCTGCGTGCCTTGATAGCGTGTTTCGTTGCGTTCTGCCAGCCATTGTTGATAAGAGGCATATTCGCGGCAGTAGCTACTGTATCCGTCTTGGTTGAAGGATAGATGGGCAAGCGGTGTTTCTCCTTCTGGAATGGGGCTGAGTGAAAGTGTTGTGGCTTCGGGTTTGGGTGCAATACCGTGGTAGCCAAGTGTGCCGTCGGCATCGTAAAACAGCGCATAAAGTTCTCGGGCGTGGGCTATTTTGATTAAGCCTACACGCCTTTGCTCCATTCCGCGTTGTGCAAGCCAGTACTGTAACGGTACGGTTTGCCTGCCTTCTATGATGTAGCAGAAATCAAGGATGCTTTTCTTTTCAGACGGCATCGGATTGCTGATTTTTTTATTCAATCCCCGTGCTTTTTTGATTTGTCCGTAGGCATAACCTGCAAAACTTTGCTGACAGGTTTTGGAGATAAACCATTCGGTTTTGAACGCATCCATCAATGGCGAACGGTATCGTACACAGTCGGAAGGGGAAGCCAGCAGCTCCAGCGTGTTCGGATTGCTTTGCAGCAGCAATTCGATAAACCGTCCCAGTTCGTAATACACAATATCGTTGGTTTCATTGCTGATTTGAGGGATGTATTCCATGCCGTAAAACATGGATTTGGGCAGGTAAAACACGCCTTTGATGTCAGTATCGGACTCAGGCGTTGCCAAACCGTAGGCGCGGCTGCCGGAAACGGCTTCGAGCAGAATCAGATTTTGCGTGTGCAAGTCTTCGAGGATCAGCATATTCAGACGGCCTTTTACGGATAAATGGTTGCCAAGGTGGAGCGGAACAATTCGTTCAAAGGCCCGCTATCGGCAGGTTCGGCAGCAGGGGCAGACAAGGCAGAAACTTCGTTATATAGATCAATAGTCAGCTTTTGCAGCTCTGGCGATAATGTGTGCAGATAACTTTCGTCCTGACCTGCTTTTAATGCAACCAGATCAGTAATTTGGGTGGCACAATTTGTCTGCCACTCATTCATCAACTCGACCAAAGTCATTGGCGGAATACCGCCTTGTTTCACTGCCCAGCGTGCCGCCAATAAAGGGCGTAAGACGTAAAACCATTTCTTCAATTTAATCGGTTGCGCCAAATCCATGTTTCTCAAAGCGTTGCCCGCGATGCCGCGATAATGGTGCAACAATGCGGCGGCTTGGACGTATTGGGGCGCAAGTTCGTTCAGACGGCCTATGAATGCCTCATCTTGTGTATAAACAATCGGCGAACGCAGCCATTCCAGCAATACGGCATTGCTTTTTCTCAACAGGCGCAAAGCCTTGCGGATATCCCAACCGCCTACGTCAAACCATTTGTTTTCAATAAATTCAAACGTATCTTTTGCTTCATCAATTTGCAGATAATGTTCTTGCGGGCGGATATAAATGGCGCGAACATCATAATCGCTGTCGGGCGAAGCAAAGCCCCATGCGCGGCTTCCACTCTCCGCCGCCAGCAGAAAGTGCAGCGGTTCGGCAAGTGAAATTTGAGCCAGTTTTTCTTGAATAGTTTGTTTCATTACGTTTTCCTTATTTTTGCAGAAAGGCCGTCTGAAACTGAGCAATCAGGTTTCAGACGGCCTTTTAGCTATTTAAATCCGATAGGATTGATTAGGCTTTATTTTTCAGGCGGCCATGCAATTCCTGTACGCTGTACACGCCCAAGTGTTCGCGGCTTTTTGCGCCTTCGCTCATGGCTTCGCCGCCGGCGATGGTGGTGTATTGCGGTACGCGTTGGGTGAGGGAGGTGCGGCGGATGCTGTGGCTGTCGGTAACAGATTGTACTGTGCTGCCGACGGTGTTGACCACCAGGGCGATTTCGCCGTTTTTAATGGCGTCCACGATGTGTGGGCGGCCTTCCTGTACTTTATTGACCGCTTGCACGATGATGCCGTGTTCTTTCAAGTATTCGGCGGTACCGCGTGTGGCGCAGACACCGTAGCCGAGTGCTTGGAAGTTTTGTGCGGTTTTGACGATGAGCGGTTTGTCTTCGTCGCGTACGGCAAGGAAGATTTTGCCGGTTGTGCTCAAGCGTTCGCCTGCGCCGAGTTGGGCTTTGAAGTAGGCTTCGCCGAAGCTTGCGCCCACGCCCATGACTTCGCCGGTAGAGCGCATTTCTGGGCCGAGAATGGTGTCCACACCCGGGAATTTGATGAATGGGAACACGGCTTCTTTAACGGCGTAGAAGTCCGGGATGACTTCTTTTTCTACACCTTGCTCTTTCAGCGAAATGCCTGCCATCACGCGTGCACCGACTTTGGCAAGCGGTACACCGGTGGCTTTGGATACGAACGGTATGGTACGGCTGGCGCGTGGGTTTACTTCCAGTACGAAGACCACGCCGTCTTGTACGGCAAACTGTACGTTCATCAAGCCGACCACGCCCAGTGCGTATGCCATAGCTTTGGTTTGACGGCGGATTTCGTCTTGAATCTCTTCGCTCAAAGAGTATGGAGGCAATGAACAGCCGGAGTCGCCAGAGTGGATACCTGCTTGTTCGACGTGTTGCATAATGCCGCCGATCACGACGTCTTGGCCGTCTGAAACGCAGTCTACGTCCACTTCGATGGCGTTGTTCAAGAAGAAGTCGAGCAATACAGGGCTGTCTTCGGAAACTTGTACGGCTTCGCGCATGTATTTTTGCAACTCTTCGGTAGAGTGAACAATCTGCATGGCGCGGCCGCCGAGGACGTAAGAAGGACGGACAACCAACGGATAACCGATTTCTTCGGCCTTAACGAGCGCTTCTTCTTCGTTGTGGGCGATGCGGTTAGGCGGTTGACGCAGACCTAAGTCGTTCAATACTTTTTGGAAGCGTTCGCGGTCTTCGGCGGCGTCGATGCTGTCGGCAGATGTACCAATGATGTTCACGCCGTTTTCAACCAGCGCGTTGGCGAGTTTGAGCGGGGTTTGACCGCCGTAATGCACAATCACACCCCATGGGTTTTCGGTGCGGACGATTTCCAATACGTCTTCCAATGTCAGCGGCTCGAAGTACAGGCGGTCGCTGGTGTCGAAGTCGGTGGATACGGTTTCGGGGTTGCAGTTGACCATGATGGTTTCAAAACCGGATTCGCGCAGGGCGAGTGCAGCATGAACGCAGCAGTAGTCAAATTCGATACCTTGGCCGATACGGTTCGGACCGCCGCCGAGAATCATCACTTTTTTACGGTCGGAAGGACGGGATTCGCATTCTTCCTCGTAAGTGGAGTAGAGGTAGGCGGTTTCGGTGGCAAACTCGGCGGCACAAGTGTCGACGCGTTTGTAAACCGGATGCAGGTTCAGTGCGTAGCGGTGTTCGCGGACTTCTTTTTCGCTTACGTTCAACAATTGTGCCAAACGTTTGTCAGAGAAGCCTTTGCGTTTCAGACGGCGTAAAGCGGCGTAATCCAAATCTTGCAACTGGCCGTCTGAAACCGATTTTTCTTCTTTCACCAAGTCTTCGATTTGCGCCAAGAACCAAGGATCGATGGCGCAGATTTCGTGGATTTCTTCCAGCGTGAAGCCTGCGCGGA
The DNA here is from genome assembly GCF_001815615.1 of Neisseria sp. HMSC075C10. NCBI lineage: Bacteria > Pseudomonadati > Pseudomonadota > Betaproteobacteria > Neisseriales > Neisseriaceae > Neisseria > Neisseria sp. HMSC075C10. The sequence continues at coordinate 160,636 of NZ_KV821248.1, forward strand.
ACGCATCGGCTACAAACAGCATACGCTCAGGGCCCGGGTTGGCCAGTTCGCGGCGTATTTCCGCTTTGTCTTCGCTGCGCGGATTGAAGCCGCACAAGCCTGTTTCCAAACCGCGCAAGGCTTTTTGGAAGCTTTCTTGAATGGTACGGCCTATTGCCATCACTTCGCCCACAGATTTCATTTGCGTGGTCAGGCGGTCGTCTGCGGCAGGGAATTTTTCAAACGCAAAACGCGGGATTTTGGTCACGACATAGTCGATGGAAGGCTCGAACGACGCAGGGGTGCGACCGCCGGTAATGTCGTTGCGCAACTCGTCCAGCGTAAAGCCGACAGCCAGTTTGGCCGCTACTTTGGCAATCGGGAAGCCCGTTGCTTTAGATGCCAACGCAGAAGAACGGCTCACACGCGGGTTCATCTCAATGACAATCATCTCGCCGTTTTCAGGGTTCACCGCAAACTGAACGTTTGAGCCGCCCGTGTCCACGCCGATTTCGCGCAATACTGCCAACGAAGCATTACGCATGATTTGGTATTCTTTGTCAGTCAATGTTTGTGCAGGCGCAACAGTAATAGAGTCGCCGGTATGCACGCCCATCGGGTCAAAGTTTTCAATCGAGCAGATAATGATGCAGTTGTCGTTTTTATCGCGTACAACTTCCATTTCGTACTCTTTCCAGCCGAGAACGGACTGCTCAATCAGCAATTCATGCGTAGGCGACGCATCAAAACCGCGTTCGCAAATTGCCAAAAATTCGTCTTTATTGTAGGCAATACCGCCGCCCGAACCGCCCATGGTGAAAGAAGGACGAATCAGCGTCGGGAAGCCGACCTGTTCCTGCGCCGCCAAGGCTTCGTTCATCGTGTGGCAGACAAAGGATTTCGGGCAGGAGAGGCCGATTTTCTCCATCGCCTCCTTAAAGCGGCCGCGGTCTTCCGCCTTGTCGATCGCGTCTTCCGTTGCGCCGATTAACTCGACATTGTATTTCGCCAACACGCCGTTGCGCGCCAAATCCAGCGCACAGTTCAGCGCAGTCTGGCCGCCCATCGTGGGCAGAATCGCGTCGGGCCGCTCTTTGGCGATAATCTTCTCCACCGTCTGCCACATAATCGGCTCGATGTAGGTAACATCCGCCATTTCAGGGTCGGTCATAATCGTGGCGGGGTTGGAATTCACCAGAATGACTTTATAGCCTTCTTCACGCAAAGCCTTGCAGGCCTGTGCGCCCGAATAGTCAAATTCGCAGGCTTGACCGATAACGATAGGGCCGGCGCCGATGATAAGGATGGATTTTAGGTCGGTACGTTTGGGCATGGTGTTTTACCTTAGAGATTTCAGGTTATTTAAAACTATATTTAACGGGATTGCTGGCACCCCGTTTACGATATTCTTCAGGCAGCCTTTTACGTTGGTATTTTTGGCGGACTTCATCATTTTTAGAAAGTGATTCGCCGTGAAAACCAAAACGTCCTACTATGGTTTCATTAAGCTCAGGAAAATTTTCCTTAGTAGCTGGCAGCCATTCATGCGCTTGTAAAACATCCACAATTAAGCCTTTTTCAACCGCCAAGATGTAATGCGCACGTTTTGCCCGCTCAACATCAAGCCGCCAGGCTAGGCGAACAGCATCATAAGCCGATTTTTCTTTATCTAAAGAACGATTAATATTAATAATCAATAGATTATGATCGCTGTCAAATTGTGCAACAGGTGCATCGTATTTATCTTGTATTTCAGATACATGCATCGAACCAAATTCACTATTGCCATGTCCGCTTTGTTCATTTGATAGCCCCGGATAGGCATCTATTAAAGCAGCTTCTACTTCAAAAGCGGTTTTCTCATTCATGCCATGTCGATGAATGACATGGATAACTTCCAATTTGGCTTTTTGGATAGCGCGAATCCTACTATATTTTAAATTCAGTTCATCTTCGCCATCTTCCGCTATTTTCAAACATTGTTTCAAATGTTCAAAAACCCGGTTGTCTTTGCCTTTGCCTACATAAAAAGTTTCACCATTTCTTGGGTCAATTAAGCGGTAAACGTAATATGCAAGGGCTTTGCAAACTTCAGATGAAAACTTGTCCATATTCTTTTTTCCTCAAATGTATTTAGATAGCAAGCTATTAGCTTGTATGCAGGGTGCGTGCGATACGCACGCGTTCTCCATTTTCCCTGCACTTTAACCCATCGCGTGCGTGCCTTGCGGTACATATTAAAGGCCGTCTGAAAAAACGCTCGCGGGGTTTGTTCCATCTGCCTTGCGATAAAAAACTACCTGAAAAATTCCTGCTATTGATATTTTGGCCACTTTTTTCAGACGACCGTTTGCGTTTTTATTTTGCACAGGCCGTCTGAAAACTTCCTTAAAAACTAGTGATAAATGTAATCAAACCCAAAATAATGCCTGGGGCGTTTGCCAGTATGATGGGGTAGTCGCGTTTTTCTTTCAAAAAGCCGTAGGCAAACCATAATGTGCAGTTGATGGCGGCGACGAGGGGTTGCAACGGCGAGCCGGGGTTGCCGGCAAGGTTGTTTTGGATTTGCGGGATATAAGAAACGTACATACCGACGCCGGCCAGGGTGGCGGTGACGGAAAGAATGTGCATTTGTTTTTCAGTCATTGGTTTTCCTTTCTGATTAGACGATTGGGTTTTCAGGCTGTACAGATGTTGAGAGGGGGCTGAATTTATATTTTTGAAGTTTGGTTTTCAGACGGCCTGTTGTCGAGTTGAGTGTGGCCGTCTGAAAAAATCAGCTTTATTGTTTTGCTGCTTTGATATTGTCAATGAATTTGTCGAATAGATAGCCGACGTCTTGCGGGCCCGGGCTGGCTTCGGGGTGGCCTTGGAAGCAGAATACAGGTTTGTCTGTCAGTTCGATGCCTTGCAAGGTGTTGTCGAACAAGGATTTGTGGGTAATGCGTGCGTTGGTGGGCAGAGTGTCGGCATCGACGGCGAAACCGTGGTTTTGGCTGGTGATGACGACTTTGCCGCTGTCTAAATCTTGTACAGGGTGGTTGGCACCGTGATGGCTGAAGCGCATTTTCAGGGTTTTGGCGCCGATGGCGAGGCTGATCAGTTGGTGTCCTAAGCAAATGCCGAAAATCGGTTTGCCGCTTTCCATCAGTTTTTGTACGGCTTTGATGGCGTAGCCGCAAGGCTCGGGGTCGCCGGGGCCGTTGGATAGGAATACGCCGTCAGGATTGAGTGCCAAGACGTCTTCCGCGCTGGTTTGTGCGGGAACGACGGTCAGGCGGCAGCCGCGTGAGGCGAGCATGCGCAGGATGTTGGTTTTGACACCGAAATCGTAGGCGACGACGTGGTAAGGCTGTTCGGAAGGTGTAACGAAACCTTTGCCCAATTCCCATTCGCCTTCGGTCCATTCGTAAGTTTCTGTGCAGGAAACTTCTTTTGCCAAGTCTTTGCCGACCATGCTGCCGAATGCGGCAATCAGTTCTTGTGCTTTTTCAACCGTAGCGTCCGCACCGGTCAAGATTGCACCGCCTTGCGCGCCTTTTTCACGCAACAGGGTGGTCAGGCGGCGGGTATCGATATCGGCGATGGCGACGGTTTTGTTGCGTACCAAATAGTCGTGCAGGCTTTCGGATGCGCGGAAGTTGCTGTGCAAGAGCGGCAAGTCGCGGATAATCAAACCGGCGACGTAAACGCAGCGGCTTTCTTCATCTTCGGCGTTGGTACCGGTGTTGCCGATGTGTGGATAGGTAAGGGTAACGATTTGTTTGCAGTAGGAAGGGTCGGTCAGGATTTCCTGATAGCCGGTCATGGAAGTGTTGAACACGACTTCGCCGGAAGTCGAACCTTCGTAACCGATTGATGTGCCGTGAAATACGCTGCCGTCAGCGAGAACGAGAAGAGCCGGAGTGGTCATGATGGAATCCTGTTTGCCTGATGATGGTCGGTTCGAAAAAATGGGTCAGGCCGTCTGAAAAATAAAAATTGTTTACAAAAAAGACAGCCTTCGGAAATCTCGGCTAAAAAAAAACACGCTCCGCAGCTTTGATTTTGCTGTGTAACGTGCTTTTTCAGACATAGCGGTCTATGCCGTAGAAGCAGTGTATTTTAAGTCAAAGTAATAGGAATTTCAAGCGTAGAGCCAATAATCGATAATTTAAAAACGTTTTATCTTTACGGTACAGTCCCTTGCTTTTGGAATGCCTGATGAATAAGGTTGAACTAAATATTCAGTCAGGCCGTCTTAAAACTGAGCAGGCGGATTGTTTCATTTTTGTTGTGCTTGAAATGCGCGCTTAGGGAAATTCAGCCGAATCAAACATGAAACAGGCTGTTTATGCTAAAATCGTAGCCCCATAAAAAATAAAAACAACGTCATTTTTAACTGAGATTATCCGATGAAAAAAGAACACATTATGCAAAACGCTCCATCAGGCCGCCATCGCCTCATTCATGCAAGCATCGCTTCCGCTTTAGCCCTCATTAGCTTTTCCGTTCAGGCAAATACCCAGCAATCTAAAGAAAAGAATGGTTTTGCCGAAATTCCGTTTTACCTGAAAAACGTAAACGAGCCTATTGGCCAGCCCAAAGTCAAGCATAATATTATGTTTTTGATTGATGATTCGGGCAGTATGTTGGCTGATGCCAAGGGTGAATATCGTGTAGATGATAAGAATAGAAAAATCAATATTGCAAAATCGGCATTAAAGCAGGTTTTGGAGCGGTATAAAGATCAGTTTAACTGGGGCTTGCAGACTTTACATAATAATCCTCGGTATTGGAAATGGGATGAGGAAAAAAGGAAAAAGGATAATGCTCTTTACGCATATGTAAAACTGTCTAAACCCGACGATACCAAAGGCGATATGAAGGATACTGAAGGCTTTACGGATGGTTCTGCCGATCGGAACTGGGAATATGTCAGTAAGAAGGTAGATGAGATGTTGGCTTACCAAGCTACGCCGACAACGCGCCGTTATTATGAAGTCGTCAAAAATTTTGTTATACCGAATATCAAATACCGCTGTCAGAAATCTTATGTTGTCGTGGTTTCTGATGGCGATGCCAATATGAGTTGTAGCAATCAGGCCTCTGGAGAAAATCCAAGTAATTCTGACAATACTAATTTCAATTATGACCGAAAATATTATTATTCAAACTATTACCGTGCTATTGATCGTAGCTCGGATGAGGTCTATGAATATTTCGGGCCGTCTGAAGTAAAAGCTTATGAAAAAAAACATGGGGAAGGCAAATATTTTTCAGGAAACGGCCTTGAAGGATATTTTGATCTGCCAAATTATGATCCGAGATTGAATACTCTTGAAGGGGAGAAAAAGTTTCAATGCCAATATACTGATTATGCAAAAGATGATTCAGGGGATTGGGTGCTTTTAGGTGAAAAAGATGGTAAACGAGAAGTCAAAGGCATTGGCGAAATTATTGTTCCTTATTGGGATAGGAACTATGAGGATGAAAAACGCGGTATGCGTTTCTTTAGCCAGACTTTGGCAGAAAAAGATATTAAACCTGCGATTAAGTCAGAAAATCGTCTAGATGCTGCGATTAAGCCAGAGGATCGTCGAGATGCTGCAGGCAAGAGCTGGGATGGTGATCCAAGCGATCCTAAGGGCGTAGATTATAGCAAGCAATTGGTTCAGACTTTTACCGTGGGCTTTGGTGAGGGAATCTCTAAAGTCGGGAGAGATTATCTGGAAAAGGGTGCCAGTCGCCCAGACTGGTATTTTAATGCCGCAAAACCTGAAAAGTTGCTTGAGGCCTTTAAAACCATTATCGACAATATTGAAACTGACAGCAAAATAATGAAATTTGAAGGGGCAGCTTCAACTGCGCCGGTGACGACCAGTACAGGTATTCCCAATATGGCTGCAACGGTTCATTTGAATACCGGCTCTTGGAGCAGTCAGTTGCGGTTTTATAAATTAAACCGCAATGGTACGCCTATCAATACGACAGAGTTTGACCAGCCATCATTTAATAACCGCCTCACTTTGGTTAATGATGGCAGGAAAACCTATTTCATCGATAGCGTTGCAGATAATGAGGCTGAAAATTCTGATTTTGGCATTTCAGACGGCAGTGCAGAAGATAAGTTGGAATGGAAAAATGCATTGCTGAAATGGACTGGCCGAGTAGGTACTGATGAAGCCATTAAAGCGGATGCAGGAGCAAAAGATTATAGCCAGTCTTATCGTGTCCGTCCGACTGACCCTAATGATCCAAATAAAGATGAACGTAATTTGGGCGATATTTTAGACGGTTCGGTTGCAGCTATTGGGAATAAGGATAAAGGCCGTCAAGAGTTTTTGGTCGCCGCTGCCAATGATGGCATGGTACATATTTTCCGTCGTAATGATACGTCAAGCAATCCTTATGACCTGAAACTCAGCTATATCCCGGCAAGCATGGAGCGCGAGGACGAGAAAGGTCAAGCGACAACTTTGGGTAAAGTCCTGAAGGATATTGCTCGTGAGGGCTATGGTTCCACAAAAGGACAACCACACCGCTATATGGTCAATGGTGGTTTTGTTCTCCGTCAAACGCCTGATAAGAAGCAAACCTTTATGTTTGGTGCGATGGGTCAGGGTGGACGCGGTGCGTATGCGTTGAATATTGGTGCAGTGGCTGACAGTGTTCGTAGTAGTAGTTGGAATACGACTGTACCTTTGTTTGAAACTGCAAAAGGCACTGGCAATAAGCTGGGTTATACCATTGGTTCGACACAAATCGGCCGTGTTTCCATCAAGCGCGATACTACTCCGGTTAATCTGGAATCGAATGTGCGTTATGCGGGCTTTTTGGCCAGCGGTTATCGTACTGAAGACGTGAATAGTGAGGATAATGACACGGCTTTATATGTCTATGATATGACAGGGAAAGAGGCAGGGACGAAAAATACTGGCACTAATGTTTCTTTTTCTAAAGAAGCCGGCAAGCTCTTGCGCAGAATTCCTGTTCACAATGGCAAAGGGGGCCTCTCTACCCCCACTTTGGTAGACACCGATTTTGACGGTATTGTCGATATTGCTTATGCAGGTGACCGTTACGGTAATATGTTCCGCTTCGACTTGAGTGGTGAAACACCGTCTGAATGGTCGGCACAAATGATTTTCCAAGGCTCGGGTAATCAACCGATTACGTCTGCGCCTGCGGTCTCCCGTCGCGGTAAAGACAAGTATGTCGTTATTTTTGGTACGGGTAGCGAGATTTATCAGAATGAACTAGAAGGTACCAACGGACAAATCAATGCCGTTTATGGTATTTACGACGATGTGTCTACTGATGAATCTAAAAAAGCGGTTTTGGCAAACAGCAGTGAGTTGGAACAGCAAACCAGAGAAAGTGACGGCGAACACATTTATGTCAGCAATAATAAGGTTGGTGAAGGCAAAAAAGGCTGGAGTCTGACTTTAGGTCCGAATGAACGTGTGACTGTCAAACCGACGATGATTTTGCGTACAGCTGTTCTGACCATCCGTAAGTATGAAACCAAAACAATTCATCCCGATTCTTCCGGTACCGATGTTTGTTTGCCGGACAGTAAGTCCGAACAAACGACTGCGAAAACGATTATTCTGGGCGTAAATGCCGAAAACGGCGGACGTTTAGGCTTGCGTGATGCGCGTATCTCCAGTAAGGATAAGGATCGCACATTTTTCAAACGTGAAAATAATGGTCAGATTTATTACGCCAACGGTATGACTTTTGATGGCGTTATCAATTTTACTTATCTGAATTCCAGCAAAGCCGACGATTCTCCGGTAACTGCCGATGGCGATAGCGGCGGCACGGGTACGGATAAGGAGCTGAACGCTACGCCGAGCGTGCCAAACAATAAATGTTTCGCAACCAAGGGTGATCGCAGTCTCTTGTCTAACCAACTGGTCAGCCTGAAAGTAGAAGGCCGTACATGCGGACTCAAACGCATCAGCTGGCGTGAATTGTTCTTTTAATTGGTAAGGCTTAAGCATCGAGGCCGTCTGAATTTTTTCAGACGGCCTTTTCTGTTGAGTAGTAGTAATTCAAAAATGTTGGATTGGTGGATAGAAAAGCTTGTTTGAGGGCAAAACAAGCTTTGATCAAATTGAAAGCTTGGATAGAGCTAAACGACAGATTTGGACTATTCTTTTTTTAAATTTCTACCATTTGGCTGATAAGTTAAAAGGCCGTCTGAAAAGTATCTTTTCAGACGGCCTTTGATTTAAAGAGAACGAGTCAAGGAGCGCATTGTTAGATGCTGTTTTTAATGATTTTCCGCAGGGTGGAGAGTTGCCGGCGGCTGACGGGCAACGGGGTCGGAATATCGAGAATTTTAGCGCTCCACGTGGATGCGGATTCATCGTTTTCGTCATCGTCCAGTCGAATCAGACTGTCTAGGGTGTGGCGGAAGACGAGGGCATTGCGGTGGATGCGGATGACTTTATCGCCCAGCAATTCTTCCCAGTAAACCAATGTTTTCGGTAATTCGTAGCTTTGGCCGTCACCGGTAAACAGATAGACGGTTTTGTGTTCCGCCATCAGGTAGCGCGCCTGTTGCCATGGGATTTCAACCATGCGTTCGCGGTTGTACACTTTGAAATGGGTGAAACTGTCTGCTTTTTCGCGGTTTTTCTCGATGATGCGGTCAAGCGCGGTTTGCAGGCGGGTCATTTTGATTGGTTTGAGCAGATAGTCTGCGGCAGCCAGCTCAAACGCGCGCAGGGCGTGTTCTTCGTAGGCTGTGGTGAATACAATTTCCGGCTGGCGTTTGGCGGTACGCTTAATGCGTTCGACAAACTCGAGACCGTCGATTTCCGGCATGCCGATGTCGGCAAAGACGATGTCGACTTCGTGGACGCTCAGCCACTCCAATGCTGGCATGGCATGGTGAAAGACGTTGAGCAGTACGACATTGCACTCTTCCAATAATACACGTAAGCGTTCTGCTGCTAATACTTCGTCTTCTACAATAATGGCACTTGGCATAGCGGTATTCTTTTTGTTGTATCGTGGGAGAACTGCCGCGCTTTATCGTCCTTAATAACGCGTCAGCCGTATGTTGTTGTAAGCTTGAAATTATCAGTTTGTGACAATTTTAGGAAATTTTTAAAATATACATGATTTTTCGCTTCTTGGGCATGGTTTGGGATGAATCGGAAGATTACTTACATAATTTTATGAAATATTGTAATACCTAGAGTAATTTTGTTGTAATCATGCTAATTCAGTCCGTGATAATGGACGATTTTGGGATTTTGTCCATTTGCCAGTGCACCACCGCCCAATCGAGCAATTCTTGAGGACGGTTCACTGTAGGTGCATCGGGTAGGTTGAGGTAGGTTAGGACTTGGCGGAGAAGCTGTTCTTTTTGATTCAAATCCAAAGCCGGAGCAAGGGTTTGTTTCGACCATTTTTGCCCTTGGTTGTTGGTCAGTAGGGGAAGGTGGGCGTAGGCCGGGGTGGGAACGCCTAGGCATTGTTGCAGATAGATTTGGCGCGGCGTGGAAACGAGCAAGTCCTGACCGCGGACAATATGGGTTATTCCTTGATCGGCATCGTCGGCAACCACTGCAAGCTGATATGCCCAATAGCCGTCGGCACGAAGCAGGACAAAATCGCCGATGTCGTGTACCAGATTTTGTGCGTAATATCCGACAATGCCGTCTGAAAAACCGATTACGCGATCGGGAACTTGAATGCGCCATGCCGGCGTTTTGTTTTGCGTGTCGGGTCTTTGCTGAGGATTGCGGCAACGGCCGTTATATACAAATCCGTCTGCGCCATGTGTTGCCGCCGCCTGCCAGTCTTTTCGGCTGCAATAGCAGGGATACACCAGCCCGGCCGCTTTGAGGCGGTCGAGGGTGTCTTGATACAGGTCGTAACGGCGGCTTTGATAGGCGACTTCGCCATCCCACTCAAAACCGAAAGCTTCGAGCGTGCGCAAAATATCGGCAGCGGCGCCGGGCATTTCGCGCGGTGGGTCAAGGTCTTCAATGCGGACCAGCCATTTGCCCTGATGAGCGCGCGCGTCGGCATAGGAGGCGACGGCAGTCAGTAGGGAGCCGACATGAAGCAGGCCGGTAGGGCTGGGGGCGAAACGTCCTATATACATGGCAGGGTGGTTTTGTAGGGCAGGGGCAGTATGCCTGCACGGTATTCAAATCGTGATAGAAAAGGGCGTGCCGTACACGCCCGAATTTGGGTTTCAGACGGCCTGAGACTTTTCAAAATGATTTAAGTTTCTCGGCCGTCCGTTCAATCCGCTTAAGCCAAGGGAGCAAGCAGTTTGGCGAAAGCGTCTTCAAATTGTTTCAAACCGTCTTCCTGCAAACGCGTTGCCAAAGTTTCGACATCAATGCCGAGTTTGGCGGTTTCGGCAAGCTGCGCTTGGGCTTCGTCCACACCTTCGGTCAAAGTGGCTTTAGCGGTACCGTGGTCGATAAAGGCTTTGAGTGTGGCATCGGGAACGGTGTTGACGGTATGGGCGCCAATCAGGCTGTCAACGTACAAAGTGTCAGGATAGGCAGGGTTTTTCACGCCGGTAGATGCCCACAGAAGTTGGACGCGGTTGGCACCTTTTTCTGCAAGTGCGGCAAATTCGCTGCTGCCGAAGTATTGCGCCCAATCTTGATAAGCGGCTTTGGCCAGCGCAATGGCGACTTTGCCTTTGAGGTGGTCGGGCAGGGTAGCGTCCAACGCGGCATCGACACGGGAAATAAAGAAGCTGGCGACAACTTGGATATGGGAAACGTCATGCCCTGCCTCCAAACGTTTGGCAATGCCGCGCGCGTAGGCCGCATAGGCTTTAAGGGTTTGGGTGCGGGAGAAAAGCAGGGTCAGGTTGACGCTGATGCCGTCTGAAACAAGGGTTTCGAGTGCTTCGATGCCTTTGTCGGTTGCCGGTACTTTAATCATGGCATTTTTGCGGCCGATGGCGGCGTGCAGACGGCGCGCTTCTTCAACCGTGCCTTGTGCGTCTTTGGACAACTCAGGCGAAACTTCGAGGCTGACGAATCCTGTTTTGCCGCCGGTAGATTCGTGTTCGGCAAGACATACGTCGCAGGCGGCTTGTACGTCGGCAACCGCCATGGTTTCGTAGCGTTGTTTCGGGGTCAGGTCTTGTTGTTTGAGCGCGGCTACTTCATCGGAGTACAGGGCATCTCCGGCAAAGGCTTTTTGGAAAATGGCAGGATTGGAAGTTACGCCACACACACCTTGTTTCAGCATTTCTGCCAATTCGCCGCTTTGTACCAGCGAACGGGAGAGATTGTCCAACCAGATTTGTTGTCCTAATGCTTTAACGTCCGATAAAATAGTCATCTCTGATTCCTTTTACATAATAGGTTTGTTTGTGAAGTGGCGGTAATGCTACGCCGATTCGATGAATTTGAACAGTTTACAGCCGATTAATTTGGGCAAAACAAACCTAAATTCAAGCACGAAAGGTGGCTTTGATGGCGGAAAACACACTTTATCTCGACTGGGCGCGCGATGTATTGGATACGGAAGCCGAAGGTTTGCGTGAAATTGCGGCGGCTTTGAACCATGATTTTGTCCGTGCGGCAGAAGCGTTGTTGCACTGCAAGGGCAGGGTCGTCATTACAGGCATGGGCAAGTCCGGACACATCGGCCGCAAAATGGCGGCAACCATGGCTTCGACAGGCACGCCTGCGTTTTTCGTCCATCCTGCCGAAGCGGCGCACGGCGATTTGGGCATGATTGTGGACCACGATGTCGTGGTTGCCATTTCCAATTCCGGTGAAAGCGATGAAATTGCGGCGATTATTCCGGCGTTGAAACGCAAAAACATCACGCTGATCTGCATTACAGCCCATCCGACTTCGACCATGGCGCGCCATGCCGATATCCATATTACCGCGGCAGTTTCCAAAGAAGCTTGTCCGCTCGGCCTTGCACCGACTTCCAGTACGACCGCCGTGATGGCGTTGGGGGATGCGCTGGCAGTGGTATTGCTGCAGGCGCGTGCGTTTACGCCGGACGATTTTGCTTTAAGCCATCCGGCCGGCAGCTTGGGTAAGCGCCTGTTGCTGCGCGTGGCGGATATCATGCACAAAGACGAAGCCCTGCCTGCCGTTTTGTTGGGTACGCCGTTGAAAGAAGCCATTGTCCGCATGAGTGAAAAAGGCTTGGGCATGTTGGCGGTAACCGATGCCGAAGGCCGTCTGAAAGGCGTATTTACCGATGGCGATTTGCGCCGTCTGTTTCAAGAACGCGACAGCTTTGCCGGTTTGAAAGTGGACGACATCATGCACGCCTCTCCGAAAACCATCTCTGCCGATCGTCTCGCCACCGAAGCTTTGAAAGCTATGCAAAGCGGCCATGTGAACGGTTTGCTGGTGGTCGAAGAAAACGGCGTACTGATTGGCGCACTGAACATGCACGATTTATTGATGGCACGAATTGTCTGAAACGACGGCAAAAACGTTTTCAGACGGCCTTATGCTAGAATAGGCCGTCTGAAATAAGGAAACCTTATGCAAAACCTCTCTTCCGACCTGCAACAACGCGCTTTAGGTATCAAACTGCTGATACTGGATGTGGACGGCGTTTTGACCGACGGCCGCATTTTTATCCGCGACAATGGCGAAGAAATCAAATCGTTCCACACTTTGGACGGACACGGTTTGAAAATGCTTCAGGCCAGCGGCGTGCAAACAGCGATTATTACCGGCCGCGATGCGCCTTCCGTCGGTATCCGCGTGAAGCAGCTCGGTATCAACTATTACTTCAAAGGCATTCACGACAAACGTGCCGCCTACGCCCAATTACGCGAACAGGCCGGTGTGGAGGAGCATGAGTGCGCCTTTGTCGGCGACGATGTTGTCGATTTGCCCGTGATGGTGCGTTGCGGATTGGCGGTCGCCGTCCCCGAAGCGCATTGGTTTACTTTGCAATATGCCCATTATGTAACCCGACGATCCGGCGGCGCAGGCGCGGTGCGTGAAGTGTGCGATTTGATTATGCAGGCGCAAGGTACGCTTGAACCTGCTTTGAAAGAGTATGTACGATGAAAATCAGATGGCGTTACGGAATCGCCTTTCCGCTGGTGTTGGCCGTTTCACTTGGCGCACTGGCGGCGTGGCTCGGCCGCATCAGCGAAGTGCAAGTCGAAGAAGTCGTCCTCAATCCGAATGAGCCGCAATATTCGATGAAAGGCATCAACGGCAAACGTTTTGACCAAGAAGGCCGTCTGAAAGAAAACCTGAGCGCAGTTGATGCCGTCCAATATCCGAATAGCGCGGATGTGCATTTGTACAAACCGCATCTTTCGTTTTACCGCGACGGCAGCCTGTTGTACGAAGTCGGCAGCGACAAGGCTGCGTACAATATTCAAAACAAAAAAGTCGTTTTTGAACAAAATGTCGTCTTAAACAAAGCGGCAGATGCCAAGCGTTTGGCCGGCATCGTCAAAACTGAACGTTTGAATGTCGATACCGAAGCGCAATACGCCCATACCGACAGCCCCGTTACTTTCCAATACGGACAGTCCGGCGGTCAGGCAAACGGCATGACTTATGACCACAAAACCGGTTTGCTGAATTTCCCTTCCAAAGTGAAAGCCACAATTTATGATACAAAAAATTTGTAAAACCTTAGCCCTTGTTGCCGTTTTTGCCACCAGCCCGGCCTTTGCCCTGCAAAGCGACAGCAAGCAGCCGATTCAAATCGAAGCCGACCAAGGCTCGCTTGACCAAAACAACCAAAGCACCACCTTTTCCGGCAACGTCATCATCAAACAAGGCACGCTCAATATCCGTGCCGGCAGCGTAACCGTTTCACGCAACGACAAAAGCGAGCAGTTGATGAAAGCCACCGGTTCGCCCGTCAAATTCAGCCAAGAGTTGGACGGCGGCAAAGGCGTGGTCAACGGCCAAGCCAATACTGTAACGTATTCTTCCGCAGCCAGTCTGGTTACCCTGTCCGGCAATGCCAAAGTACAGCGCGGCGGTGATGTGGCCGAAGGTGCGGTCATCACTTACAACACCAAAACCGAGGTTTACACCATCAACGGCAGCGCCAAATCCGGTGTGAAATCCGCCGCCAAATCCGGCCGCGTCAGCGTTGTCATCCAGCCGTCCAGCACGCAGAAAAACAAATAAGAAAACACACAAAAAGGCCGTCTGAAAAAGGTTCAGACGGCCTGAGGTCAATATCGAAAGTCAACAGAATATGAGCGCAAACAACAGCCGTCTTGTGGTTCAAAACCTGCAAAAAAGTTTCAAAAAACGCCAAGTCGTCAAAAGCTTCTCCCTTGAAATCGAAAGCGGCGAAGTCATCGGCCTGCTCGGCCCCAACGGCGCGGGTAAGACCACCAGTTTTTACATGATTGTCGGCTTGATTGCCGCCGATGCAGGCAGCGTGATGTTGGACGGACAAGAGTTGCGCCACCTGCCCATTCACGAACGCGCCCGCCTCGGCGTCGGCTATCTGCCGCAGGAAGCCTCGATTTTCCGCAAAATGACCGTGGAACAAAATATCCGCGCCATTTTGGAAATCAGCATAAAGGACAAAAGCCGCATCGATGCCGAACTGGAAAAACTGTTGGCAGATTTGAATATCGAGCGCCTGCGCAACAACCCTGCGCCATCTTTGTCCGGTGGCGAACGCCGCCGTGTCGAAATCGCACGCGTGCTGGCCATGCAGCCGCGTTTCATTTTGTTGGACGAACCTTTTGCCGGCGTTGACCCGATTGCCGTCATCGATATTCAGAAAATCATTGAGTTCCTCAAATCACGCGGTATCGGCGTATTGATTACCGACCACAACGTGCGCGAAACCCTCAGCATCTGCGACCGGGCATACATTATCAGCGACGGTACGGTATTGGCTTCAGGCAAGCCGGATGATTTGGTCAACAATGAACAAGTCCGTTCGGTTTACTTGGGTGAAAATTTCAAATATTGAATGCATATTTGACGGCAATCGTAAAACCGGTTTCACATGAGGCTCTCATTTCAATTGAGGGTATCTGTAAATATTGAAATAATTACTAAGAATACAAATATAATACCTATAACCTAGTTTTTCAGACGGCCCTCCGTACAAAGGCCGTCTGAAAAACTATCTATACACTTCGAAAAAAAAAACACTATGTCTTCACTCGTCCTTAAACTCAAACAGACCCAGCAGCTCAACCAGCGGCTGCAGCAGTCTTTGCGCATCTTGCAGATGTCGGGTCTTGAGCTTGAGCGCGAAGTGGAAGACTGGTTGTTGGACAATCCTCTGCTTGAGCGTCCGGAAACTGATGAGTTTGCCGATAGCGGGCTCAACCGTGCGGTAACCATGCCGCGCGCAGGTCAGCAGTTGAGTGGCGACGATGCCGAAGATATTTGGAGCAACATCGCCGAAGAAGAGGATTTCAAACACTATCTGCATGCCCAAGTGTGCGAGCATCCGCTCTCGCAAGTGGAAGCGGCCTATGTTCACGTTTTGATTGATTTTTTGGATGAACAAGGCTACCTCACTGACAGCCTCGAAGAAATCATCGACCACACGCCGTTGGATTGGATGTTAGACGAAGAAGCCCTGCAAAATGCGCTGGATGTATTGCAAACCTTTGAGCCGCCCGGCGTAGCGGCTGCCGATTTGACCGAGTCGCTCATGCTGCAATTAATGCGTTTGCCGGCTTCTCCGGCTAGACAAATGGCCGCGCATTTGGTGCAAAGTTCGCTTCAAGAGTTAGGCAAAAACCGCAAACAAAACGTTCTGCGTTTCCGCAAACTCTATCCCGATACCGACAGCGAAACCATAGAAGCCGCGCTCGATATGATTGCCGAGCTCAATCCCTATCCGGCCTACGGTTTCGCCTCTGCCACGCCTACGCCTTATATTCAGCCTGACGTTTGGGTCAAAGAGGGCAAGGACGGCTGGGAAGTCATCAGCAATGAGGCGGCTTGGCCGAAGCTGCAGCTGAATCAGGAGTATTGCGACCTGATGAAATCAGCGGAAGAGGGCGCACCGGAGTGGAAGGAAAAAATCAACGAAGCCAAACAGCGCATTGATTCTTTGGAGCTGCGTAAAAGCACTGTCCTCCGCCTTGCCGAGTATATCGTCAAAAATCAGGAAGATTTTTTCATCTTCGGAGAAATTGGACTGTCGCCCATGCTGATGAAAGATGCCGCCGCCGAATTGGGTTTGGCGGAAAGTACCATTTCGCGCGCTGCCAACCAGAAATATTTGTCTTGCCCGCGCGGCCTGTTTGCGTTACGCTATTTCTTCACACAGGCAGTCAATGCCGACGATGACGGCGAAGGGTTCAGCCAAGGCGCAATCAAAGCCGTATTGAGCCAGTTGATTGAAAGTGAAGACAGCAGCAAACCCTATTCGGACGAGACCCTCGTTAAATTATTAAAACAACGCGGCATTGAAATCGCCAGACGTACAGTTGCTAAATATAGAGAATCATTAGACATACCACCGGCACACAAACGAAAATTTACCGAGTAGATATATTCCGATCCGTTTTGACGGACTAATCAACCGAAGGAGCTGTATCATGAATCTGAAAATCACCGGTCTGAATTTTGATGTTACCGAAGCCATCAAAAACTACGTTTCCGACAAGTTGGCACGAATCAGCCGCCACGCCGACAACATCATTTCCGTGACCATTACGCTCTCGGTGGAAAAAGTCAATCAAAAAGCTGAAGCCGATGTCCATCTGGCAGGCAAAGATTTGCACGTTGAAGCGATTGAACAGGATATGTACGCCGCAATTGATGTTTTGATGGACAAACTCGACCGCGCTGTTTTGAAACATAAAGAAAAAAGCAGCGATGTCCGCAGCACTGTCAAACCTGAAGCAGAATAAAGTTTTTATATGATAAAGGCCGTCTGAACTATTCAGACGGCCTTTTGTTTGTTAAGGAGATTTAGCCTTGCAAACGGGTATTCGCTTTGTCGCCATTCCATGGTGCCACTTTAAACAGCAGCAACATGCCGGGTATGCCCAAAGCAAAACACAGCCAGTAGAAATTGAAGTAACCCATCGCTTCAATCAGATAGCCTGCCGAAGCATTGATAAATGTACGGGGAACAGCTGACAGGCTGGTAAAGAGGGCCAATTGTGTGGCCGTGAAAGCAGGATTGGTTTCACGGGCCATATAGGCGACAAATGCCGCTGTACCCAGACCTACGCCCGCTGCTTCTGCACCAATCACGGCCGCAAGCATCATTTGCTCTGTCAGTGTGATGGTTTCAAACTTGCCAAAATTTGCCAACCAGGCAAAGCCTAGAATCGTTACCCATTGGGCTACGCCGAAAACCCACAAAGCCCTGTTGATACCGAGCTTTATCATCCAAATACCGCCTACAATACCGGCAATGACAGCAGGCCATAAGCCGGCATTTTTGGCAATGAGGCCGATGTCGGTTTTGCTGAAGCCTATGTCCAGATAAAACGGTGTAGCCAAAGAAGTGGCCATGCTGTCGCCCAGTTTGTAGAGAAAGATAAACAGCAATACCAATATGGCCTGTTTGATTCCTTTGCGGGAGAAGAACTCACTAAAAGGGTCGGAAACCGTTTGGGCAAATGTACGCGACACAGATGGTGGAATGTCAGGCTCTTTGGCTAAAAACAGGGTCATCAGCAGACCGGGCAGCATAAATAGTGCAGTAATGATGAATACGTTGTGCCAAGGCATCAAGTCGGCCAAGATCAAGCTGAGCGAGCCGGGTACCAAAGCGGCGATACGGTAGGCATTGACGTGGATAGAGTTGCCTAAGCCTAATTCTTCATCTGACAAAATTTCGCGGCGAAATGCATCCAATACAATATCTTGGCTGGCAGAAAAAAAGGCGACCACCAACGATAAGCCCATAATTACATATAAATGCTGAGCAGGATTTAGGAAGGCGTAAACGAGCAAGGTCAGCAGCAAACCAACTTGCGTAACCAGCATCCAACCGCGTCGCCGTCCTAAAAAAGGTAATCTGACCAAATCAATGACGGGAGACCAGATAAATTTCCAAGTGAAAGGCAGTCCGATAAGTGCCATCAGGCCGATGGTTTTCAAATCAACATGTTCGCTGCGCAACCATGCCGGAATCAGGTTGATCAGAAAATAAAGCGGCAACCCCGAAGTGAAGCCTGTAAAGATACAAATCAGCATTTTGCGCGAAAAAATCTTGCGCCAAGTGCTGGGTTGGGGTGCGGTTGTCATAGTGGAATCAATAAAAAAGAAAAGGGATATTGTAGCAAAGATGGGGGATATGGCGAATCAACTTCTGCTATCTTTATTGAATAATAAAAGGTCGTCTGAAACTGAATGGATAAAGTTTCAGACGGCCTTTTGTTGGAACAAGCCGATAGGGTTTTGAAATGTCCGTAAGACAAGCAGATATGTTTGTTTTACGGATATTTTATTTTCAGACGGCCTTCGATGCTGCGTTGCAGTTGCGGTAGAAGGCAATCAGACCGTTGGTGGAGTTGTCGTGTGCCGGCGTGCCGCGTTCGAGTTCGGGCTCGATGGTTTTGGCCAGTTCTTTACCGTATTCCACGCCCCATTGGTCGAAGGGGTTGATACGCCAAATCACGCCCTGAACAAAGGTGCGATGTTCGTAGGCTGCCATCAGCATGCCGAGGTTGAAAGGCGTCAGGCTGTCGATGAGCAGGCTGTTGCTCGGACGGTTGCCGGGGAATTCTTTTTGCGGCGCAAGACGGTCGCGTTCGTCTTGGGGCAGGGCGGCTAATTCGACTTGTACTTCGTCTAAGGTCTTGCCTTTCATCAGCGCTTCGGCTTGGGCAAAGGCGTTGGCAACGGTAAAGCGGTGTTGGCGGTGGTTGCCGTAGATTGTGGTCATGGGGACGATAAAGTCGACGGGGATCAGACGCGTACCTTGGTGTAGAAGCTGGAAGTAGGCATGTTGGCAGTTGACACCTTCATCACCAAAGACAATGCCGCCGGTGGTGCAGGAAACGGGTTGGCCGTCTGATGTACGCTGTTTGCCGAGGCTTTCCATATCGAGTTGGTTGAGCCATGGGGTAAAGAGGCGCATGTTGTGGCTGTATGGGACAACGGTTTGGCCGTCTGAATATTGGAAGTTGTTGTACCAAACATTGATGAGCGCCATCAGGACGGGAATGTTGCGGCGGAATGGTGTTTCGAAGAAATGGGTATCCATCGCGTGTGCGCCGGCCAGCATTTTGCGGAACGCTTTTTCGCCGACGGCAACCATCAGAGGCAGGCCGATGGGCGACCAGACGGAATAGCGGCCGCCGACCCAGTCGGACATGGCGAAGACTTTGTCGGGGGAGATACCGAAGTTTTGGGCAGCGGCCACATCGGCGGAAATGGCGCAGAAGTGGCGGTAGATGCCGGAATCAGGCAAACCTGCATCGCGGTACCAAGTACGCGCCGCATAGGCATTGAGCAGGGTTTCCGGTGTGCGGAACGATTTGCTGGCAATGCTGAATACGGTGGTTTCGGGGTTGAGGCCGAGAAGGGTTTGGGTCAGGTCGGCATCATCGGAGTTGCTGACAAAGTGGACGCGGATGTTTTGCCAATAAGGTTGCAGCGCCTGTGTGGCCATGCGCGGACCCAAATCGGAGCCGCCGATACCGATGTGAACCAAGTCGGTAATGGGTTTGCCGGTAATGCCTGCGTGGGTGCCGTCTAGGAGTTGGCGTGCGAATTCGAGGGTGCGGTTGAGTTCGTGATGAACTTTGGACACGATGTTTTCGCCGTCGACGTAAATGGGTTGGGCATTGGCCGGCAGGCGCAGGGCGGTGTGGAGGACGGCGCGGTGTTCGCTGGTGTTGATTTTTTCGCCGCTGCTCATGGCCTGCATATATTGTGGCAAATCGGCTGCTTCGGCCAGTTGGCACAATAAATCAAGGGTATTTTCATCTAGGCGGTTTTTACTGTAATCAAATAACAAACCATACAGAATTTCGTGCATATTATTGAAACGTTCGGCATCTGCGGCGAAGCGTTCGCGCAGGGTAATGTGTTGCGTATCGGCATGATGGGTTTCCAAGGCCTGCCATGCGTCTGAGTATGAGGACATCTCGTTTCCTTAGTATGTAACGGTAAACAAGCAGGGTATCTATTTTCTGCTTTTTATAGTTGTTTGTAGTTTAACAAATTTGCACAACTTTTGGGAGGTGGTAGGGTCGGTTTTGCTTAAGAAATGTATGCAAAATGCAATAGAAATGGTTGATTATCATCAAGTTTCTGTAAAAAAGGGGGTATGACACCGATGTCTGCTGTGTTATCCTATGTAACATTATTGAAATCCTGTCGGGGCGGGTTCGTAAGATGGCTACAATTTATGATGTCGCTGCTTATGCCGGGGTGTCTCCCAAGACGGTCAGCCGGGTAATTAACGGCGATGCGCCGGTCAGCGATAAAACCCGTTCCAAAGTAGAAACAGCGATTGCCGCTTTGGGCTATATCCCGTCTTCTGTGGCGCGGATTATGCGGTCCCACCGTTCTGGCTTGGTCGGCCTGATTACCGGCGCCATTTCGCGGACGGGTGAGAATACGGGCGGACACGGCATTCCGGATATGTTCTTGATTAAGGGCATTCAGCAGCAGATTCGCGCACAAGGCAAGATTTTGATGATTGCCGACATCGACAACAAGTCGGGGCAGCCCGGTCAGATGGAGCCGCTGATTCGTACCTTTATGGAGCATCGTGCCGAGGGGATTTTATATGTGGCAGGTTTCCATCAGGAAGTATTGCTACCGGAAGTGCCCAACCGTTGTCCGATGGTGTTGGTCAACTGTTTTGATTTGGCAGGTACGCCGTCGGTTTTGCCGGATGACGAAGCAGGGCAGTATGGCTTGGTGCGCCGAATTATTCAAAGCGGACACAAACGGATTGCTTATGTGACTTTGCAGCCGGGCGTAGAAGCAACGAGATTGAGATTGGCCGGATACCACCGGGCTTTGGCAGATGCGGATATTGTCTTCGATCCTGATTTGGTGCAAACTGGTTATCCTGACTTCAGCAACGACAGCGGGTCTTTGATTTCGGCTATTTTGAAGCTGCTGTCTTTGCCGCTTCCGCCGACGGTAATTTGCTGCGGTAACGATGAAATGGCAGTGCGCGTGTACGGGATTTTGAGGACGCGCGGCGTGCGGGTTCCCGAGCAAGTTTCGGTTGCCGGATATGATAACCACAGCGCGATTGCGGAAACGCTGTTTCCGCCGTTGACCAGCACCGAGCTGCCTTATCTGCGTATGGGTGAAATGGCGGCGGATTTGCTGTTCCAATACATCGAACATCCGGCCGGTACGGCTCAGCCCGTCAAGGTCGTTGGGGAAACCATCTGGCGTCAGTCTGTGATGAATAAATAGTTTCAGACGGCCTAAAAATAAGCTTCAAACAACACAAACACACATCAAAACAAGATTATATAAACGGTCAAAATAAAGGCCGTCTGAAAACAGGGTTGCCTCATTGAAAAAGGCGGCCCAATACAATAAGAGCGTCATACCGCTGAAATTGGAGTTTGTTGTTTCCATAGTTTATTATCCAGGAGTAGCCTTCCTATGAAAATCTCCCCACAAGTGGCGATGACACTTCGCCAGATTATGCTGATGAACTTCGGTTTCTTCGGCATTCAATACAGCTTCGGGTTGCAGCAGACTGCGATTAACCCGATTTTCAGCTTTCTTCATGCCGACCCGAGCCAATTGCCGATTTTGAATATGGCAGGCCCGATTACCGGTTTGCTGGTGCAGCCGATGATTGGTGCGATGAGTGACCGCACTTGGGTGCCGGGATTGGGTCGCCGCCGTCCGTATTTCTTGATCGGCGCCATCGGTTGCAGCCTCTGCCTCTTTATTTATCCGCACGTTACCGCCTTGTGGGTGGCCGTATTGCTGCTGTGGCTCTTGGACATCAGCAACAACACGGCAATGGAACCTTTCCGTGCCTTTATTGCCGATACCGTTCCTGAACAACAGCAATCCACCGGTTTCTTGATGCAGTCCGTGTTTACCGGCTTGGGCATTACCCTGGCCAACGTTTCCCTCTACATCTTCCAACAAATCGGCTGGTTGCAACAAACTTCCGAAGCAGGCATTCCGTATTGGGTATTCGGTTCGTTTTATATTGGTGCGGTCTGCTCCATCGGTTCGGTTTTGGTTACCGTTTTATCAACAGCCGAACGCGAGCCCAGCCCTGAAGAAATGGCGGCCATTAAAGCCCAGCCGAGCGGTCCGGCCCATGCTGTTAAAGATATTGTCGTTGCCGTGCGCGAAATGCCGACTGCCCTGTGGCAACTGGCTTTGGTGTATCTCTTTCAATGGTACGCGCTCTTCATCTACTGGCAATATATTTCCCACAGTATCGTCCAATCTGTCTGGGACTCGACCGTTGAAAATACCGAAGCGTATAGCCAAGCGGTTGCATGGACCGGCCTGGTAAACGGTTTCTACAACGTGGTAACCTTTATCTCCGCCTTCGGCCTGATGTGGATGGCGCGCAAATACGCCGCCAAATATGTTCACGCCTTTGCCGTAACCCTTGCCGCGCTGGCCTTGCTCACCATTCCGCACATCGGCAACAAATACCTGATGTTTGCGCCGATGATTGGTTTCGGTGTCGGTTGGGCAAGTATGATGGGCGTGCCGTTTATGATTGTGGTCGGTTCTATTCCGAAAGAACGTTACGGCGTGTACATGGGTATTGTGAACATGATGATTGTGATTCCAATGCTGATTGAAACCGTATCTTTCGGCTGGGTGTACAAAACCTTCTTGGGTTCAAACCCTGCCAACGCGATGACTTTTGCCGGTGTTTCCCTGGCCATCGCCGCCGCGTTGACCTTAACCATTAAAACTGCGGCCAAATCGGCTACTGCAGAATAACGAAGTTTTGATTTAAAACCAAAATGAAAAGGCCGTCTGAAACATGAAAGGGTTTCAGACGGCCTTTTTGGTCGAAACAAATCATATTTGCCGACTTGATTCGGTAAGCCTTATTGCCGCCGAGCTACCGTTCATCACTCAAATTGGCTATGACTGCCGATTTTGCTTTACAATATCCTTCTTTAATTGATTTCGTTTTACCATCCTGATGACAGAACACATTTCCGCTCCAAGTCCATCTCCTGTCGGCGAAGACTACCTGCTGTTAGGTCAGTACGCCGAACGCGCCTATCTCGAATACGCCATGAGCGTGGTCAAAGGCCGCGCGCTGCCTGAAGTTTCAGACGGCCAAAAGCCCGTGCAGCGGCGTATTTTGTTTGCCATGCGCGATATGGGTTTGACGGCGGGGGCGAAGCCGGTGAAGTCGGCGCGCGTGGTCGGCGAGATTTTGGGTAAATACCATCCGCACGGCGATAGTTCCGCCTATGAGGCGATGGTGCGCATGGCGCAGGATTTTACCTTGCGCTACCCCTTAATCGACGGCATCGGCAACTTCGGTTCGCGCGACGGCGACGGGGCGGCGGCGATGCGTTACACCGAAGCGCGGCTGACGCCGATTGCGGAATTGCTGTTGTCCGAAATCAATCAGGGTACGGTAGATTTTGTGCCGAACTACGACGGTGCGTTTGACGAACCTGTACACCTGCCAGCCCGTCTGCCTATGGTCTTGCTCAACGGCGCATCAGGCATTGCGGTGGGCATGGCGACTGAAATCCCATCACACAATTTAAACGAAGTCACGCAGGCGGCGATTGCGCTGTTGAAAAAGCCGACGCTGGAAACCGCCGACCTGATGCAATACATTCCTGCGCCCGATTTTGCCGGCGGTGGTCAAATCATCACGCCGGCGGATGAATTACGCCGCATTTACGAAACCGGCAAAGGCAGCGTGCGCGTGCGTGCGCGTTATGAAATCGAGAAGCTGGCGCGCGGACAGTGGCGCGTGATTGTGACCGAGCTGCCGCCGAACGCCAATTCCGCCAAAATCCTTGCTGAAATCGAAGAACAAACCAACCCGAAACCGAAAGCAGGCAAGAAGCAGCTCAACCAAGACCAGCTCAACACCAAAAAGCTGATGCTGGATTTAATCGACCGCGTGCGCGACGAATCAGACGGCGAACATCCTGTGCGCCTTGTATTTGAACCAAAATCCAGCCGCATCGATACCGATACATTCATCAACACGCTGATGGCGCAGACTTCGCTGGAAGGCAATGTCTCCATGAACTTGGTGATGATGGGTTTGGACAACCGTCCCGCGCAGAAAAACCTGAAAACGATTTTGCAGGAATGGCTAGATTTCCGCATCGTAACCGTAACACGCCGTCTGAAATTCCGTTTGAACCAAGTGGAAAAACGGCTGCACATCCTTGAAGGCCGTCTGAAAGTCTTTCTGCACATTGACGAAGTGATTAAAGTCATCCGCGAATCAGACGATCCGAAAGCCGACCTGATGGCGGCGTTCGGATTGACCGAAATCCAAACCGAAGACATTTTGGAAATCCGCCTGCGCCAGTTGGCGCGTTTGGAAGGTTTCAAACTCGAAAAAGAATTGAACGAATTGCGCGAAGAACAAGGTCGTCTGAATATCCTTTTGGGCGACGAAAACGAAAAACGCAAGCTGATTATCAAAGAGATGCAGGCGGACATGAAGCAGTTTGGCGACGCGCGCCGCACGCTGGTGGAAGAAGCCGGACGCGCCGTGCTGACGCAAACCACCGCCGACGAACCCATCACGCTGATCCTGTCGGAAAAAGGCTGGATACGCAGCCGCGCCGGACACAACCTCGATTTGAGCCAAACCGCGTTCAAAGAAGGCGATCGTCTCAAACAAACCCTTGAAGGCCGCACTGTTTTACCCGTCGTCATCCTGGATTCATTGGGCAGAACCTACACGCTCGATGCCGCCGAAATCCCCGGAGGACGCGGCGACGGCGTACCGGTTTCATCCTTAATCGAGCTGCAAAACGGCGCGAAACCCGTCGCCATGCTCACCGGCCAGCCCGAACAGCATTACTTGCTTTCAGGCAGCGGCGGCTACGGCTTTATCACCAAGTTGGCCGATATGGTCGGACGCGTGAAAGCGGGTAAAGTGGTGATGACCGTGGACAGCGGCGAAACCGTCCTGCCGCCGGTTGCCGTCTATGCTTCTTCGCTGATCAATCCCGACTGCAAAGTCGTACTGGCCAGCAGCGACCACCGCCTCTTGGCGTTTTCCATCGGCGAGCTTAAAGTCATGCCTAAAGGCCGCGGTTTGCAGCTGATGTCGTTGGCTGATGGTGCATCTTTGGAACACATTATGGTGACGACTTCTCCTGAATTTACCGTTGTATCGGTCGGCCGACGCGGTGCAGAACATCAGGAAAAACTGCGTATTGCCGATATTGACGGCAAACGCGGTAAAAAAGGCAAGGTATTGGAAATATCAGGCCGTCTGAAAAGTTTGTCCTGAAACAAGAACAAATATATCTAAATAAATTAAATTTATACGACATTGCATGATAATAAAAAAAGGTTCATTTATGAACAGAGCCAATCTTCAAGAACTGGGTAATCTGAGGGAGCGGATTCCCGGTGTAATCAACATTGCCCGAATAGCCATCGTCTTACCGCTTTTGGTTTTGCACGCTTTCGGCAGCTACACGGGTGGCAACCTGATTGGCATTTCGTTGCCGGACGTTGAGTTTTATATCTGGGTAACGCTGTATTTCCTCCTGATTATGCTCTCCGTGTTCCGCCCGGGCTGGCAGTGGCAGTCTTTGGATTTGCCCAATGCCAGTGCCGTGGTCGACATCACCATGATGATGGTTTTGGTGTATATCTCCGGCGGTACGGCTTCCGGTTTCGGGATTTTGGTTTTGCCGTTTGTTGCTACGTCGTGTCTGCTTAGTTATGGCCACTACCCTATGCTGTATGCAGGCTATACGGCCATGCTGTTTATTTTGAACCTGTTTTTAGACGGCAGCATGCGTTTCGATTCGTTTAATTGGGACGCGAAATCAATGGTGAATTCTTCGATGCTGATCGGCGCAGGCTATCTGGTGGCGATGCTGACATCGTTTGCTGCCCGTTATCTGGAGCAGGCCACAGAGTCCGCCAGCCGTCATCAACTGGCCTACCGCCGTATTAGCGGCTTGAACCATTTGGTTTTGAACCGCGTACAGGAAGCGGTTGTGGTGATTGATGCGACCCAACGCGTGTGGCTGTTTAACAAACAGGCAAAAATCTATTTCCCCAGCCTGATTATCGATCAGCAGGAAATCGTGTTTGGCGAACTGGTAGCACGTTGGCAGCGCCAACCCGACAAACCTTTTGAAACCGATATCCATATTTTCCAACACGCCATGCACGTTCGAGCCGTTCCGCTGATTCAGGAGCAGACCGAGCTGCTGATGTTGTATGTCCGCTCATTGCGTGAAGTGGCTGCGGAGGCCATGTCCACCAAGCTGACTTCGCTCGGACAGTTGACTGCCAACCTTGCCCACGAAATCCGCAACCCGATGTCCGCCATCCGTCATGCCAGCGATTTGTTGCAAGAGGGTGATGAGGCAGATCCGCTCAAGGCCAAGCTCTACAACATCATCGACAGCAATATCCAACGTATCGACAAGATGTTGGAAGACGTATCCCTGCTTAACAAACGAGACAACATCAGCCGCCAGCCGATTAATCTGATGAAATTTTGGTTGGAATTCAAGCAGGAATTTACCTTAAACAATCCCGATGCCATCGGCTGTCTGCGCATGAATATGGACGGCAACAACCTGACCGTATTGGTTGACTCCATGCACTTGCAGCAAGTGATGTGGAACTTGTGCAACAACGCTTGGCGACACAGCCGTCAGGACGAAAACGCCATTACCGTTCTTATCCGCTCTAGCGGCAGGATGCATATTTCCATCGTAGTGGCGGACAACGGCAAAGGCGTGCCGCCCGATGTACGAAATCATCTGTTCGAGCCGTTTTACACCACCGAAAAACAAGGCACCGGCTTGGGGCTTTACGTCGCACGCGAGTTGGCACACGCCAATATGGGGCAGCTGCATTATCACCCTGAAATGAACGGGTTTGAACTGATTTTACCGAAGGAGCAAGCGCAGGATGAATAAATTGCAAGAGCCGGTTTTGGTTGTCGATGACGAGGCAGACATCCGCGACCTGATGGAAATGACCCTGATGAAAATGGGTCTGCGCGTCGATACTGCGGCTGGTGTTGAAGAAGCCAAAGACAGGCTAGACAACAACGATTATTCACTGGTGTTGACCGATATGCGTATGCCCGACGGCTCAGGCCTCGAGGTTGTCCAATACATTGATGAACTGATGCTCGACACGCCCGTCGCCGTGATTACGGCTTTCGGTAATGCCGACCAAGCCGTTGAAGCCTTGAAAGCAGGGGCGTTTGATTATCTGCAAAAACCGATTACGCTGTCGCAGTTGCGTTCATTGGTTAAATCGGCAGTATCGGTTTCCGACAATACTGCCGAACCCACGCCGTCTGAAAAAGTCAAATCGCAGCCTGCGCCTGTTTCTGCCGCCCTGTATAAACCCGAACCTCAGCCGGTCAAGCCTGTCGTTACGCCTCCTAAGAGTGTACAGAGCGAATTTAACCGGCCTTTGACTGTTCCGGAAGGGCTCAATTCCTTAAAAGAGCGTTTTTCGGCTGGCAGCATCAATCATGCTCTGCAACAAGATGCACCTATATTGGAAGGCGAGGACGATATGCCGCGCCTGTTGGGTACTTCGCCGCAAATGGTCGAAGTGCGCCACCTGATTCGCAGATTGGCCCACAGCCTTGTTCCTGTTTATATCTCCGGCGAGTCCGGTACGGGTAAAGAGCAGGCGGCGCGCACGATTCACGAGCTGTCCGACCGCGCTGACAAACCGTTTATTGCCGTCAACTGCGGAGCCATTCCTGAAAACCTGATGGAAAGCGAATTTTTCGGCTACAAAAAAGGCAGCTTTACCGGCGCGGATCAAGACCGTTTAGGTTTTTTCCAACACGCTGACGGCGGCACTTTGTTCCTTGACGAAGTTGCCGATTTGCCGCTTGCCATGCAGGTCAAACTCCTGCGCGCCATTCAAGAAAAAGCCGTGCGCCGTATCGGCGATGCGCGGGAAACCTCTGTGGATGTGCGCATTATTTGTGCAACCCATAAAAACCTCGAAGCTTTGGTTGAAAGCGGCGCATTCCGTCAGGACTTGTATTACCGCCTCAACGTTGTCACCCTGCACATGCCGCCTTTGCGCGAAATGCGCGAAGACTTGGGCGCACTGATTCTGTATCTGTTGTATAAACACCGTCACGGCAATCAAACCTACAAACTCAGCCCGAAAGCCCAAGAAGCCCTGTTGCATTACAGCTACCCCGGCAACTTCCGCGAGTTGGAAAATATCCTTGAACGCGCCGTTGCGTTGACGGTAGGCCAAGTGATACAAGTGGACGACTTGCAGATTCAAAACGCCCCACAGGTTAAGGCTGAACGCAGCGGCTTTTCCTTTGACGATATTGCCGAACCTGACGCGCGCGAAACCACGCTCAATCACAGCCCCATTCCGCCGTTTGATCCGCGTACCATGCAGATACAGGATTACCTCGACCAAGTGGAACGCAGTATCATCGAGCAGGCTTTGCAGCAAACCCGTTACAACCGTACCCAAGCCGCCAAACTTTTGGGCATCAGCTTCCGCTCTATGCGCTACCGCATGGAACGCTTGGACATCAATTAAAACGTTCAGACGGCCTGAGTTTTCAAGGCCGTCTGAAACATAAGCCTTATGTACAAGATTTATTTTGACGAAACCGCATCTGCCGAACTTCGCAGCCTTACCGAGCCGTTCGGGTTGACCGTTATCGACCGGCAGCCTGAAGAAGGCAGTTTCCTTATCGCTGACGAAAGCGGCATCAGTTTGTGCCGCGCCGGTGAAAAAGGCCGTGTCCGCGTTGATTTTGATGGCGGTGCCGCCCATTATCGGCGCACTAAAGGCGGAGGCGAGTTGATTGCCAAAGCAGTCAACCACACTGTACAACCGACTGTCTGGGACGCTACCGGCGGACTGGGGCGCGACAGTTTTGTGCTTGCCTCGTTGGGTTTGAATGTACACACTTTTGAACAAAATCCTGCGGTTGCCTGTCTACTTTCAGACGGCCTCAATAGGGTGGGGCAAAGTGAAGAGACACGGGAGATTGCCCAACGCATTACTTTGCATTTCGGCAATTCCGTTGATTTGATGCAGGAATTGGCAATGGAAAACGGTATGCCCGATGTAGTGTACCTCGACCCGATGTATCCGGAGCGTCGCAAAACCGCAGCTGTGAAAAAAGAAATGGCTTACTTTCACGACTTGGTCGGCTCGGCACAAGATGAAGCCGAGTTATTGGATGCGGCATTGAATACCGCCAAAAAACGCATTGTCGTCAAACGCCCGCGCTTGGGCGAATTTCTCGACGGGCGCAAACCTGCTTATCAATACACAGGCAAAAGCACGCGGTTTGATGTTTACCTTCCGACAAGGCCGTCTGAAGACTAGAAGCAAACTTGCAACATATCAAAAGAAACCGCCGACGTTATCAGCGCGGCGGCAAAGTGTGCTATAAATACCTTTTCCCAAACTTCATTGGAGCAAACTATCATGGAATTAGTATTCATCCGTCACGGACAAAGCGAATGGAACGCGAAAAACCTTTTCACCGGCTGGCGCGACGTTAAGCTGAGCGAGCAAGGTTTGGCAGAAGCCGCAGCAGCAGGTAAAAAGCTGAAAGAGAAGGGCTACGAGTTCGACATCGCCTTTACCTCCGTTCTGACCCGTGCCATCAAAACCTGTAACATCGTTTTGGAAGAATCCGACCAACTGTTTGTTCCACAAATCAAATCATGGCGTTTGAACGAGCGCCACTACGGCCAGCTGCAAGGTATGGATAAAAAACAAACCGCAGAAAAATACGGCGACGAGCAAGTCCACATCTGGCGCCGCAGCTACGACACCCTGCCTCCGCTGCTCGATCCTAAAGACCCTCACTCCGCCCACAACGACCGCCGCTATGCTAACCTGCCTAGCGATGTCGTACCTGATGGCGAAAACCTCAAAGTGACCCTCGAGCGCGTTCTGCCTTTCTGGGAAGATCAAATCGCTCCGGCCATCTTGAGCGGCAAACGTGTATTGGTTGCGGCACACGGCAATTCCCTGCGCGCGTTGGCCAAACACATCGAAGGCATTTCCGACGAAGACATCATGGGTTTGGAAATCCCAACCGGTCAGCCGCTGGTGTACAAATTGGATGAAAACCTGAAAGTAATTGAAAAATTCTACCTGTAAGGTAAAGGGAAAAAAGGACGTGTTGGACACGTCCTTTTTTATATTTGTCTGTATTGAGGCCGTCTGAAGGCAGTTGATGGCGGGCGACATGAAAAAAGGACGCGTAAAGCGTCCTTTATGGAGATTAAACCCTGTATTACTGGTTTTTCTCGATGATTTCTTTGAGGTGAGGCATAGGGCTGTAACCGCTTTGGCTGCGGCCGTTAGGGAAGACTACGGTCGGCGTGCCGTTGAAGCCGAATTGTTCGCCCAATGAAGTGGTTTCTGCAACAGGGTTTTCGCAGTTTGCTTTGCCGCTTGGGAATTTGCCTTTGCGCATCCAGTCGATCCATGCCTGGGTCGGATTAGGTTGACACCACAACAGCTCGGCTTTGCGCGCGGCATCAGGGTGCAGGCTTGGAATCGGCATCATGAAGGTATAAATCGTGATGTCAGTCATTTTCTCAAACTCATGCTCCAAGCGTTTGCAGTACGGGCAGTCCGGATCGGAGAAAACAGCGACTTTCAGTTTGCCGTTGCCGCGTACTTCTTTAATGGCTTTATCCAAAGGCAGGGAAGCGAAGTCGATTTTGTTCAAATCGGCGGCGCGTTCTTCAGTCATGCTTTGGCGCGTGTTGACGTTGATGAGGTCGCCAACAAGCATATAGTCGCCTTTGGCGTCGGTATAGATGATTTGTTTGCCGCTGACGACAACTTCATAAATGCCTTTAATCGGTGTTTCACTGACGCTCAAAACTTTCAAATCTTGGGCGGCATAGACTTTTTCCAAACGCGCTTTCAAAGAAGCGGCAACGGATTTGTCGGCAGGCGCTTCCGCTTTGGCGGCCGGAGCAGGCGCTGCGTTGGCGTTGGATACGGCAGG
Source organism: Neisseria sp. HMSC075C10 (assembly GCF_001815615.1). Taxonomy (NCBI): domain Bacteria; kingdom Pseudomonadati; phylum Pseudomonadota; class Betaproteobacteria; order Neisseriales; family Neisseriaceae; genus Neisseria; species Neisseria sp. HMSC075C10. The sequence continues at coordinate 191,692 of NZ_KV821248.1, forward strand.
TTGACCGCATGCCAACAAAGGAAGGACGGCAAACGGCGTTAAGATTTTGATTAACTTGGTTTTCATGCGAGAGACTTGCGTGTGTTGAAATAAGGCATTGTATCAAACCTCCGTCATGTCTGCATTGTACTAAGGCTCAAATTATCGTCTGAAAATAGCTTTCGGCTGTTAAAATACGAAAAAATGATTTGATTGTTTGTATGTTCTACCATCGTATTGCCGTAAACGTGCCGCTTTCAGACGGCCTTTTGACTTATTCCTATTCCGAGCTGCTTCCTCTGGGAACGCGGGTGCTTGTGCCTTTTCGTAATAAAACCGTTGTCGGGATTGTGTGGGAAAAGGATATTGCGCCCGATATGGATACGGCGCGGATTTTGAGTGTTCAGATGGCCTTTGTAGAAGAAAAGCCGTTGCCTCAAAGCTGGCGTGATTTGTTGGCGTTTACGTCGCGTTATTACCACTATCCGACGGGGCAGGCGGTATTTGCCGCATTGCCGCAAGGTTTGAAGGAAACGCGCGCGGTAGAAATGCCGCAGCCGCCGTTGTTTTATGCTTTAAACGAAGCAGGCAGGGCGCAAACGCCGCCGCCGGCGCGGTTCAACAAAAAAGCGGCTTTGTGGGGCGCGCTGCTGTCGGGTGGAATGACGATGGCGGCGTTGAAGCAGGTGAACGCGCAGGCGGCGAAATTAATCGAAGATTGGGCGGAACAGGGTTGGATTGAAACGACGGAAGCGGCAAAGTCCGTTTTAGAGTCGTGCCACAGGCAGGCTTCGCACTCTGAATTTGTGTTGAATGCCGACCAGCAGAAGGCTTCCGATGAAATTCAGACGGCCTTTGGTAAATTTCAGCCATTTCTGCTGTACGGCATTACCGGCAGTGGCAAGACCGAGGTGTATTTCGATGCGATGGCGAAAGTGTTGGCGCAGGGGCGGCAGGTGTTGTTTCTGTTGCCAGAAATCAATCTCACGCCGCAGCTTTTGAAGCGGGTGGAAAACCGTTTTGCCGACGTGCCGACCGCCGTGTTGCACAGCCAGATGGCTGCAGGCAAGCGCACGCAGGATTATCTGCGCGCGATGTTGGGGCAGGCGAAGCTGGTCATCGGCACGCGGCTGGCGGTGTTCACGCCTTTGCCTGATGTCGGGCTGATTGTGGTCGATGAGGAACACGATGGCTCGTTCAAACAGGACAACGAATTGCGCTACCATGCCCGCGATTTGGCGGTGTGGCGGGCGAAGCAGAGCGGCTGTCCTGTCGTGTTGGGCAGTGCCACGCCCAGCTTGGAGAGCTGGCACAAGGCGCAAAGCGGCGCGTACCGCCTGCTGCAACTGACCGAGCGCGCCCATGCCGCCGCGCAACTGCCGCAAGTAGAAATTCTCAACGTAGGCCGTCTGAAACTTGACAACGGCTTCTCGCCGCAAGCCTTGCAGCTTTTAAAACAGAATTTTGAAGCAGGTGGCATGTCGCTGGTGTACCTCAACCGGCGCGGTTTCGCGCCCGCGCTGTTTTGCGGCGACTGCGGCCATACCTTCGGCTGTCCAAACTGCTCCGCTAAAATGGTGCTGCACCAACGCGCCCGCCAACTGCGCTGCCACCATTGCGACCACCGCGAACCCATCCCATTCAAATGCCCCGACTGCGGCAACCAAGACCTGACCGCCGTCGGCCACGGCACGCAGCGCGTCGAAGAAACCCTGCGCGCCTTCCTGCCCAAGGCTGCCGTCGTCCGTGTTGACAGGGACAGCACTGCGCACAAAAACGACTGGGCAGATTTGTACCGCCGCATCGCCGACAACGAAATCGACATTCTGGTCGGTACGCAGATGCTCGCCAAAGGTCATGATTTCGCGCGGCTTAACCTCGTTATCGTATTGAACGCCGACGGCAGCCTGTATAGCGCGGACTTTCGTGCGCCGGAAAGGCTGTTTGCAGAGCTGATGCAGGTGTCCGGAAGGGCGGGGCGCGCCGACAAACCCGGCAAGGTGTTGATACAAACCCAACTGCCCGAACATCCCGTCTTCGCCGCCGTCAAAGCGCAGGACTACGCCGTGTTTGCCGAAAACGAATTGAACGAGCGGCAAATGTTCGCCATGCCGCCTTTCGGTTTCCAGACCGCCGTCCGTGCCGATGCGCCGCATGTTGCCGATGCGATGGAATTTCTCAACGCCGCCAAAGAAACCCTTGCCCCGCTTTTGCCCGAAAGCGTCTCCCAGTTTGGTGCCGCTCCGATGCTGATGGTGCGCCTCGCTGAACGCGAACGCGCGCAAATCTTCCTTGAATCAACATCCCGACAGGATTTGCACCGCGCCGTAAGTTTGTGGGTGCAGGTGTTGCAGCAAAACCGCGACGGCAAAATCAGATGGTCGGTGGACGTTGATGTGCAAGAGGCTTGATTGAAATGGCTCAATCAATAAGGAAATAAAAGGCCGTCTGAAAATCTGTTTTCAGACGGCCTTAAGTTTTTGAATCGGTTTAGAAGAATTTTGCAGCTATATAGCCGAGTGCAAGCAGGCTCAAAACGGCGAATACGATAGCCATTGTAAGCAGGAACTGTGTTTTCTTCCTCGCTGCAAGTGCTGCCAGCTCAGGATTTTGGTCTAACTCTTCGCGTAGTTGGGATTCCAACTCGGCACGGATTTTCTTGCGCAGCTTTTTCTCTTCCTGCTCGCGCTCGTATTTGAGCTTGTGGGCGATTTCGGTTTGTTTTTTATGCTCGAAAGAGATTTTTTCCTGCCATTCAATGCGCTTACGCTGGATGGCCAGCTCATTTTTTTCTGTCAAATCAAAGTGGCAGGTTTTACATTCCTGTGCATCTAGTTCGTCAATAATCGTCATGCAGACGGGGCATTGGATAGGGTCGGGAGTATTGGCTGCCGACATAGTTTCTTCTTCAACTGCTTCCAATTCCATAGACTGACGGACGATCACGTCCAAACCCAAATAGCTGAAGTAATGCTGCGCATTTTCGCGCTCATCTTGGGTACATTTTTCGGCCACAATCGCTTGCGGACGCTCAGCCAAGGCTTGAATCAGGCTCTCGACTTCGTTTTCGGGCAGGTTCTCATACAGGCAGGCGTGGATGAGCTCCCTATCCGTGTTCGGCGGATAGGAAACGTATACGTCGAAAAATTTTTCTTGTTTGCTCATTGATATCCCATGAGTATTTCGACTGCGTCAACCAAATGGGTTTAGCCTAAGGTTTTGTTATTGTGTTTGAGCTGTTTTGGCTTATGATACGAGCCAAAACAGAGGCTGCAGTCTCAGGCAGACCAGGTACGGTTTGCCTTTGTGTCGTTAATCGGCTGGACAATAATTTTTTATTTATATGGAAACATACATGTCCAATGTTATGTCTATTGTAGAGTAAATATTTACGCCCGATATTATTATTATAAAGTAAATCTAAAATTGTTTAAAATAAATTCACACAAAAGGCCGTCTGAAGATACAGACGGCCTGTTTTTGTGGCAAAAACGGATTGTTTATACGGAGAAGGACGAACCGCAACCGCAAGTTGTCTCTGCATTCGGATTGCGGATGACGAATTGAGAACCTTGCAGGCTTTCGGTGTAGTCGATTTCCGCACCAACCAAATATTGGTAGCTCATCGGGTCAACCAAGAACGTCAGGCCGTTTTTCTGGATTTCAAAATCGTCGTCATTTTTGATTTCGTCAAAGGTAAAACCGTATTGGAAGCCGGAGCAACCGCCGCCGTTGACGAATACGCGCAATTTCAGGTCGGGATTGTTCTCTTCGGCAATCAGGTCGGCAACTTTGGTGCAGCAGCTGTCAGTAAAGATAATAGGGCTTTCGTCTGACATGATGTGATTCCTTTTATATGAATATTTTTACTATTGTCGCGCAAACCGTTAGTCAAGGCAAGTTTGTGCAGACAGGGTCTGCCAGCTTACATGGAGGGCATGGCAGAAATTTCAAGCACCAGTATGTCAGATTTAGATGCTTCTGCCAAACCATTCTACACGGCCGATGATGGCAACGTCGTCGGTCGGGTTTTTCAAGTCGATTTCAAAAGTAGGGTAGGCCTCGTTGGCAGAAATGACGTTGACGATGCCGCCGGGTATCAGTTGCAAGCGTTTGACCAAAAGGTTTTCGTTAAGGCGTAAAACATAGAGGCCGTCGCGCGGCGTGGTTTGGCCGTGGTTGATGAGGATGGTGTCGCCATCATTCAGCACGCCTTCCATCGAGTCGCCTTTGACTGAGATAACGGAAAGGTTTTTGATGTCGCGCGTCACATAATTTTCTATCCAATAGCGTCGGAACGCCATGGCGAACATGGGCTGTTCATCGCCGACGAGCTGGCCGTGTCCGGCCGCTGCTTGGATGTCGTAACGCGGTACGAAGACAAATTCGTCTATATCGACAGGGTTGCCCAGTGTGTCGGTTGCTGTGGCTTTTGGGGCTTCGGAATCGGGGAAGGGAGAACCTTCGCCTGTCAAAAGCCAGTCTATGCTACAGCCTTTAAGTTGTTTGATTTTTTTTAGCGTTTCCGATTTCGGCAGGCCGCCTTCGTTCCAGATACGGCTGAATCCGGCGATGGTCATATCAATGTCGGCGGCGATCTTGGCTTGGCGGGCTTCATCTTTCCATAAGAAAGCCAGGCGGTCTTTAAAGGTATCCATGTTTATGCCTTTATGGAGGTATGTTTTTTATATGGTTTGGACGATTTGAGTGTATTTTACCTTAGTTTTTATAAAATTGTAAGAAAAAAATTACCTAACCTAAGAAAAAGTATTGCACATTCTATTTTTTCTTAGTATTATTCGTTTTGTCTTAGATGAATCGATATTTCTAATTTTTTGTTCGATTTTTCTTAGTTTAGTTTTATTTGGTTTAGTTTTTCTGACTTAAACCTGCTATGTGATTATGATGAGAGGTGTGAAATGACTCGTTCGCGTAAAAATATTTTTTGGGTGCTACTGGCGTTGGTACTGGGTTTTTTTGCCCTGCCTTTCGGATCTTCGGAAGCACATGAAGCGGACGGTAATTTGACGGCTTCGGAATGCGAACGTTTGGGCAGCTTGAGTTTGGATCAGATGGACGGCAGGCTGCTTGCCTTCGCCAAAGAATGTGATATGGTGGAGGCCACCCACGATTGGGAGCAACAGTACGGTAACTTGAATGAAGAAGAAATGCTTGCCGGCGTGGTGTATGAGTGATGTTTGCGTATGAATTAATAAAGGCCGTCTGAAAACCATTGTTTCAGACGGCCTTGTATTTTTAATAAGAATGATATTAAGGCATTAATGGTGCATTAGTCAGGCCGGTGGTTTCGGGCAGGCCGAACATAATGTTCATATTCTGCACGGCTTGACCGGCTGCGCCTTTAACCAAGTTGTCGATGACGGAAAGAACAATCCACACATCGTCTTGATTGGGCGCTCTTTGAACGCTGATACGGCAAAGGTTGGCGCCGCGCACGCTGCGGGTTTCAGGTGTCGAACCTGAAGGCAAAATATCAACAAAAGGACTGTCGCGGTAGTATTCGTGCAGCAAGGCTTCAGGATCGGTATGTTCTTGCAGGTGCAGATACAGAGTGGCATGCATACCGCGTATCATCGGAACAAGGTGTGGCACGAAAATCAGGCCGTCTGAAACATGGTCTTGCAGTCTGGACAGGGTTTGTTGGATTTCAGGCAAATGGCGGTGGCCGCTGACTCCGTAGGCTTTGAAGTTTTCACCTGCTTCACACAATAGGGCGTGGGTACTGGCTTTGCGGCCTGCACCAGAAACACCGGATTTACAGTCGGCAATCAGCGGCGCGTTGGCTTTCAGACGACCAGCCTGAAGCAGCGGCAATAAGGGCAGAGAAACGCAGGTAGGGTAGCAACCCGGATTGGCCACCAGCATGGCTTTGGCGATGTCGTCTTTGTAAAGTTCGCACAAACCGTACACTGCTTGGGAAACGAGTTGCGGCGCTGCATGGGTCATTTTGTACCATTGTTCCCATGTGGGGATGTCGCGGATGCGGAAGTCGGCAGATAGGTCAATCACGCGTACGCCTTTTTCCACAAGGGCCGGTGCTTCTTTCATGGCTACGCCGTTGGGCGTAGCGAAGAATACGAGGTCGCAGAGGTCAAGCCCGGCCTCTTCGGGCGTTTGGAATGCAAGGTCGTAAATGCCGCGCAGGCTGGGGAAGTAGTCGGCAACCGCAATACCGGCTTCGCTTCGGCTGGTGACGGCAGTGACTTCTGCGTTGGGGTGGCTGCTGAGCAGGCGCAACAATTCGACGCCTGTGTAACCGGTTGCACCAACGATACCAATTTTAATTTTTGTGGTCATGGTGTGGCTCCTTTGTAGGGATGACAATGCGTTTGATTATATAGTAATTAATTGCAGTCGGTCAGCGATGCTTGTGCCAAGCTTTGCAAGGGACGGTTAAACAGGCCGTCTGAAATATAGCATGAATAATATTCGAGAGCGGGTTTCAGACGGCCTGAGCGTTTGAAAAACGCAGTTTGCGGTTCGATTTGTCTGTTGATTTGTGGTGGGTGTTTCGTCTTTATCCTATCCATACAAACACAAAATAAAAACGCAAAAAAATGCCCCCGGGTTGGAGAACCGGAGGCAAGTATCCAAGGAGTAGCTCTCATTAATAAGAACTAGTTACTTAGTACTATATCTCTTGTTAGGATTGAAAGCAAGCGTTTTGCACATTTTAACATTTAAATAATTTTTTCATTCAAATTCAGAGAGCTATCAAACAGGGCTTGAATTTTGGGTTGGTGGCTGATGCCGATGACCAAAGTATTGGGCAAATGTTGCTTGAGGGTCTGCATCAACATCAGGGCGGATTCGTCATCAAGCTGGTTGGTGGCTTCATCTAGGAACAGGATTTGCGGTTTGTGCAGCAGTGCGCGTGCAAGGCTGAGGCGTTGTTGTTCGCCGCCGGAGAGAATGCCGTGCCATTCGTATGAAGTGTCCAAATCGTTCATCAACGTGTGCAGTCTACCCGTGGGGCTGTTTAGGCCGACTTGTTTCAAAACGGTTTGAATCAAATGGTCGTCTTGGCAGGCTGAGTAAGGGTAGCTGACGGTTTGACGCAGGGTATCGGTAGGCAGGTAAGGGCGTTGCGGGAAGAACAGGCGGCTGCCTTCAAGGGAAAAACTGCCGTGATAATACGGCCATAAACCGGCAAGCACGCGAAGCAGCGTGGATTTGCCGATGCCGCTTCGACCTTCAAGCAATACCCATTCCGGAGAACGGGCTTGGAGGTGAATATCAGTAAGCAGGGGGCTGCCGGTTTGGGTGTAGACGGTAAGGTTTTGCAAGACGACCTTGCCGCTATGATGCGGCAAATCTGTTTGGTGTGACTGAAGGGAGGGGCTTTTTTGTTCTGCTTGTTCCAAGGCCGTCTGAAAACCGGAAAGCCGTTCGATGACTGCCGCCCATTCAATCAGGCGGCGGTATGCATCGGTAAACCAGCCGAAACTGTCTTGAACGCGGGCAAACGATGTGCGCGTCTGCATCATGTCGCCGAAGGTCATGGTTTTGGCGAGGTACATGGGCAGGGTGGCGAGGATGGGGATGAAGATGCTGATGCGGACATAGGTTGCCCAGAAGGTTTCTTGGCGGAATTCGCAGTTGGTGAGCCGCCGCCAGTTGTCGCGGATGCGGAGGTAACGTTGTTTCAGACGGCCTGTTTCCGCTTCGCCGCCGTTGTAGAAGGCGATTTGTTCGGCATGGTCGCGTACACGTAAAAGGGCTGCGCGGTAGTCAGCTTCGCGATGCTGGCGGTCGATATTGAGGTTTTTTAGTTTGCGGCCGACAAGATGGGCGATGACGGTGCTGAAGATGGAATAAATCAGTGCAACCCAAACAAGGTAGCCGTAAACGGTAATGCTGTATCCGCCGATGTTGAAAGTCTGTACGCCGGAGAGCGTCCACAGTACGGTGACAAACGCGCTGAATTTGGCAATATTATTGATGAAGGAGCGAAAGAGGCCGATGCTTTTGTCGGCAAGCAGGTAAATGTCTTCGGCGATACGTTGGTCGGGGTTGTCCGGTTCGCCTGTCAGGCGCAGACGGTAGTGTTTGTGGCCTTCGAGCCAGTTTTTTTGAAATTGCTCGGTCAGATGGGTGCGCCAACGGAAGATGAGGCGTTTTTGCAGCCAGTCGGCACAAACGATACAGCCGATAACCATCGCCATATAGCCGAGGTATTCGACAATGAGCGAAGGCATGGATGCGCCGTCAAATGCAGCCAGTGCGTCGTAGAAGCGTTTGTCCCATGCGGCAATCCAAACGCTGATGGTAATAGAGAATAGGGTGAACCCTATCAAAACGGTGAGCATCAGCCATTGGAGGTGACCGTGTGCCCCTGACCAAAAAGGGCGGGCAAGGTAAAAGAATTTTTTGAGTGTTTTCATAATGCTTGTGAATGCATGCGAATGGCCGTCTGAAAGTGAAATTGTACTTTCAGACGGCCTTTTTATCAGCAATAGTTGGTTTTTATATGCTTTTGAAGAGTGGGGGTAATCCACTCTCGGTTTGTCGCTACTTACATCTTCCACTTCAGGCTGAACACGGCATTGCGCGGTTCGCCGTAGAAGTTGCCGCTGTTGGCGGCACGGCTGTATTGGTTTTCGTAGTAGCGTTTGTCGGTCAGGTTGTTGATTGCCAGTCCCAGTTGCAGGTTTTTGCTCGGACGGTATTGGACGTTGGTATTCCAAATGGTGTAGCCGCCTTGCTTGATGGAGCCGTAGGAATTGGAGGTTTTGCTGCTGCTCTTCAAGCCAAGACCGACCGTCCATTTGCCGTCATCCACCGGCAGGACATAGCTGGTGTAGAGGCGGAACATATGCTTCGGCGTATGGCTGCTGAAGTTGTAGCCTTTTCGGCGCGATTCAACATTGCCGGTAACGCTGCTGCGGTTGGTGCTGCGGTTGAAGGTGTAGCCTGCGTAAACTTGCCAACGGTCGGTCAGGCTGCCGGAGATTTCGGCATCCAAGCCGCGGCTGCTTTGGTTGAGCGGTTCCCAGTAGGCGTGCGGTTTCGCATTAACGCGTTGGTTGTTGTTGTCTTTGTCGGTGCGGTAGAGGGCGACGGAAGTATTCAGACGGCCTTCGTTCCATTCGCCTTTCCAACCGAGTTCGTAGTTGCGACCCATAATCGGCGGCAGTAGGTTGTCGTTGTAGTCGCGGTTCATCGTTTGTTTGAAGATGGACGTATAGGCGGCGTAAATACTTTGTTTAGGCGTGATGTCGTAAGTGATGCCGGCATAAGGAACGAAGCGGTTGCGTTTGAGCGAGTCTGATGAACCTGCTGCCCCGTCTTTGAGGTCGCGATCCCAATAGTAGTCGCGTTTCCAGCTGGTGTAGCGTCCGCCTGCGATGATGTGTAGTTTGTCGGTAGGATTGATGCGCGCGCCCAAACCGAAGGCATGGGTAGTATAACGGCCGTCGCCGCCACGGGCTTTGGCTGTGGCAGAATCCCAATCGGGTTTGGCTTTCTCGCTGCCGTTAAAGGCATCTGCGTCATAGTTGCTGCTGTCGTTGAGCCAGCGGTTGCTTGAATTCACGTTCTCTTTGGAATAACTGTGCATGAAGAAGAGGTCGTGATTTTGGCCGAAAGCGAAGATGCGGCCGGTCAGGTTGTTTTGGAAAGTGAACTGGCGGTTGCCTGCATCGTAACGGTCGAAGCTGTATGTGGTTCCCAGGCCGTCTGTACCGATACCGTTACCTGTGCCGCCCAGCGTGTAATATTCTTTTGAACTGGTGTTTTTACGCCAGTCCAACTTGCTGCTCAGTTTCCAGTTGTTGTTGAAATAATGTTCAAACTCGGCAAAAAGATTGTATTTTTTCAGGCGAGCTTCGTTCCAATCCGCACCTAGATAGCGGCTGCGTTTCCACTCTTTGCCGTCTGCACGCATAGGCAGGCCGTCAGGATCAGGTGTTTCAGTTTGGTTGAGATAGCTTGCGCCCCAGGTAAGTTTGCTGTTGTCGCCGATGTCTTTGTCCATCACGCCATACAGAAGGATGTCGCGTCCGCCGGATTGGTCTTTGAAGGTTTTGTTGCTGCCTACCGAGCCGACAAAGCGTCCGCGCAGGCCGTGCTCTTGGCTTAAGGTACCGGATGCATCAAAGACGCTGTTTACTTTGCCCCATGAGTTTGCCATCAAATCAGCGGAAAGCTGGCGTTTTGCAGTTGGTTTTTTACGGACGGCGTTTACCGTGCCGCCGGGTTCGTTGTTTGCCTGTGTCAAACCTGCCGCACCGCGCACTACTTCAATGTGGTCGTACATTGCCATATCGGTTGCACTGGTCGGGTCGCCGGCCGGGCCGCCTAAGCCGAATCCGCCGGGTGAGCCGAGTTGAGTGGCAATACCATCTTCTTCAAACTGTTCGATAAAATAGCCGCGCGACATGAAATGCGTACGTCCGCCGCTTTTGAAAACATTGATGCCGGTAGCGTTTTGCAACGCACCTTCTAAGTCGGTGATGCCTTGGTCTTCAATTTGTTTTTTAGTAATGACGCTGACGGATTGGGGAATTTCCCGCGGAGAGAGCACCAGCCCTGTGGTTGAGCGCAGGGCGGATACGGTGTAGCTGTTTTGACTTTCAGTGCGCAGGCTTTTGTTTTTACCCACTACGGTAACTTGTTCCACTTCAGCCTGTTGTACCTCTTCGGCAGCTTGTGCGGCTTGGGGCAATGCGGCAAGGCAGAGAGCAAGTGTGCTCAGTTTGAATAGTTTCTCAGAATGATGCATTTGATGAGGTCCTTGATAAAGAAAGATCTATTTGTTTTTAAATATTGGCGGCAATATCTGTTTAAATTGAGCAGTTATTTTTTATAATCCGTTTTGTTTTAAAAATTAAATTTAAATCTCCGAATCATTTTATTTGATTCAATTTCGATTTTGCCAAACCATCGGGTCAAAAAAAGGTTGCCGCCGGAAAGGGAGCCGTTGGCAACGAATGGAGGTGGTAATGCAATGAAAGCTAGATACAAAGGGTAGTATCAAACTAGCCATAAATAACTATATCGAAACGGTGAAAAAAATCAACAGGAATTTTTTTCGGTTGAGAAAATTTTTTAGACTGTTTGCTTTATATCAAGGTTAAAAGAGTTTGATTGGAAAAGGCCGTCTGAAAACGGAAAGAATCGGTTTCAGACGGCCTTTGAATCAAGTGAGATTAGAACTTGTAATCGACTTTGAACATGACGTTGCGCGGTTGGCCATAGTAGTTGTTCGCGCCTTTGCTGCTGACTTTGTTGTTCTCGTAGTAGTAACGGTTGAACAGGTTGGTCGAAATCAGTGCAAGTTTCAGATTTTTCGATGCCTGATAATCAATGTTGGCATTGAATACCGCATGCCCGCCGCGCTTCACGCCGTAGAGGCTGGCGGTTTTGCTTTGTGCGGTTACGCCGCCGCCGATGGTCCATTTTTTGCCGTCAAAAGGCAGGTTGTAGCTGGTGTGGAGGCGCAGCATGTGTTTGGGCGTGTGCAGGCTGAAATTGGTGCCTGCGGGGACGGTGCCTTTGCTTTCCGCTTCAAGATATTTGGACTGGTTGAACGTATAACCCGCAAACAGTTTCCAATCTTCGCTCAGGTTGCCGGATATTTCGGCTTCGATGCCGCGGCTGCGGACTTTGCCGACGGGTTCCCAATACCATTTTTGGTCTGCCGTATCCCAAACCTGCACCGCGCGGTTTTTCTGTTCAATGTCAAACAGAGCAAGCGAGGTATTTAGCTTGCGGTTAAACCATTCGCCCTTCCAGCCGATTTCGTAGTTCGCGCCGGTAACTGGGTCGAGATAGGATTTGTCTTTGCGCTGATTGCTGTTCGGTTTGAAGATGGATGTGTAGCTGGCATACAGGCTTTGGTTCGGCGTCAAATCGTAGGTAACGGCGAAATAGGGATTGAAACGGACGGTTTTGCGGTCGGTAACCGAATCAGGATCGTTGTCTATCTTGCCGCCCGTGTAGAAATAGTCGGTTATATATTTCGATTTGATGTGGTTCCAGCGCGTACCTGCCATGATGTGCAGTTTTTCTTTCAACATATTGAAACGGAAGCCCAAAAGCAGCGCGTGGGTGGTGCGTTTGGAATGGGTTTCCCAATACATCTGATAAGGTGTGGCGTACCAGTCGGCGGGTTCGGCGATTTCGTTACCGGTAAAGGTCATCGGGTCGAAGGAAACGCCCGGGTTGTATTGACGGCGGCTGCCGTTGTTTTTGGTGTGCGTGTAAGTGTATTCGGTAAAGATTTCCTGCGGCACGCCTATAATTTCAAATTTGCCGTTCAAATTATTTTTGAAAGTCAGTTGTTTTTCATCATTGTCGTAACGGCTCAACCAGCCAGAGGCTAATGCGCCGCCGGGCGTGTAGCCTGCGTAGGACGTGGACGTATTGTAAATGCCGCTGTTTTTCTTGATATTTTCGTTGTAGTTGTAATCCAGCTTGCCGGTATAACGCCAGTTGTCGTTGAAATAGTGTTCTACTTCGGCGAATGCGTTCGCTTTGTCGTAAATGCCTTTGTTCCAGTTGTAGCCCAAATAGGTATCGCGCGGCAGGTTCAATGCCACGCCCCAGTCGTCGGGCTTGGTGTGTTTGCGTTGATAGAGGCCGCCCCAAGTGATTTTGGTGTTGTCGCCGACGGATGCGTCCATCACGCCGTAAAGCGTGGCATTGCCGCCTTTGACGCGGTCTTTGAAATTTTTGTCGCGTTCCAATGCGACGACGGCGCGGCCGCGCAAAGTGCTTTCATCGTTCAGAAGACCTGAAAAGTCCCCCGTGGTGCGGACTTTACCGAAGCGGTCGATTTGGGCTTCACTCTGAATAATGCGTTCGCCGGTGGGGCGTTTGCGTACGGCGTTCACCGTACCGCCCGGCTCGCCGTTTGCCTGCGTCAGCCCGGTCGCACCGCGCACGACTTCGATATGGTCGTAAACGGCGATGTCGTTCATGCTTTGCGCGTCATACATCGGATTGTTGATGGCGCCGGGGACAGTAGATGAGATTCCGTCCTCTTCGATTTGGTCGATATAGAACCCGCGCGATTGGAAGCGCGGAATGCCGGCATCACGGATGACGTTGACACCGGTAGTGGTTTTCAGGGCATCAACCAAGTTGGTAATCCCCTGCTCATTGATTTGTGTCTTGGTAATCACGCTCACCGACTGCGGCGTTTCTTTCGGGGACAAGGCAAGGCCGGTGGTGGTACGCATGGCTGAAGTTGTGTAGGAGTCGCGGTTTTCGGTGCGGGTGGAACGGTTTTTGCCGGTTACGTTGACGGTTTGCAGCTCGGCAGTTTGTTCGGGCCGGGGTGTTGCCGTGTTTTCTGCTAAGGCTGCATAAGGCAGGGTGGCAATAATGAGTGTTAATGTTTTGAGGGTTGGGGCGTTCATGAACGTCTTTCTATAATTAAAATAAAATAATAATAATTATATTTTACGATAATTTTGTTGTTTTGTAATTTAAGAACAAGATTTTGAGAGTTTTTAGTGGATTTATGTTGTTTTTATGGTTTTTGAAGGTGTTTTTGAAATTAAACTAGCTAAGGGAATCAAGCGACAGGCCGTCTGAAAATTTTCGGGGTGGTTCGGCTATAATGCTGTTTTGGTTTTTTTAAGACCTTTGCAAAAATACGGTTTGCGTTGTTTTAAGCTGAATGTGTACCGGATTTGTTTGCAAAGGTTTTGGGGCATGAGGAGAAAGAGATGAAGAAAGTTTTGGTGTTGCAACATGGGGATTTGGGCGCGTGTGACTGGTCGGCGTTTGGCGGTTTGGTGTCTGCGCCATCAGGGAAGTCGGTGTTGCGTGTGCCGGTTTCGGATGATTTTGAACTGACGGACGGGATGCGTGCGGCGTTGATTGCGCAGCAGATAGATGGCGCGGTGTTGCCGGATGTGGCTTTTGCCGATTTGGGACTGATTGTCAGCGATATGGATTCGACGCTGATTACGATTGAGTGCGTGGATGAGATTGCGGCCGGTGTCGGGCTGAAGGATGAGGTGGCCAAGATTACGGAGCAGTCGATGCGCGGTGAGCTGGACTTTGAGCAGTCTTTGCGCAAGCGTGTGGCCTTGCTGTCCGGTTTGGACGAGCGCGTGTTGGAAGAGGTGTACGAGAATGTGTTGCAGCTGTCGCCGGGCGCGGAATTTTTGTTGGAAGCGTGTAAACGGAATGATGTGAAGTTTATGCTGGTGTCGGGCGGGTTTACGTTCTTTACGGAACGCCTGCAACGGCGTTTGGGCTTGGATTTCCATTTTGCGAATGTGTTGGAAGTGGAAAACGGCAAGCTGACAGGCCGTCTGAAAGGGCGGATTATAGATGCGCAGGCTAAGGCGGATTTGTTGCGCGAATACCGTGAGCGTCTGGGTTTGACTTCGTGGCAGGTGGTGGCGATGGGCGATGGTGCGAACGATATTCCGATGATACGGGAAGCGGGATTCGGCATTGCTTATCGGGCGAAACCGAAAACTGAAGCGAATGCGGATGCGTGTGTGCGCTTTGGTGGTTTGGAGCGGATACGCGGTTGGTTTGCGTAAACTGTTTGAGGTCAGGCCGTCTGAACAATCGGGAAACCGGTTTTCAGACGGCCTGATGTTTTATAAGGCGATAAAACGGTAGCCTTCGGCATCGACTTCGAGAATGGAGGCGTAATTGTCGCGCCAGTCGCCAAGTACGATGCGGGTGTAATCGGCGTTGAGGTGGATGTTTTCGCGGTGGGTATGGCCGTGAATGAGCAGGGGCGTGCGGAAGCGTTGGATGGTTTCGTGGGTAAAGGTTGGATTAACGTCCATGATGTCGGCGGTTTTGTGTTGTTTGTCCTGTTTGCTCTGCTTGCGGATTTTGGTGGCGATGTTCAGCCGGAGTGTGAGCGGCAGGAAAAGGAACAGGCGTTGCAGCCATTTTTGATGGACGGTACGGCGGAATTTTTGATAAGAATGGTCGTCGGTGCAGAGGGTGTCGCCGTGACAGAGTAGGGTGGGCATGCCGAATAGGTCGATCACGGCGTACTCAGGCAGTAAGGTCATGCCGGTAGCGCGGGCGAAGGTTTTGCCGATGAGGAAGTCGCGGTTGCCATGAATAAAATAGCAGGCAATGCCGCGCTCGGTCAGGCCGCGGATGGTTTGCTTGATGGTTTGCACCAAAGGGCTGTTTTCGTCATCGCCGATCCAAAAATCGAAAAGGTCGCCGAGGATGTACACGGCTTGGGCATGGACGGCTTTTTCTTGGATAAATTTTTGGAAGAGAGCGGTCAGTTGTGGATGGGATTCGCTCAGGTGCAAATCGGCGATGAAGTAAATCGGCATGATGATGTGGGGCGTATGGGAAGGGTTTTATTATAACTTGGGTTGTCGCGTTTGGATTTGTGCTTGGTGTTTTTCGTTTGTAATGCAGTGATTTTATTGTTTTGATTTGGTGTGATAAAGGCCGTCTGAAACATCTTTTCAGACGGCCTTTGTGGTTTATTGGGCTTTGCCCTGATAGGTGATTTGTTTCAGTGTCTCTTCTTGGTACAAGTCGCTGATGGGGACGGTATAGAAGAATTCGTTGCTGCGGACAAAGCGGTTGACCAAGTCTTTGTCAAGGTGGAGGACGTGGTGTCTCAGTTTGTTTAAGCCTTTGAATATCATGGTGTTCCAACGCATATAGCCGTCTGAATTGGGACGGATGTCGTTCATGGCATCAAGGGCGAGGAGTTTGCGGTTTTGCTCTTCTTTATCCAAAGGATGGGAATAAATGCTTTGGAAGTAAAACGGTTGCTCGGAGGGCGGCGGCAGGCTGAGGGAAGACCCTACTTTGCCGATAGGGAAGTCGTCGCTCAGATAATGTATGGTGTGCAAAAACAGATTGCCGCGGCGGTAATCGATTTTACGCAGGGCTTCGATGGCGGCCAGCGCAGTATGTTGGTGGTCGGGATGCGTATCAATATTTGGGGACGGCGTCACGATAATATCCGGCTGGAACGTTTCTATCAGATAGCCAAGGTTGTCTACCAAGCTGTTCCAAGTCGAGCCGGGTTTGAGATGTTTCGCCAATGGGGAGGTATTGGCACTGCGGAAAATATCGACATCGGTCGTATCGATTTTGGTCGATTTAATCTCTTTTTCCGGATTTTGGCGCATGGCGGTCAATGTGCTGTCGAAGTAGCCCAGCTGCAGGATGTTTTCAGACGGCACGCCGGCCAAAAGGGGAACGGCTAGGCTGTTCCAAACGCGCATCCGGCCTTTTTGTAGATATTGTGCCTGGGTGTCGAAGTCGTATGTGCTGTAAAGGTTGCCATAGTGGAAGCTGCCGCCTTCGCTGGCGGTTAAAGTGCAGATCATTGAATTAGCGGCGTGTTTTTCGTACAAACCGTATGCGCTGAGTTCAGCATCGTCAGCATGAGGCGCGAGGACAAGGATTTTTTTGCCGTCGAGGTTTTCACGCGGATAAACAGAGAGTTCGATTTCTTGATCTGGCAAGGACAGGTATTTGCCTTCAAAGCGGATGGTTTTGTCGTTGTCGGAAAAGGTGTCGCTCAGATTGATATAGCGCACGCCTTTTGCGCCGTATTCGAAATATTGCTTCCATTTGCCTTTAGATGAAATGGTTTCAACAAAAGGCAATATCAGTAATCCTGCCCAAGTGGATTTGATACGGATTTTGGCAATAACGGTATCTTGTCCGCTGATAGTAGCAGGCAAAGTCAGGCTGCCACTCTTGAGGGTAGCATGCGCGGTAGAGGGAAGGGAGGGATAGTTATAATCTTGGTGTGTGTCGTAGGCGAACTGTTTTTTATGAATAATTGAAGTAATAATAAACAACGTAACAAAAAAAATCAGTATCAGCCCCATTAGTATCAGAAACATTGTCAGGTTCCTTTATTGTTATAACAGCTATGATATTGCTTGCGAAGTCTATTTGTTTGTTTTTCTTACAAACGGTTGTTTTTAATACTCTAACGTCATTGAAGTAAACATTTAAAATAAAACAGTTTGTGGGTTGATTATATATAAACGACCAAAATGTAGAAAGGCCGTCTGAAAGATTTGAAAGAAATTTCAAAAATTTCAGACGGCCTTGATATTTTAAAGGTTAAGCCGGTAAATTATGCTTCTTTTGTTTCAACTGTTTTCTGACGCAGACGCAGGCTCAACTCGCGAAGTTGTTTGTCGTCGACCACATTAGGTGCATTGGTCAGCAGACATTGTGCACGTTGTGTTTTCGGGAAGGCAATCACGTCGCGGATAGATTCAGCACCGGTCATCAGGGTAACCAGACGGTCGAGACCGAATGCAAGGCCGCCGTGAGGAGGCGCACCGAATTTCAGGTTGTCCAAGAGGAAACCGAATTTCTCTTGTTGCTCTTCAGGGCTGATTTTCAGTGCGGCAAACACTTTCTCTTGTACGTCTGCGCGGTGGATACGGATAGAGCCGCCGCCGATTTCCCAGCCGTTCAATACCATGTCGTAGGCACGGGCCAGGCAGTTTGCAGGGTCGGAAACCATCAGGTCTTCATGACCTTCTTTTGGCGCGGTAAACGGATGGTGTACGGCAACGTAGCGGTCGGCTTCTTCGTCGTATTCGAACATTGGGAAATCGACAACCCACAAAGGTTTCCATTCGTCTACGAAGTAGCCGTTGTCTTTGCCGTGTTCCAAGCCGACTTTAATACGCAATGCGCCGATGGCTTCGTTCACGACTTTGGCTTTGTCCGCGCCGAAGAAGATGATGTCGCCGTTTTGTGCGCCGGTACGCTCGATGATTTCTTTCAGGGCGTTTTCAGACAGGAATTTCACGATTGGAGATTGCAGGCCGCTTTCTTCGCCGTTGGAAAGGTTGCTGACATCGTTTACTTTGATGTATGCCAGACCTTTCGCGCCGTAGATGCCGACAAATTTAGTGTATTCATCGATTTCTTTGCGGCTGAATTTCGCGCCGTTCGGTACGCGCAGAGCGACCACGCGACCGCCTTTCATGTCGGCTGCGCCACGGAAAACTTTAAATTCTTCCGTTTTCATCAGGTCGGTCAACTCGGTAAATTTCAAGTTGATGCGCATGTCCGGTTTGTCAGAGCCGTAGTAGAACATGGCTTCAGAATAAGGCATGCGTGGGAAGTCACCCAAATCCACGCCCAATGCGTCTTTGAAGACTTGTTTAGCCATGCCTTCGGTGATGTCCATGATTTCATCCTCGTTCAAGAACGAGGTTTCCAAGTCGATTTGGGTAAATTCAGGTTGACGGTCGGCACGCAAATCTTCGTCGCGGAAACATTTGGTGATTTGGTAGTAACGGTCGAAACCGGCCACCATCAGCAGTTGTTTGAACAATTGCGGCGATTGCGGCAGAGCGAAGAATTCACCCGGATGAACGCGGCTCGGCACGAGGTAGTCGCGCGCGCCTTCCGGAGTGGAGCGGGTCAGCATCGGGGTTTCGATGTCGATGAAGCCTTGCGCATCCAAGTAGCGGCGAACGCCCATGGCCACTTGGTAACGCAGGCGCAGGTTGCGTTGCATGGTAGGACGGCGCAAGTCGATAACGCGGTTGGTCAGGCGAACGTTTTCGCTGATGTTTTCATCGTCGATTTGGAATGGCGGCGTAGCGGCGGCGTTCAAGACTTCAATTTTTTTGGCGAGGATTTCGATTTTGCCGGAAATCATTTTGTCGTTGGTCGTACCTTCAGGACGGTTGCGTACGCGGCCGGTAATGCTCAAAACATATTCGTTGCGGGAAGAGTCGGCAGCGGCAAATGCTTCCGGAGTGTCAGGGTCAATCACGACTTGAACGATGCCTTCGCGGTCGCGCAGGTCGATAAAAATCACACCGCCGTGGTCGCGTCGGCGGTGTACCCAGCCTTTGACGGTAACGGTTTGGTCTAAGTATTGCTCGCTGATAAGGCCGCAATAGTTGGTACGCATAAAATCACCTTTTTATATTGTTCAATTTGAAAAGAAGGAAAGGCCGTCTGAAAAAAGAAGACCTTAATTGTTATGTTCGGTATTACCGTCTTTAGACGGCTTTTGGGTGGGTAGGGCTTTAACCGGTAAGTCGTCCGGCATTACCATGCCCAGCGAAATTACATATTTCAATGCCTGATCCACACTCATGTCCAGCTCGCGAACGTCGCTTTTTTTTACCATGATGTAATAGCCGCCGGTTGGGTTGGGCGTGGTTGGGACGTAAACAGAAATATAGTCGTCATCTTGCGGCAGGCTGCCTTTGAGTTTGGCGGGAATATGGCCGGAAACAAAGGCTATCGTCCAAATGCCCGGTTGTGGAAAGGGAACCAGTACGGGGGTTTTGAACGAGCGGCTGCTGTCGGAGAGCAGGGATTCGGAAACTTTTTTAACGCTGGAGTAGATGGATTTGACGACGGGAATGCGTCCTAAAAGGCTGTCCCATGCGCCGAGAATCCGCCTGCCCAATACGTTGGCGGCGAATACGCCGGTAACGAACAAGACGACTGTGGCGGCGACGATGCCCAAGCCGGGAATGTTGAACCCCCAGAAATGCTGGGGCTGCCAGCTTTCCGGCAATAGGCTGATCAGTCTGTCGGCGGCGGATATGATGTAGGTCATCGCCCAAATGGTTACGGCAATCGGCAACCAAACCAGCACGCCTGTAATCAGGTATTTCTTTAAAGCCTTGGCGATTTTTCCGCTTTCGGCTGCGGCTTCTGTCATCTTTGTTTCATTCCGGCAAGTTTTGCCCAAACTTTGCATTATACGCGTTTGGACGCTAGGAAACGAGTATTTTAAACGAATGGCTTGTTTTGTTTTATTGTTTCAGACGGCCGCCTTGATTGCAAAGGCCGTCTGAAACAATATGGGGTCATTTAGATGCCGTCCCAGTCGTTGAACATCAGGCCGAAGCCGATGCCGTTTTGTTTGTGGTTGTAGTCAATCAGGCTTTCGCCGTAGCCGTGGAAGCCGCGGACAACGCCTTTGAGTTTGCCTTTGATGGGAAAAGTATAGGCCGCTTCAACGGCGCCGCGTCCGCTTTTTGGATTGTAGCGCAGGACGGAATAAACATTTTGTTTGTCATTGAGGCGGTATTGGACTTTCAAGTCGCCGTAACCCATGTATTTGTTGATGTCCGGATTGTCGTCATCGTCTCCTTTTTGGTCGAAGGCGCGCATCCAAACCCTAGGGATGACGGTCAGCTTGCCCCATTCCATGCCGGCCATGGCGTAAACCCGGTTCCATGAGCGTGATTCAGGGCGGCTTTGACCGTTGGACTGGTGAACAAAACCTGCGCCAACCATACGCAGTTTGCCGCCGAAAGGCAGGTCTGCTTTAACGGGTTGGGTAATGAAGATTTCGGGTTCGTAGTCGGTGTTGCGGAACGGGGCGGATTTGCGGCCTTGGTTGAAGATTTGCCAGTCGGATTTTTGGGTATAGCCAAACCATACGTCGGCACGGGTTTTGAATAAATCTTCGGCAATCTTGCTTTTGAAAGAAACCTGCATTTTGGTTTCGAGGCGTTTTTGCTCGCTGAATTTTTCCTGTGTGGTTACACCGCGGCTGGGGGATTCCGGGTAGTAGTTGGGGCTGCTGTTGTACCAAACGGGCATGAGGTACATAGGATTATGCTCGCGTACGCTCAACAGGCCGCGTGTGTCGTTTTTATCCAAATCGTACATCAGGCTTAGAGGCGTGTAGCTGTCGGCAGTTTCGCTTAATACGTCGTCTGAAATATTCGGATGGGTAGGATTGTCGAATACAATGGCTGCTTCTTTTTTCTCAATGCTCTTGCGCACGCTTTTTTCGAGGTCAACCGGTGTTTTGGCCGTTTCGGTTTGCGCTTGCGGCAGTGGGGATTGAGGGGGGAGTTGCGCCGAGTAGATGTTGTCGTAACACGCCAAACGGGTGGCGTTGTCTTGAATGGTGGTGCAGTGTAGGGCGGAATCGGCGGCGGCCAGCGGGGCGGCGGCAATGAATCCGATACTTAGGGAATGTTTCAACATCTTGTTCATGAGAGTTTCCGTTATTTTTCAGACGGCCTGATGAGAGGGTAAATAGGTTTATTTAGTCGGTTTAGGCTGTGAATACGGCAATGCCCCTGAAAGGCAGGACCTCAGGGGCATCGTATCAGCTCGATTCATCCTGTTTTGATTGTCAGGATTTCCGGCATCTGCGTCAGTATTAAGCCAACGCTTTTACTTTAGCAGACAGACGGCTTTTGTGACGGGCTGCTTTGTTTTTGTGGAATACGCCTTTGTCAGCGATGCGGTCGATGACTTTAACGGATTCTTGGTAAACTGCTTGAGCAGCAGCTTTGTCGCCGGCTTCAACTGCTTTCAACACTTTTTTCACAGCGGTACGGAATGCAGTACGCAGGCTGGCGTTGTGGGCGCGTTGTTTAACCGACTGGCGGGCACGTTTGCGGGCTTGTGCGCTGTTTGCCATATTGAATATCTCCTGAAAAATAAATTCTGTAAACGCGCAATTTTAAAGACAGATTTCCTTGTATGCAAGCTTTTTCTCTATAAACGCGCGCAAATCAGCCGTATTTTGCCCAAAAACGACAGCCGGTGCAACGCTTTTGGTAAAAAGATGGTGTTGCTTTGCCTTATTTCAATAAAAATCAGATGGATATTGCTTTGCGTTTGCTTACGTTTCCATTACAATAGCCTAACTCTGCGCCGGGGTGTTTATGGGGTGCAGGGTTTCTTATTTATTGACATTAACCACTCTTTCATCAGGAATCTGCCCGTATGAAAAAATCTGTATTAGCCGTATTGGCCGCATTGTCTTTGGCCGCGTGCGGCGGTGGCGAGAAAAAAGCCGAGCAACCTCAAGCAGGCAGCGCGCCTGCTGCCAATGCCGAAGCAGCCGCCACCGATACTTTGAATATCTACAACTGGTCAAACTACGTTGACGAAAGTACAGTCGAAGACTTCAAAAAAGCCAACAATTTGAAGCTGACTTACGATTTGTATGAAAACAACGAAACGCTGGAAGCCAAAATGCTGACCGGCAAATCCGGCTATGACTTGGTTGTGCCCGGTATTGCCTTCCTGCCGCGCCAAATTGAGGCGGGTGCATACCAAAAAATCAATAAGGACTTGATTCCGAACTATAAAAACATCGACCCTGAATTGCTGAAGATGTTGGAAACTGCCGACCCGGGCAATCAATACGCCGTTCCATACTTCTCAGGTGTGAATACGATTGCGATTACGGCGAAGGGCAAGGAGCTTTTGGGCGGAAAATTGCCTGAAAACGGCTGGGATTTGCTGTTCAAACCTGAATACACCAACAAGCTGAAATCTTGCGGCATCGCTTTGTGGGATACACCGAGCGAAATGTTCCCAATCTTGTTGAACTACTTGGGTAAAGATCCTAAAGGCTCGAATCCTGAAGATTTGAAAGCGGCGGCGGAAGTGTTGAAGTCTATCCGTCCTGATGTAAAACGTTTCAGCCCTTCCATCATTGACGAATTGGCACGCGGCGATATCTGCTTGGCGGCAGGTAACGGCGGCGACTTGAACTTGGCCAAAGCGCGTTCTGAAGAAGTGAAAAACAACGTCGGCATCGAAGTGTTGACGCCGAAAGGCATGGGCTTCTGGATTGAATCTTGGCTGATTCCGGCCGATGCGAAAAACATCACCAATGCCCACAAATACATCAACTACACGCTTGACCCCGAAGTGGCTGCGAAAAACGGTATCGCCGTAACCTTCGCACCGGCCAGCAAACCTGCACGCGAAAAAATGCCTGCCGAGCTGGTGAACACTCGCTCTATTTTCCCGAACGAGCAAGACATGAAAGACGGTTTCGTCATGCCTCAAATGAGCGCAGATGCGAAAAAATTGTCTGTCAATTTGTGGCAAAAAATCAAAGTCGGTTCAAATTAATTGTGAGCTGATTGTTTGAAGTAAAGCAAAGGCCGTCTGAAATTTTTCAGACGGCCT